>CAYZPW010000025.1:0-38447 GCA_964480475.1 uncultured bacterium | reverse complement strand
GGCGCGAGGCGAGAAAGTTGTCTATGTTCGCGTTGGTCAGTTGCGCCCCAAGACGATATCGCGAATCGAATCCGTCGCGGTTTTGGTCTGAAACGCGTCGCGGGCACACCGGGGCGGCCAGTTGTCAGGCGGTGCCAGGCCAACGCCAATGAATGCCGTGTCAAGCCACCGCACAACAAAAGCCGCAGCGAGCTTGGATTAATCTTATTCGTCGCGTTCTGCAATCACGATTGACTCTTTCGTAGTGCTCTCTGATTATTGGCTCAGCCCGGCAGCGCAATTGGAGATTCGGCCATGCTCTAAAGCAGCCGGATGACAGCAGCGCAGCGATGGTTTCAACTTCACAGGGATAAGCAGGGCATCTACGGAATGATACCTAAGAAACGGGCGGCAAGACTTGTCTTGCAGGACGGCGCCGCATTCAACGGGTATTGCTTTGGCGCAGAGAAGCCAGTGAGCGGGGAGGTCGTTTTCAATACCGGGATGGTCGGCTACCCGGAGAGCCTCACCGACCCGTCGTATCGGGGCCAGATATTGGTTATGACATATCCTCTGATTGGCAACTACGGCGTGCCCAAGGACGAGCTCGAGGAGGGCCTATCGAGGCATTTCGAGTCGGAGCGAATACAGGTTCTCGGCCTTGTAGTCGCGGACTACTCGCACAATTACTCGCACTGGAGCGCCTCGAAGTCGTTATCCGAGTGGATGGTCGAGCACGGTATTCCTGGCATATACGACATAAACACGCGCGAGTTGACGAAACGGCTGCGGGAGCAGGGCACTCTGCCGGGCAAGATCGTCTATGACAAGGACGAGCTCGAGTTCGATGACCCGCACCTGCGAAACCTCGTGAAAGAAGTGAGCAGCGAGGCGCCAATCGAATACAAGAGAGGCGATGAGCGGATACTTCTTGTCGATTGCGGCGTCAAGCACAACGTAATCCGGGCCTTCACACAAAGAGACATAACGGTTTTACGGTGTCCGTGGGATTACGATTTCTCCCAAGATAAAGCCGACGGCATTGTCATATCAAATGGCCCTGGCGACCCGAAGATGTGCCCTGAGACTGTCGAGAACGTTCGGAAGGCTCTGTCTCGGAACATACCTGTTCTCGGGATATGCCTCGGCTCGCAGATACTCGCGCTGGCCGCCGGGGCGGACACTTACAAGCTCAAATACGGCCATAGGAGCCAGAATCAGCCTTGCGTTGAGACGGGGTCCAGGCGGTGCTACATAACGTCGCAGAATCACGGCTATGCGGTCGATGCCGATACGTTGCCCCAGGACTGGCGAGAGTGGTTTTACAACGACAACGACAGGACAAACGAGGGCATCATTCACATCTCAAAGCCGTTCTTTGGGACGCAATTTCATCCTGAGGCGTCGCCTGGGCCGGACGACTCTGAGTTCCTGTTTGACATGTTTGTGCGGGCGATGAGATGACGCGATTCAAGAATGTTCTGATCTTAGGCTCAGGAGCGATAAAGATAGGCCAGGCGGGGGAGTTCGACTACTCCGGCAGCCAGGCGATCAAGGCGCTCAAGGAGGAGGGCATAAAGACCGTTCTGGTCAACCCGAACATCGCAACCATCCAGACTTCGGAGTATCTGGCGGACAAGATCTTTTTTTTGCCAATTGACGCCTTCTTTGTCGAGAAGGTCATCGAGAAAGAGCAACCGGACGGGATACTGCTCAGTTTCGGGGGCCAGACGGCGCTGAACGTTGGCCTTGAGCTGGCCGAAACAGGCGTCCTGAAAAAGCACGACGTCCGCGTCCTGGGCACGCCTATTAAGGCGATTCTGAATACCGAGGACCGCGACCTGTTCGTCAAGAAGGTCAAGGAGGCCGGGCTGAAGGTTCCATTGAGTAAGGCCGCCACGAGCGTTGATGAGGCGCTCAGTGCCGCGGAAGAGATCGGCTACCCCGTGATGTGCAGGATAGCATTCGCGCTTGGCGGCTTGGGTTCCGGCGTCGTCCATAATGCGAAGCAGCTTGAGCACAAGACAGAGATGGCGTTTGCGCATAGCAGCCAGGTTCTGATCGAGGAGTATCTCCGCGGCTGGAAGGAGGTGGAGTATGAGATCGTCCGCGACCGCTTCGACAATTGTATCGCCGTGTGCTCGATGGAAAACGTTGACCCGATGGGGATTCACACCGGCGAGAGCATCGTTGTGGCCCCCGTGCAGACGCTGACCGCGAGGGAGAACTTCAGACTGCGGGCCACCGCCATCAAGCTGATAAGGCATCTTGGGATCATCGGCGAATGCAACGTTCAGTTCGCCCTGGACCCCGAGTCGGAGGACCACAGGATCATCGAGGTCAACGCCCGGCTGAGCAGGAGCTCCGCGCTCGCCTCAAAGGCAACGGGCTATCCGCTCGCCTTTATAGCGACAAAGCTGGCCCTGGGCGACGGATTGACCGAGCTCGAAAACATCGTGACCAAAAAAACGTCCGCCTGCTTCGAGCCGGCGCTGGATTACATCGTCCTCAAATACCCGCGTTGGGACCTCAACAAGTTCAGTAACGTGAGCGTCAGCATCGGCTCCGAGATGAAGTCAGTCGGCGAGGTCATGGCCATCGGCCGGAGCTACGAGGAGGTCTTGCAGAAGGCTATCCGGATGTTGGACTTGGGGCTAAAAGGTCTCGTCTGCAACGACCGTTCATTCGACAACCTAGACGCTGAACTCACCGAGCCTACCGAGAGGAGGATGTTCGCAATTGCTGAGGCGTTAAGGACGGGCTGCACGGTTGAGCGAATCCACGAGATGACTCACGTTGACAAGTGGTTCCTTTTTAAGATGAAGAACATCGTGGAGTTGTGGCAACTGTTGAAGGATTACAGTCTTGAGGACATGCCTTGTGAGCTCTTCAGAGAGGCGAAGCAGAAGGGCTTCTCGGACGCGCAGATTGCGCACATCACGGGCGCACGCGAGGAGGCCGTTCGCAAGCGACGGAAGGAGCTCGGCATAACGCCCTGCATCAAACAGATAGACACGCTCGCGGGCGAATACCCCGCCAGCGCCAACTACTTGTATCTCACATACAACGGCATCGCGGATGACATCGAACTGAACGGTAAGAACCAGGTCATCGTTATCGGCGGCGGGCCGTATCGGATCGGGTCCTCGGTCGAGTTCGACTGGTGCTGCGTCAACACCGTGATCGCCCTGAAGAAGTTGGGCTTTCAGACGATAATGCTGAACTGCAACCCGGAGACAGTCAGCACGGACTACGATATCTGTGATAAGCTCTATTTCGACGAGCTCAGCTTCGAGAGGGTTCTCGACATCTGTGAGAAAGAGCTGCCAGGAGGGATTATCGTCTCAATGGGCGGCCAAATCCCCAACAACCTAGCCCTTCCTCTGCACAACGCTGGAGTGAGGATACTGGGCACATCGCCGATCAGTATCGATACTGCCGAGGACCGGCACAAGTTCTCGAGATTGCTTGATGACTTGGGGATACGCCAGCCCGAATGGGAGGAACTAACGAGCCTGGAAGAAGCAGAGCGATTCGCGGACGGCGTCGGCTATCCAGTCCTGATCAGACCCAGCTACGTTCTGAGCGGCGCGGCGATGAGCATTGCTCTGGGTAGGCACGAGCTGAAAGAATATCTGCAAAAGGCCTCGGACGTCAGCAAGGAACATCCGGTGGTAATCAGCAAGTTCATCGCGGGCGCAAAAGAGATAGAGATTGACGCTGTCGCAAAGGACGGGGAGCTTTACTGCTATGCGGTCTCGGAGCACGTCGAAAACGCCGGGGTTCACAGCGGGGACGCCACGATGGTTCTCCCGCCTCAAAGGACCTACCTCGAGACCATGAGGCGCGTTAAGATAATTGCCCAGAAGATCGCGCGGGCACTGGACATCACCGGCCCGTTCAACATCCAGTTCCTGGCGAAGAGGAACGAGGTCAAGGTCATCGAGTGCAATCTCCGTGCCTCGCGAAGCCTGCCGTTCGTGTCCAAGGTCTTCGGGACCAATTTCGTGGACCTCGCGACTGAGGTAATCATGGGCAAGAGCGCCTCAAAAGTGGTCCGCTCATCTTTCGACCTCGACTACGTTGGTGTGAAGGCGCCGATGTTCTCGTTCACGAGGCTCAAAGGCTCCGACCCCGTATTAGGAGTGGAGATGTCCTCCACGGGCGAAGTCGCTTGCCTGGGCGACGACTTCGACGAGGCGTTTCTGAAGAGCCTGCTCTCGGTCGGGTTCAGGCTGCCCAAGAGGAGCATCCTGCTTTCTACGGGGCCAATCGAGAGCAAAGCGGACCTGCTGGGCTGCACGAAGACGTTGAAGGAGATGGGTTTCGACCTCTACGCGACGGGGGGCACAGCCAACTTCATGAAGGCAAACGGCATCGAGGCCACGATGCTGCACTGGCCACTGGATGGCAAGGAGCCAAACGTCCTTACCTATATCGCCGAGGGCAAGATCGACCTGGTGATAAACATCCCGAAGAACATCGAGGAAGAGGAACTCGACAACGACTACCTCATCAGAAGAAAGGCCGTTGACTTTGGCGTTCCCCTGATAACCAACGAGCAGATTGCCAAGCGCCTCGTCGAGGCAATACAGGGCACGACGCGCGATGACCTCAAAGTCCGCAGCTGGGACGAATACCACTAGGCCTTGTGCGATCGCGCCAGAACAGGCCCAATACACACGCGATCATGTCCTACCGGGTGAAGGATATCACCCGCAGAGACAGGTTGTTGCACCTGTCATGGCTTTGGCTCTAAACTCCTTGTTCAAACAACGCTGAAAGATAGGAGGATACATGACGAATGCACTGATTACTGGGATCACGGGCCAGGATGGCTCGTATCTGGCCGAGTTTCTGCTTCAAAAGGGTTACGAGGTCTTCGGGATGCAGCGTCGTGCCAGCACGACCAACTTCGAACGGATAGCGCACCTGGTTGACCGCATCGAGCTGCTCCCGGGCGATCTGCTCGACCAGAATTCGCTCAAGATGGCTCTCAAACAGTCGGCGGCGGACGAGGTCTATAACCTCGCGGCGCAGTCGTTTGTGCCTACGTCCTGGAACCAGCCGATATTGACCGGCGAGATCACAGGGCTCGGCGTGATGCGATTGCTCGAGGCGACAAGGGAGGTGAACCCCAAGGCGAGGTTCTATCAGGCGTCATCCAGCGAGATGTTCGGCAAGGTCCGCGAGGTACCCCAAACGGAGATGACCCCCTTTCACCCCCGCAGCCCGTATGGGGTCTCAAAGGTCTATGGACACTGGACCACAGTCAATTACCGCGAGAGCTACGGCATGTTCAACTGCTCGGGGATGCTCTTCAATCACGAGTCACCCAGACGGGGGCTCGAGTTCGTGACCCGGAAGGTCTCGTGCGGGGCGGCGAAGGTGAAGCTAGGCCTCGCCGACGAGCTGCGGCTGGGCAACCTGGAGGCCAAGCGGGACTGGGGCTTCGCGGGCGACTACGTCGAGGCGATGTGGCTCATGCTCCAGCAGGACCACCCAGACGACTACGTCATCGCGACGGGCGAGACCCACTCGGTGCGTGAACTCTGCGAGATTGCCTTCTCGCATGTTGGCCTTGACTACCGCGACCACGTCAAGGTCGATGAGCGGTTCATAAGGCCTGCGGAGGTCGATCTTCTCGTCGGGGACGCGACTAAGGCCCGGGAGGTTCTCGGCTGGCGGCCAAGGGTCTCCTTTAAGCAGCTCGTCAAGATGATGGTTGACTCCGACCTGGAGCTTCTGTCAACCAGCCATGAGCACGGGCCGCATGCGATCCACCGTCTGGGGCTCTGATGCGCGTCTTCATAACTGGCGCGGAGGGCTTCGTCGGGGGATACCTTATCGAGCATCTCACCGCGCGAGGGGATAAGGTCAGCGGCACAGCCCTCTCGGCTGAACTGCTTGGCAGCCACATCCCGCCCGAGCTCGATGTTCACGAGTGCGACATCCTGGATGAGAAGAAGCTCAATGATCTACTCCAGGAAGTGACCCCAGACGCTATCGTCCATCTCGCGGCGATGAGCTCCGTCTCGATTGCGCGCACCCAGCCGGGGTTAACCGCGCGGGTCAACATCCAGGGCACGTCCAACTTGCTGGATGCCGCCTCGAAGCTGGTCAGCAAGCCCAAGGTTTTAATAGTCAGCACCTGCGAGGTGTATGGTCCTGTTGCGGAGGATGAGTGTCCTATCACGGAGGAGCACCCCATCCAGCCCATGAGCATCTACGCCGCCTCGAAGGCCTGCGCTGAGGTACTTGCCGGTTTCTACGCCAGGGCGCGCGCCCTCCCGGTCATCATCGTCCGTTCGTTCAACCACACTGGCCCCCGGCAGGCGCCAGCTTTCGTGTGTTCGGCATTCGCCAGGCAGATCACCGAGGTCGAACTGGGGAAATCCGAGCCTGTTGTGCGGGTCGGCAATCTGGCTGCGAGGCGCGATTTCCTGGACGTTCGGGACGTCGTCCGAGCCTACGTGCTCGCGCTAGAGAAGGGGTCGGCCGGGGTCATCTACAACATCTGCTCGAGTCACGCAGTATCGATTCGAGAGGTTCTGGAAACTCTTCTGTCGTTAAGCGACACGAGGATTGAGATCGAGGTCTCCAAAGAGCTCCTGCGCCCGCTGGACATCCCGCTGCTCCTGGGCTCGCACGACCGCTTCAGCGAAGCCACCGGTTGGCTCCCCGAAATCCCGCTCGGGCAAACGCTGAAAGACCTCCTCGACTACTGGCGCAGGAAGCTCGCCTAGGATGACTGCCGAGGGCCACGCCGCCGTCCACGGACGAGTCTAGATTCTACGTCTTGCCTGCCGTTGGCTGGTAATCCTTGGTTACGGAGACGCTAGTAGAGCGTTCCGCATATACTGTCGGATATGGAGTGATATGGATGATATCGCAGTCGCTTGAATCCTATGTAATTTGTGGAACGCACTACTAGCACGCATGTTCCGCATTGTCGCGCTTCGGGCCGCCAACCATGCTCCCATCGCCCCCTCTACTCCGAACTTGGCCTGCTGTGAACTGCAAATTGTCGCTGTTGCAGGAAATCCTCAGACAACCATATTGAAAACTCGCAAGGCCGGGACTATGGTTCTTAATGCCCAAGTCGCTAACTGCGCCTGTAGCTCAGCTGGATAGAGCAACGGACTTCTAATCCGTAGGTCGTGCGTTCGAGTCGCACCAGGCGCGCCACTCTATAGCCGCCCTCCCGGCGATTCAGGCCTCCAAGACCACCTTTGGCGAGTTTTCCCTTCTTAGCCTGATTTCCACCGATGTTCTCGCACGAGAAGTTCATGTAGTGCACGTTGGGTTGTTTTTCGCCTCTCGCATCGCTCAGATGGGCTGGCCAGAGGGGGCCAATTGCGTGCCTAGACGGCGTTCTTTCGCACTCCAGTCTCGTCGCTGGGTAGTTTTTAGGGAGTGGGAAGTGGAAGCCCATATCGACCGTCCCGGTGTCGGGCGTGCCGTCGGCCTGCGTTGTCCTATCTGAAAGCCCGGCGTCTTCCGCGGACTTGCTGCCGGCATCTATGCACGGGCTATCTGGATGCAGGTAATAATCGCCGAAGGGCCCGGAAACAAACATCGGGGCGTCGTGGATGTTGCTCTCACCCTCATAGCCAGCCTGGACGCAGGAATATGAGATAGACACTTCACCGGAATGGACCAGAATATCGTCCTCATCGCCCCATACAATGCTGTTTTCCAAATGGGCGGCCGCCCCGGAGCTATAGATCGCGCCGCCGCCCCACAAGCCCGCAGCATTGCCAGAAATCGTGCAGTTCACCGCTTCAGGAGAACATGGAGCATCGTGGGCCTGAAATGCAAAGGCCCCGCCGCCCCACAAGGCGCTATTGGCTGTGAACAAGCAGTTTGCGATAACCGGAGATGCGTCGCCGATCGCAATCCCAGCACCAAGCGCGGCAAGATTCTCTTTGAAAACACAGTCTCTGATGAGGCCTTCAAACGTATCTTTGCCCGCCTCACGCTTCGTATCATAGTATGTTATTTGGGCCCAGGCCATTCCACCACCGGCTGAGCCTGCCGAGTTGCCGCTGAATACGCACGATTGGATCGTCGCGTGTATGTTGACCACCGCGATTCCTCCGCCACCGCTTTCCTCAGCACCTGAGCAGACGTTGTCGCTTATCGTGCAGTTACGCACCACCGTGGACGTATTGTCCTTTCTGTCAGAACTGCCACCAGCGGCTGCCCAATGGCTCGAAGGAGGAGACATTTCCATCAGTAGTATTCCCCCGCCTGCGGCAACATACACCCCAGTTCCCGCGAAGGCCACGTTCTCGCTTATGGAGCAGGAGTCAATCGTGATCGGGGAGCTCATGCAGAATATGCCCCCTCCCCCGAACTGATGCTGTGTGGTGGCAGTGTTGCCTCTGATCTCGCAATCTGTCACGGTAGGTGATGAATTTAAGCAGTATATCCCGCCGCCGTTCTGCGCCGAATTACCCGTTATCGCGTTGTCTTGGATAGTGGCCGAACTCCTGTCGCAGTATATCCCCCCGCCGTGGTCTCCAGTGTTGTCTGCAATTGTGTTGCCTTGTATCGTAGGCGAGCTGAACCAACTGATTATCCCGGCGCCCCACTTCGCCGAGTTGCCTGCTATCGCGTTGTTCTGGATCACCGGGGAACTGAGATAGCAGTATATGCCGCCGCCGCATTGGTCAGGGTCCTCAGGACCATCGGCGCTACCGCCCATTATGGCAAACCCTTCAATGGCCAAGCTAGCCACGCCGTCACAGTAGATGACGTGAAACGCATTGCCCTCTGCGTCCAATACGGTCGTGTCTGAACCGGCGCCGATGAGCGACACGTAGGACTTCATCTCGAGCGGAAAACCCTCGCCGTTTGTCGAGGCGGAGTATGCGCTGGCGGCGACGTGTATTGTAACCGGGTCAGATTCCGTTCCCGCAACAGCCCCCAATGCGTGCGTTATCGTGCCCCAGGGAGCACGTTCAGACCCGTCATTAGAGTCATCCCCGGTCTGGGCATCCACGTAGAAGTCAGTCGGAGGGCCATACCGGACCTCAAACGGCGCGTAACTTATGTCACATACGAACTCAAACGTCCCAGAGCGCGTGAGTCCAGCCATGAAATGATACAGGCCTTCGTCCTCAATCGGCGGCATCAGGCACGGCACATCGAACGACCAGAAGGACGTCCGGTTCAGGTTGTAGGAACGAGGCACCCATATCTCCGGAATCCAGGGCTCAATCCCGTCGGTCCATCCCTCGAACTGCAGCGTGTATATGACGCCGTCAGGCCCCAGCAGACCGATATATACGGCAACGCTCATCGCCTCGTCCAAGTTCTTGGCCGACAGACTGACCTCGATGGCGTCGCCCGTTGTATAGGTGTCGCTGTCGGTGTAGATGGTGATGACTGGCCCGGCGAGCGCCGCAGTGGCCACCAGCGTTATCATCCAGACAATTGTTGATATGAGATCAATTGCTCTGCTCATCTTGTCCCCTTCCTTTGCTGTTGAATGTTAGAGAAAAGTAGCGCTCAAGTCGTTGCAAGGATAGCAAGTCGTAATCCCAACAACAAGGAAGATGAGGCGGAATGCGGCGGGACCGTTCAAGCGTCCTGGGTCGTCTGTTGAAACTGCGGACATTGAGGTATATTTGGATCGACTGTGAGTTAATCTATGATTGAGACAGACGGAGGGAGACGTGAGAACAACAGTTATATGCATGATCCTCGCGGTCTTTGCGCTAGTGGCGATGACAGCGAGCGGCCAGCCCGCAATCACAATCTATACGGACGCCGATGCGTATCAATCCGGCGACACAATCGAGGTGAGCCTTTCTGCCGAGAACTCCGGTGAGGCGACGAGCGTGGATGTTTACCTTGCGCTCTTCGTGCCTGATGACTCTCTTCTCTTCATAGACGCCTCGGGAGGGCTGACAGGTTCCATCGAACCGTGGCTTGTGGCTGTATATATCCCTGTCTCGTTCGAGATGGGCCGGACGCCTGTGCTCCGGTTCGGTGTTCCTGATGGGGTGGAGGGCGGTTTTCAGTTCGCCGCCGGGCTTACTGCGCCGGGAACGCTCAACTTCAAGAGCGAGATAAGCTATGCACCGTTTGCCATTCGTGGTGGCCCGGGACCTGGCATCAGGATGCTGCCTATACCGGCAGGCTCGTTTCTGATGGGCTCGCCGGAGGATGAGGAGGGGCGAGGCGCGGATGAGGACCCGCAACACACGGTCAGCATCTCCGCGTTGATGATCGCCGAGACGGAGGTAACGCAGAAGCAATGGGAAGACGTTATGGGCTGGAATGAAAGCGGCTCCCCCGGCGATGATTATCCTGTCAGCGATGTCTCTTGGCTCGACTGTCTGAGCTTCTGCAACAGACTGTCCGAGGCCGGAGGACTTGCCAACTGCTACACAATCACTGACCCGTCATACGACGGCGATCACGTCATCTCCGCTGAGGTCTCCTGCAACTGGGAGGCCAACGGCTACCGGTTGCCGACGGAGGCGGAATGGGAGTATGCGTGTCGTGCAGGAACGACCACGAGGTTCTACACGGGTGATTCAGAGTCTGATCTGGGGTTGGCGGCGTGGTTCAGTGCCAATTCGGGTCATGAGATTCATCCTGTCGGGGAGAGAGAACCGAACGCGTGGGGTCTCTACGATATGCACGGCAACCTAAGCGAGTTGTGCTGGGATTGGTATGACCCGGACTACTATGAGGTGAGCGCCAGCGCAGACCCGAAAGGCCCTCCCAGCGGCCCCTGGGCCCAGAATAATGGGCGGGTGTGTCGAAGCGGAGTCTATTATGCCGAGGCCCGAAACTGCCGATCTGCCAGTCGGGATTTCGCCCACCCCGGCGACTGGAGCTACTGCACCGGCTTCCGCATCGCCAGGTCACAAGGCAGCACAGGCCCTTCGACCGACATCATAATGGTCTCCATCCCCGCTGGCCCTTTCTTGATGGGCTCTCCGGACGACGAAGAGGACCGCGAGCCAGACGAGGGTCCGCAGCGGACCGTGAATATCTCGGCGTTTCAGATGTCTAAGAGTGAAGTGACGGAGAAGCTGTGGGAAGACGTTATGGGCTGGAACGACTGCTTCGAAGAGCGCGGGGACAATTATCCCATAGAGGGAGTTACCTGGTACGACTGCGTGTCATTCTGCAATGAGCTGTCCGAAGCGAACGGTTATGTGGAATGCTATACGATTATGAATATCTCATACAGTGGAGATCATATAGCCTGGGCGGACGTGGCCTGCAACTTCGATGCGAACGGCTATCGTCTGCCGACGGAGGCGGAATGGGAGTATGCCTGTCGGGCAGGAACGACAACGCGGTTCTATGGAGGTGATTCGGAATCGGCTCTTAGTCTTATGGGGTGGCATGGTCGGAATTCTGGTCTTCAGAAGCGGGAAGTACGCCAGAAGCGGGCGAATGGATTTGGTATATATGACATGCATGGCAACGCGAACGAGTGGTGTTGGGATTGGTATTCGTCTGGTTATTATGGCCTGCGGCCAGATCCGGATGATGATCCTAGAGGACCCGCTAGTGGCACCTGCCGTGTCGCGCGGGGCGGTAGCTGGTGCTACCGGGCCAGTTCCTGCCGTTCGGCCGTTCGCTTTGATTGGTGCACACCCGATAAGCCGTGGGCGTATAATGGGGTGCGTCTCGTGAGGTCCGAGTAACCACCTACACACCTTCCCCGTTCGTCTAAGAAGCGCCTTAGCACTCTCAATCTGGTCTCCGGCAGCGACGGGTCGCCGTCGGCCCTGGCACTGGGTCTATTTCCTCGCAGGGCGCAGGAACGACTTGCGGAGGTCAGAAAGGTCGAGCTCGACCGTTGTAGGACGGCCGTGGGGGCAGGTCATCGGGTGGTCGGTCTTTGCCAGCCGGTCAAGCAGCTCCTGCATCTCGGCAATCGATAGCGGCCGATCGGCCTTCACAGCAGCCTTGCAGGCGTAAAGCGCGCATATCTCATCGACCGGCCTGAACGAGGCTTCCTTGACTTTCTTCGACTGCGCCAAGAGCTCCCCGATCTCGGCCACGATCTCCTCGACGTCGTTGTCCGACAAGAGCGCCGGCCTCGATTTGACTGCAATCGACCCGCCGCCAAAGTCCTCCAGCTCAAGCCCCATCGGCTCGAGAATCTCCCTGCTTTTGAGCAGAAGGGCTCGCATCGCGGGCGCCATCTCAAGCAGAGCCGGCATCAGGAGCCGCTGGCTCGGAATCGTGCCCATCCGAACCTGCCGCAGGAACTTCTCGTAGTATATCCGCTCGTGCGCCGCGTGCTGATCCAGGATGACGACCGCGCCTCCGCCCTGAGCAACCACGAACGAGTTGTCGATCTGGCCGACCGGGACGAGTCGCTCCGCGAAGAGGGCGCCCGGCCTTGCATCGGCAATCGGTCGCTCGCCCGGCGGTTCTGCGCTCGGCTCTAAGCCTATCTCGGATGGCATCTTGGCGGCACTGGACAGGCCCGGTCTCGCGTCAACAGCCGGATGGACGACATCGGATCGTGCAGGGGTGCTGGGCATCGGCTCAAAAGCGGCGTCAGCTGCATCGGCTCGGATTTGCGGCTCCCCCTCCGGCAGGTCTAACTCTGTATGTGGAAACTCCGCCGCCGCTTCAGGAGTTGCTCGGTCAACCGGCTCGTCATAGGTCTCGGCAATGTCAATCGCCATCGGCTCGGCCGGACGCACTGACGGCGCCTTCAGGTTCCGTGTGATCTCGGCCACCGGGGCCCTCAGCGTCCTTCTCAGCGTCTCGACAATCGCCTGTCGGACAAACTCGCACACTCTGCCCTGCTGGATGAACCTGACCTGCCGCTTCGTCGGATGGACGTTCACGTTCACTCGTTTTGGGTCAACCTCGAGAAAAAGGACTAGCGCCGGATGCCGGCCCCGCATCAGATAGGGGCTGTAAGCGTCGTAAATCGCGCCGAACAGCGGCTTTGAGCTCACCGCGCGGCGGTTCACGAATATCGATTGGAGGCGCCGCCCTGAGGAAGTTGCCTTCGTCGGGAGGCCGACGTGGCCCTTCAAGGCCATATCATCTGACTTGGCGGAAACGCTGACCAGCTTTTCGAGCAGGTCTTGGCCCAAAACAGCCGCGATGCGACGCCTGAAATCGTCCGAGACGGCCGCGTCGATGACCTTTCTCTCGTTGTGCGTCAGGATGAACCTCACGTCAGGCCGACAGAGCGCATACTGGGTAACAGTCTGCGTCACCCAGAAGAACTCAGTGTCCGTGCTAACCATGAAAGCCCTTCGCGCGGGAGTGTTGTAGAAAAGGTTCGCGACCTCCACCAACGTCCCCTCCCGGCAGCCAACGTCCTCGACCTTCTTCAGCACGCCGCCGTGTATGACGACCAGCGTGCCGGCATCGGCGCCTCGTTCGCGCGTCTTGAGCGCTACCTGAGCGACCGAGGCGATACTTGCCAGCGCCTCACCTCTAAAGCCGAGCGTGGTTATGCTGTCGAGGTCCGCCACCGTCCTGACCTTGCTCGTCCCGAAGCGCTCAAACGCGAGCAGACCGTCGTCCCAACTCATGCCAACGCCGTCGTCCTGCACCCGGACGAGCCGCTTCCCACCGGCCTGCACGTCGATGACGATGTCCGTGGCATCGGCGTCGAGGGAGTTCTCGATGAGCTCCTTGACCACCGACGCGGGCCGCTCGACGACCTCGCCAGCGGCTATCTTGTTCGCGACGAGCTCTGGGAGGATTGTTATCCGGTTGGGCATGGTCCTGAATGCCGGCCTTCAGATCATCCGGCCAACGCTTTTCAGCTCCTGCTCCGTCAGGCCGCCCGTCGCGAACTCATGAATCCGCTCATCTTGGGAGCGCCGGAACTCCTCGACGCTTTGCACCGAGATGATCTTGCCCCCATGAAGCATCGCGATGCGGTCTGTTACCATGAACGCGCTCTGAAGGTCGTGCGTAACGATGATGGATGTTATCTCAAGTCGCTCCTGGAGCCTGCGAATCATCCGATTGATGACGTTTGCTGTTATGGGATCAAGCCCCGTGGTTGGCTCGTCGTACAGGATTATCGGCGGACGAAGCGCAATTGCACGGGCAAGCCCGACGCGCTTCTTCATCCCGCCTGAGAGCTCGCCCGGCAGCTGGTCCTCGATGCCGTGAAGATCGACCATCTCCAGCGTCTCTTTCGCGACCTCGAGCCGCTTTCCGTCATTGAAATCGGTATGCTCCTTGAGCGGGTAGGCCACGTTCTCATAGATAGTCATCGAATCGAAGAGCGCGGAGTTCTGAAAGAGCATGCCCATCTTGCGACGAACGTCCCGAAGCTGGTCCTCATCGAGCTCGGTAACCTCATCGCCATCAACGAAAATGCGCCCCGAATCAACGGACATCAGCCCTGTCAGCGTCTTGAGCATCACCGACTTGCCAATCCCGCTCCGACCCACGATCGTTAGCGTCTCGCCGCGCCGCACGCGAAGGTTCACGCCGTCAAGCACAACCAGCTCGCCGAAACGCTTGTGAACGTCCCGATACTCTATGATCACATCGCTATCTGACATTCGCCAACCATCCTCAAGAACCCAAATCCACGCCGATCATAATAATACGCCCGAGCTGCGTTGACGAGTCAGTCCTCCCGCCTGAGTCCTTAGACCCTGGATGATCTCTGCGATAGCCTTCCAGGCTTCCGGGTATGATCACACGCCATCCCCAGCAGAATCGCTCCCACGAATGATATAGACGGGAAGCAAGCACGATTCTCCAGTTCCTCTTTTGGTCCGGTTTTTCTGGATAACATCCGTCTTTACCTCACATGTCCGAAGACGCCCATGCAGGACTGCCAAGATGAACGATGACTGTCAAAAGCCTGATAACGCCCAAATGCGCTGTGGAAACTGGCCGGAAGCTATCACTTGGCCAGGATTACAATCAGATTCGGGCTACCTATAAGCGTCACAATTCGACCAAATCAAGAGGCTGAAATCCCTCTACACATGCGGCCCTGAACCCAAAAAACTTGGCACAATCCGGGCCCCTAAACCCTCGCGAGAATCAATGTCAAAGCTTGCCGCTCACGAATGCTCGTGTGGTCTCGTTCTGCGGGTCGGTGAACAGCTTGGGAAGAGGGCCTTCATCGACGATTTGGCCATTGACGAGGAGAACCCCCCGATCGCCGATGCGTTTGGCCTGCTCGACGTCGTGCGTGACGAAGAGAATCGCAATCTCCTGCACTTCCTTCAGGCCCTGAACATGCTTCTCCACAGTCAACGTCGGTGTCGGGTCTAGCGACGCTGTCGGCTCGTCCAGGAGCAGCACCTCGGGTTGATTCGCAAGTACCCTGGCAATCGCGACGCGCTGCATCTCTCCTTCGGAGAGCTCATTGACTTTGCGCGACAAGAAGCTATCGTCAAGCCCGGCCAGACGCAGGCATCTTATCGCGAGCGCCATCTCATCGGTATTGGCGATTCGAGCTCTCTCCGTGGCTGCCACACTTGGGCCGTATCGGACGTTCTCAAGAACTGTGCCGGAAAAAAGCGCCGGGGTCTGCTGAACGAGGCCCACCTTTCGCCTAAGCGCGGTAACCTCGAGCTCCGAGATGTCGTGTCCGTCGAGACAAATGGCCCCGGTCGTGGGTATCAGCAGGCGGTTTGCGAGCCTCAGCAAGGTGCTTTTTCCGGACCCTGATGGGCCAGCGATTACGAAGAGCTCGCCGACTTTCACGCTGAACGAGACGTTCCTTATGATGGCTCTCTTTTGGGGCGGCTCTTTTGCCTTTTCGGTGAGCTCCAGCCGCGCGAATGAGACTGACCTGAACCCCAGCTTCTCAGCCATTTGACAACCGTTGGTTCTTCTCTTTGTGCACGATGATGGTTTGGCGCGGGGCGACTTCGTGAGCCTGGGTCATTGCAGTTGTATCACGTTTCCTAGGGATTGGACCTGTCTCCGCCCGTCTCACATATAACCCAGGCTCCTTGTGTCTGCCCGATTCTTCGTATCGCTCATGTGCGCCGAAACGGGCGGAGATTCGCCGCGCGGCGAACCCCTTGTATGTTGTCTTGCATGTGTCTACGCGACTATCTTAGTTATCGTTTTGAGACTTGGGGTGTATGAGGCTCGGTCATAAGTCGATTGACGAGGATTTCGTTGTCCATATCAGACAGCAACGATACAGGCAATACGGCCGATTGTCAAGATCAACGCGGCGGTTCTCTTATGCGACGCGATTGTCGGGATCCGCCTGTAGGTGTCTCAGACCCACCCGCTCGAATTGACGGTCGCATAAAATGCCTCGTATCCGTAGGGATTCATGTAGGCGGGCGGGTCTGAGACACCGCCCATACGGGTTCTAATGCCTTCGCTAACACCCTACGCTGTTGACACCGCAAGCTGCGCCTCATAGCCTATCGGTCAAAGGAGAACATGCGGATGCACATATCCGAGGCGCGAATATCAGACTTCCGGATCATCGATCAACTGACGGCCAGTTTCGGGCCGGGCCTGAACGTGATCACGGGCGAGACCGGCGCGGGCAAGACGATCCTCGTCGGCGCCATCGGCTTTGCATTGGGCGAGCGCTCCTCTCGTGATGTTCTTCGGCAGGGCGCGGACGAGGCGGTTGTCGAGGTCGTCCTTGAGATCGGTCCGACGGAGAGGTCCAGCCGGGTCGAGGCGCGGCTTCGCGAGGAGCTGTTGGCGCTCTTGGCGGGCTTGGTTGATCCTGATGACGATATTGTGGTTCTGAAGCGCAGCATGAGACGGGACGGTCGGGGCAAATCGTACGTCAATTATCGGCCTGTGCCTCTCTCGGTATTGCAGAGAATAGGTGAGCTTGTCGTGGATTTCCACGGTCAGCACGAGCATCAGCGGCTGTTCTCGACGCGGTATCAGCTCTTGACGCTTGACGAGTTCGGCGGTCTCTCGGACGCAAGGAATGAGGTAACGCGGCTTTACGAGCGGTTCAAGGAGCTCGACGCTCAGGTCCGCTCTGCCGAATCAGCGAACCGCCGCGCTGACGACGAGCGGGAGCTGCTGGAGTTCTACGTTCAAGAGCTTGAGCGGCTGAGAATCGAGGAAAACGAGTTTCAGTCGCTTCAGGACGAGAGACGAAGACTGGCGAACGCCGAGAAGCTCGCGGAGCTTTATGCCTCGGCCGACCATCTGCTATGGAGAGCCCCGAGGTCGGTCTGCGAGAGCCTCTCGACGCTTGAGCGGCAGATGATCGCCGGCACAAAGATGGACGACGCGATGACCACAATGGCGGACAGGGTCGCCGATGCGCGGCTTTCGCTCGAAGAAGTAGCTGGCGAGGCGCGGGCGCTTGCTGACTCGCTTTCGTTCGATCCGGACCGGCTAGAAGTGGTTGAGGACCGGCTGGCGGCTCTGTCCTCACTCGCCCGCAAACATCACTGTGGGGCCGATGACCTGCTGAGTAAGCTCGATGAGTTCCGCGAACGGCTCGCTGGATTTGAGCACAAGGGGGAGCAGTTAAGACATCTGAAGGAGGAGCGGGATGTGCTTGCGGAGAAGCTTACGCAAAGAGCGGAAGAGCTATCCAAAGACCGCCAGGGTTGCGCGAACGAACTGTCCGCGGCAGTTCGAGGCAACCTCACCAGGCTTGCGATGCAGGCTTGCGATTTCGGCGTCGATTTTGCGGTCAGAGCGACTTCAGGCGATGATGAGGGTAGTCAGTTGCCGGGCAAGGATGGCATCGATCGAGTGGAGTTCGTTATCTCTACGAATCCCGGTCAACCGTTGATGCCGCTCAGAAAGGTCGCGTCCGGCGGGGAGATATCGCGCGTCATGCTTACGCTCAAGACCGCGCTTGCCGGCGCGGACGACGTGCCGATAATGGTCTTCGATGAGCTGGACGCGGGTATCGGCGGCACTGCCGGGGTCCACGTTGGAAGAATGCTCAGAAGGCTCGCCGGCTCGCGGCAGGTCCTTGTGGTTTCGCACCTGGTGCAGATAGCCCGGTTCGCCCAGAAGCACATATCCGTCGTCAAAGAGGCATCCGATTCTGGCGTTAGTGTTGCCGTCACCGAGCTCGGGCGCGAGCCGCGCATCAATGAGTTAGCGAGGATGCTCGGCAGCGAGGGCAAGGAGGATGCTCACGGGTTCGCCGCGAGCCTGTTGCTCGATTTAGACGCGGATCGTTAGAGTCAGCACGGCTGCTGCGCTTCCCTATCCTCCGCCCGGCGCCGTAGGTGCGGGGTCTCTGACCCGCCCGTTTCGTATTGATTGCGGTGGCGTGAGCGGTCTATCCAATGGGATCGGCTGAAGCGAGTTTGAGACGACCGCCACGAGTCGGGCTATAAGACAGCCGATCTGGCGCGGGGTAAAAACACTGGAGGGGGAAGGGACTCGCCCTTCCCCCACAAAAAGAGGAGACTCCAGTTGCCTCCTCTTGAAATCAAGAATGGAGGAGGAGATGTCTTACATTTTCTTTTCCTTAGACAGTATACCCAATTGCTGGGCAGGTGTCAAGTTTTTGCCGTTGGCTCTCTAGAATAGGCAGTCCGGTGGGGCGCTGTAATCCGGTGTCCTGGCATCCGTGATGGAGGCCCCAAGGCGCGGCCATGCCGGGAGATAAGACATCAGTAATGGGGAATAAGGCCCCTCTTAATGCTTGTGTATCTCGATCCACATCCCACATGGACAGGGCAGGCGCGTCGCGCAGGAGCCCGTAGTTCGTGATGCCCGCTTTGTCCAGCATCTTCGCCGCCTCAAGCCGCGACATCCTTCACCGCCCGTCGAAAGATCGTCTCCTGAACGTGGTGACATCCTTCATCTCCGGTTTTCGTCTTCCTGGAGCGGTCTATTTTATTTTATAGACTTCCCGACGATGCCTGACAAAATGGACAATGATCTCCTGCTTCTCTCGGTCAAACGTGTACAGAATCCGATAATCTCCGACTCGCAATTTGAATACCGATGGCCATTTCCCTGATAATCTTTCTGGGGTGACGATTTCAAATCTCTCGGCCAGCCAGTGCAGCTTCTTGAGAACTCGCTCCGCTATGGATATGTCTAAGCGAGATACGTCGGCTTCGGCATGGGGAGTGAAGTTGATGCGATACATCTCACCAATGAAGCCCCAGCTTGGCAGCGACTTCGTGCGCGGATAGTGTTTTGCCTCCAGCCTCAACTTCGGCAAGCGAGCGCTCTAGCTCGTTTCTGAACTCATCGCACAATTCCAACCCTTCATCAGGGTCAGTGAACATCTCTGTGAGAGTTTGCTTGACCTCTTCACGAATGAGTTTCTTAAGCTCATCAACCGATAGATTGGCAACTTTGGGATTAGACATAGCAGTGGATTACCTTCTGGCAAGAATGACAGAGTTGAAACAGAATATTCACGATTATACATTATAGTTGGGTAAGGGAAAATGTCAAGGGAAAAGTGGGAATGTTGGTAGGCGTGAGGGGACACGACGAAGGGTGTCCCTCCAGAAGAAAAACGGCAGGCCTCGTGTGTTTGCCCGTGGTCGCGAAGGATCGCGTAGGGGCGGTTCACGAACCGCCCTTTATCGTTAATGCACCCTCATCCGCTAACAGCTGCGTCGCAAATCATAACAAGGGCGGTTCGTGAACCGCCCCTACAAGGGCAGACACGGGGGTCTGCCCCTACACGTCATTCCTCATTCCTTTTGAGACGGTTGGCGGCGGCCGGTGAGCCTTCCACGTCCAATAGTAATAGCCGTCGGGACGAACATCATCAATCACTCCTCAATAATCCCCACCGTTCGAGACATTGCCCGCCAACCTATATATCAAAAACAAGATCCCAAGATCCCTCGTCAAGCTCAAATACTCTGATTCTTCGGGACAACGTGCCGTGTTGACAGCGACTCAGTCGGGCACTACATTTGGGCTGCGTTATTCTCACCGGAATGAAAGACGACAGAATAGGCGTCAGAAAGGACGGGCTATGCTTTACGCGATTCTCGTGATGGTGGCCTTGGCACTTGTCGCGAGTTTAGGCCTCGGGATTGCCTCCAAGAAGCTCGCAATAGAGATCGACCCGAGGATAGAAAAGCTGACAGACCTGCTGCCGGGCGCGAACTGCGGCGGGTGCGGCTACGCTGGATGCAGCGGCCTGGCTGAGGCTGTGATAAATGAAGGTGTGCAGGTGAGCAAGTGCCCGGTCTGCGACGTGTCAACGATCGACAACATCTGTAAGGAGCTCGGTCTTGAGGCGGGGAAGGTCGTCAAGCGAGTGGCTCGGATACTCTGTGCGGGCGGCAACAACAAGGTAGGCAAGAGGTTTGAATACAACGGCGTGCGGGACTGCAAAGCAGCGGCGCTCTTGGCGGGCGGGGACAAGAGCTGTCCCTACGGCTGCCTCGGCTACGACACTTGCATAGCCGTTTGTCCGTTCGAGGCGCTTAGCCGGGGCCCAGGGGGCATTCCAGTGGTCGATGACGCGCGGTGCACAGGCTGCGGCAGGTGTGTTGAGGTGTGCCCGAGGGACATCATCGAGCTCGTCCCGTTCGGCAAAGCGGTGCACGTCTTGTGCAGCTCGCGGGCGCCTGGCAAGGATGTCCGGGCCGTGTGTCCGGTTGGCTGCATAGGCTGCAAGCTCTGCGAACAGGTCTGCCCGTTTGAGGCTATACAGGTTGTGGACAATCTCGCCGTAATCGACTACGTCAAGTGCAAGCAGTGCGGGCTTTGCGTTGCGAAGTGCCCTACGAAGGCGATCGTGAACGAGCGAGCCATCGCGGCCGTCGCTTGAGGCATGTTTTCAATTGGCTCCGTGAAGGTCGCGGGCCGGCTCGCCGCCGCGCCTATGGCCGGCATCTCTGACAACGCTTACAGGCAGGTCGCCAAGCGGTTCGGCTGCGCTCTGGTCTGCACAGAGATGGTAAGCGCTGAGGCGCTCGTCAGGGGTTCGCGGAAAACCGAGCGGCTCTTGCGGTTCGACGAGTTTCAACGGCCCATCTCGGCGCAGATTTTTGGCGCGAGGCCCCAGGTGATGGCAGATGGCGGCGCGATTGCGGAGTCCTTTGGGGCCGATGTGATAGACATCAACGTTGGCTGTTCAGTGCCCAAGGTGCTCAAGAGCGGGTCTGGGGTTGCTCTGATGCGAGAGCCGGAGCTCTTGAGCCGGATAATCAGCAACGTGGCGAAGGCTGTTCGGACCCCTGTCACGGTCAAGATGCGCGCTGGTTACGACAAAAACTCACCTGATTGCGTCTTCGTGGCCAAGCTGGCCGAAGACTTCGGCGCCTCAGCCGTTACCGTTCATGCTCGCTACGGCGCGGACCGGTTCAGGGGGCAGGCGGACTGGTCGCTTATCGCGAAAGTCAAGGCGACGGTTGGCATACCCGTCATTGGCAACGGGGACGTTGATGGGGCCGAGGCGGCCTTGCGAATGATCGACGAGACCGGCTGCGACGGGGTGATGGTTGGCAGGGCTGCGCTCGGCAATCCCTGGGTCTTCAGGGACATTGCGGCCGCGCTAAACGGAGACCAGGTGAATAGGACTAGGCCCGAACGCCAGGAGGTAGGCGAAGTGCTTCTCTGGCACTACCGGATGAGCTCACTCGAGTCCCCGGGCAGTCCGGTGCGGCGGTTCCGGAAGTTCGCGGCCTGGTATAGCCGGCGCTTCCCGGGCAGCGTCAGGTTCAGAAGGTGGGTCAACTCCATAAGAACGGACGCCGCGTTTAGGGCCGCCGTTATGGATTTCTTTGGGGTGTCGCACGCGCAGTGAGCCGCAGAAGCTATGTTCAGCCGACGTAGCCAAGGCTACTATGGCGAAGTCAGCAAGTCGCTGCTTGAGCTTTGCAGGCCGTTTACGCTGCTTGCGCCATTCGTGGGGTTCTTGTCAGCCGCCGTGATGGCCAGACATTCGTTTCCGCCAAGTTCAGCGTATCTCGGGGCGCTTGCGGCGATGCTCCTAAACGCTGCGTCAAATGGGCTGAATCAGATTCTTGATCTCGAAATTGACCGGGTCAACAAGCCGGCACGCCCCCTTCCGTCCGCAAGACTGACGACGCGTCAGGCCGGCGCCGCGGTCCTCCTGCTCTATGTCGCCGCCATCGTGCTCGCGGCGTTTGTAAATCAGACCTTTCTCTTGATCGTGTTGATTGCAGCATTCTCGACGTTCGCATATTCGGCGCCTCCGCTGAGGACGAAGCGTGTTTTTTGGCTTGCGAATCTGACGATTGCCGTGCCGCGAGGGCTGCTTTTGATCGTGGCTGGCTGGGCCTCGGTCGCGGAGATCGATGCGGCCGAGCCGTGGTTCATTGGCCTGATATTCGGACTATTCGTGCTCGGCGCCGCCTCGACGAAGGATTTCGCGGACATGGATGGCGATAGGGCGTTCGGCTGCATGACGCTGCCGATAGTGATTGGCGTCAGGAGAGCCGCCTGGGTGGTCGCGTCGTCCCTGGTTTTGCCGTTCTTGCTCATTCCTGTGGGCGCGGCCACCGGGCTCCTTTCTGGGAACTCTTGGGCGTTGATTGTGGTCTCTGTCGCATTGGTAGCCTGGGGCGCTTATGCGGGATATCTCTTGGTTAAAAACCCAGAGCAGCTCGCCACGGAGCGCAATCATCCCTCCTGGAAGCACATGTATCTGATTCTGTTGTCTGCCCAGATGGCGATGGCGATTTCTTATCTTGTGTAGCAATAATCGGGGAGCGCCTATGGGGAAGAGACCGATCGACCGATACGCCGTCCTTATCGCGGCTTACAACGCTGCCGACACGATAGGGGCCGTTGTAACAGGGACGAGGCCGGTTTCGCCGGACAGGGTTGTCGTTGTTGACGACGGTTCAACCGACGGCACTGGGGCAATCGCTGAAGAGCTCGCTGACGTTGTGCTGCGGCACGGGACCAATCGAGGCAAGGGCGCGGCTCTCATCACCGGCCTCACCTACCTCAAGGATAACGGCTATGACGTTGCAGTAACGCTCGACGCGGACGGGCAGCATCCGCCTGAGTGGATACCGGCGTTCGTTGCCAAGTATCAGGAGACTGCCTGCGAACTCGTGCTTGGTTACAGGTCGTTTCGGGTCGGGAAAATGCCGCTGGTTAGGCTCCTTGGGAATCGACTGTCGAGCTTCTGGGTCTCGGTCGCGTGCAGGAGCGAGGTCCTCGACAGTCAGTGCGGCTTTCGGCTTTATAAGTTGCGGACGCTTCTGCTCGAGAAGCTGACGACGCACTCATTTGACACAGAGACGGAGGTCCTGCTTGAGACGTGTCGTCAGGGGGGACATATAGAGCAGGTCAAGGTGCCGCTTATCTACAAGGCTGGCGGTAGCCATTTCAAGCAGCTGGGCGACACGATCGCTATCGCGCGCGTCATCGCGCGCTACCTACTTGGCAGAAGGCGAACGCGGACACACAGCAAGGATGAAGGATGAAGGCGGAAGGATGAAGGGCGCTCTAATGGATGATTCATCCTTCGTAATTCATAATTCACCCTTCCAGAGTCGTGTGCTGACGTAATGCGAACGATTCGATTAGCGTTTTGCGTGCGGGCGATCGCGTATTTGATGGGGTCTATCTCGCTGGTCTGGCTGCTTGCGCCGGTTGAGCTTGTGTGGCTTCCCGGGCCGAGCAATGCGATGTTGACGAGGGCCTTGTTCCCGCTCAGCTTCCTGCTTATTACTGCTCTCAATTCGGTCGCAACCAGGCTACGGCTGCTGGCCCCTGGGGGATTGGCGGCATGGCTCGACACAGTCAGCTACGCCGGCCTGTTGCTCGTGGCCATCTCTGCGATGAACAGCTGGGAGGTCTTCTCGGTTGAACTCAGCATTTTCTTCGTCGCTATAATCGTTGCTAAGTTCGCCGTCCTATTCGCCGCGATTTACAAAAACATCGACAGAGGGCCGGCGACTCTCGAGGTGCGATACATGTCCGGCGTGTCTAAGAGCAGCCCCCACAAAAGGAGACTGCTCACCTGTGTATTCCTGACTGGCTTTCTGTTCTGCCTCCTGTTGGGGCTTCACGCCGCCACAAAGACGTGCGCCCAGCCGGACGAGCCTTTCTACCTTCTAATCGCTCAAAGCATCATTTGTGACGGCGATCTCGACCTCAATAACAACCTTGAGGCCCGGCAGTATGCTGCTTACTATCCAGCAACGCTTCTGCCTCAGCGGGACGTGAACGAGACAGGAGAATATATCTCGAGGCACGGGGCATTGTTCCCGCTACTTTTGGCCCCGTTCTATGCCTCATTTGGGCGAGTCGGTGCGATGGCATTTTGCTGCGTTGCGTATGCGATTTTCTGCACTCTTCTGTTCTTGGTTTGCGAGCGAGAGACTGGCTCCGGAACAGCCGCTTTCTGGACCTGGGTTGTGGCGCTGATCGCGACGCCGGGGCTGACATATTCCACGCAGGTCTATCCTGAGTCGCTCGCCTGCCTTTTGATTATGGTTCTATTGACCGCACTGCTACGGAATCCAAAGGGCCGATTGTGGGCGGCGGGATCGATTGCTGCCGTCATTCTTCCGTGGCTCAAGGCCAGATACGCCCTAATTGGGCTGCCGATTCTGGGCCTCTGGTTGGTGGACCTTCTGAGCACGAGAAAAACCTGTGCGCGCGAAGAGCCAAGGAACGCACATCAGCGCCTCATTACTTCAATCCTTTTGGCAGCCGGTGCCTCGTTGGGGCTTGCCCTGTTGTTCTACAGGAAGGTTGCCTCTCGAATCTTTGGTGCGATGAATCTCGAGGACATCCTTCATCTCGAGTGGTCAAGGTGCTGGTATAAGCTGTTTGCGCTGTTTCTCGATTACCAATATGGCCTTCTGGTTTATTCCCCCGTATTCTTGTTCGCGTTGTGGGGCTTTGTCGTTTTACTCAAGCAGGGGCGCCTCTTGGTTGGAATTACCGTATGCGGCGCCATCGCGTATCTGCTGGCGCTTTCGACGCTCGGCTGGTGGTTTGGAGGAGGCTGCCCTCCGTGTCGGTATCTCGTCTGTCTCTTGCCGTTTCTGCTCTTGAACTTCTCATTTGGGCTGAAGTTCTGCAAGGGGTTTCTGGGTCGGTCATTCCTGATATTGACGTTCGCATATACAGCGCTGCTTTCAATGGTGATGATCATCTTCCCGATCGATCGATATATGACGCCCGGTGCGGGAAACAGGGCGCTGGAGCGGTTACTTGGAGGGGCCAGGCCGTGCCCGGAGCTCGTGCCGTCGTTCATAAGAGCAAACGTGGCCAGTTACGTCTGGATAGCGGGTTTTGCGGCGGCAGCCTTTGTACTTTCCGGGCTCGCTGCAAGGCGGGCTCGTGATCCGCTGAGCAGCGACAAGCCCCCTGATCGGTTTTTGGTTGTTGACTCGTAGCGCTGTGGTATCTATTCTAGGTCGATAATGTGGAGAAGAGTCGCACGTTTTTGAGGCACGATCTCCCTCACAAGCATTCTCTAGAACTGGCGATAGGAGACGAAGGAAAATGGTTAGCATCAATGATCTGCTCGAATTGGCGGTTGCCAGGGGAGCATCGGACCTTCATTTGAAGATCGGCGCTCAGCCGGTCATCAGGATCGATGGTCATCTTACCACAATGATCGACCAGAAGAGGCTTACGCCGGACGATACGCTGCACCTTGCGTTCAGCATGATGTCGCCTGGGCAGAGAGAGAAATTTCGCAAGCACAAGCAAATCGACCTCGCCCACGCGATACCGGGTCTTGGTCGGTTCCGGGTCAGCTGCTTTCAGCAGAGGGGCACTGTCACCGTCGTGTTAAGGGTCGTACCCTCCAAGATACTAGGGTTTAAGGAGCTTTACCTGCCACCGGTCATGGAGAAGCTCTCGATGGAAAACAGGGGTATGATCATCCTGACGGGCACGACCGGTAGCGGGAAATCGACGACGCTTGCAGCGATGATGGACTACATGAACGTTCATCGGGTCGAGCACATCGTAACTATTGAGGACCCGATTGAGTTCCTTCATAGGGACAAACGCTGCATCATCAATCAGCGGGAGGTCGGCTCGGATACCGAATCGTTTGCCGGCGCGCTCAAGGTTACATTGAGGCAGGACCCCGATGTGATACTCGTCGGCGAGATGCGTGACTTCGACACGGTCGAGCTTGCGCTGGCGGCCGCTGAAACTGGCCACCTTGTTCTCACGACACTCCACACGTTGGATGCAGTCGAGACGGTCAACCGTATCGTGGCGTTCTTCCCGCCTCATCAACAGCAGCAGATCAGGCTGGAGTTGGCCTCGATTATCAAGGGCATCATCTCGCAGCGTCTTATGCCGCGGGCGGACGGCAAGGGCCGTATCCCGGCCGTTGAGGTTCTCGTCACGACAGCCCTCATCCGCGACAAGATCATCGACAAAGAAAGGACGATGGAGATTAAGGAGGCCATCGCGGACGGCGTGGTCCAATACGGCATGCAGACGTTTGACCAGTGTTTGATAGGGCTGTTCCACCAAAAGCTGATCACGCTCGACACCGCCATGCGGTATTGCTCCAATCCTGACGACTTCATGCTCAAGATCAAGGGAATCAGCACCACCAGCGACATGGCCAGGACCGAAGAAGCCGAGGAGGTCGGCGTCGGCTTCCAGGAGGAAGAGACATCGTTCGATTTCTCCAACACGCTCTCGGATGAATAGAGGCCGAATTCCGAAGACCGAAAAGCCTCGACGGTTTTGCCCTGAAGGTGTAACTCAATTGGCGGCGGGCACGAAAGCGCAGAAGACCCGTAGCGAGGCCTGGCAGCTCGCGCTCAAGCTCTTGGCTGCGCGCTCCCTTTCGGTTGCTGAGCTCAGACGGAAGCTCAGATCACGCGGCGTGGAGAGTGGAATAGCTGAAACCGTCATTCAAGAACTGGAGGCTAGGAGATACCTAGATGACGAGAAGCTCTCGGAGCTTTATATTCAAACCCTCATCGAGCGAAAAGCCTATGGCCGCCGTTGGTTCTTTCACAAGCTCCTTCAAAAAGGCATAGACAAGCAGGTTATCGAGGAAGCTCTGGATAAGGTCTTCGATCAGGTCAGCGAAAGCGATTTGGCGTTTCGGGCTGCCTCTTCTAAACTGGCGAAGCTACAAGCCGATGAGCCCAAGGCCAGGCCCGCAAAGCTGGCCAGATTTCTCAGGAACAGGGGTTTCTCGGAGAGCTTGATCCTGCAAGTTGTCAGAGAGCGCTTGTCGCATGGTTTGGGCGCGGAATATGAAGACAGCCCATGAACTCAGGGATTTATTCCTGAAGTATTTTACGGATAGAGAACATAAGCGCGTCCGCTCTGCGCCTCTTGTCCCGGCAAAGGACCCGACGCTGCTTTTCACCAATGCCGGAATGGTCCAGTTCAAGGACGCATTTGTGGGCAAGGACATCAGGCCCTATTCACGTGCGACGTCGTGCCAGAAGTGCCTGCGAGTATCGGGCAAGCACAATGACCTCGAGCAGGTCGGCTACACTCTCAGGCACAACACGTTCTTCGAGATGCTGGGCAACTTCTCCTTCGGCGACTACTTCAAAGAACAGGCTATAGAGTTCGCCTGGGAGTTCATGATGCAGGTCGCGAACGTTCCCGCCGAACGACTCTGGATATCGGTCTATGAGAAGGATGACGAGGCGCGACGATTCTGGGACGCCATTGGCGTAAGCGCGGACCGCATCGTCGGACTCAGCGAGAAACATAATTTCTGGGCGATGGCGGACGTTGGGCCCTGCGGCCCGTGCAGCGAGATATACTGCGATCTTGGAGCGGACGTTGGCTGCGGTCGGCCTGAGTGCGCGCCCGGGTGCGACTGCGACCGATTCTCTGAGGTCTGGAATCTGGTCTTCATGCAGTTCGATCGCGACTCGGACGGGACCCTGAATCCGCTTCCGGCGCTGTCGGTCGATACCGGCATGGGCCTCGAGCGCTTGACCAGCGTCTGTCAGAACAAGACCTCGATCTTCGACACTGACCTCTTCGTCCCGATTCAGAGAGCTTTGAGCGAGCTTTGTGGGATAGCTATTACAGGCGGAGCGCGTGAGGGGATAGCATTCAGGGCAATATCGGATCACATCAGGTCGCACTGCTTTTTGCTTGCAGACGGGATCATGCCCGCCAACGACGGACGCGGATACGTTCTTCGCCGGTTAATCCGCCGGGCCGCCCGGTTCGGACAAAGCGTTGGCCTTGACGAGCCGTTTTTGTACAAGCTTGCGGCCGAGGTCATATCGCAGATGGGTCGCGCTTATCCTGAGCTTCAGGCCCAGGAAGAGATGATAACGAGGGTCATCAAGAGCGAGGAGGAGCGTTTTCAGAACACGCTCAATCGCGCCATGCCGCACGTCCTGGAATATGTCGAGGAGGTCAAGCAGGCCGGAGGCGCCGTGCTCGATGGCGAGAGAGTCTTCTCGTTTTACGACACGTTCGGCTTCCCGCTCGACCTTGTCCGCGACATCGCCAAGGAGAACGGGCTGATAATCGATGAGGAAGGCTTTGAGCGAGCGATGCTCGGGCAGAAGGAAAGAGCAAGGACCGCAACAAGCGGACGCTTCGAGAAAGAGGCCGAGGATGAATCTTGCTCGGACCTTGGCCAGTCACGTTTCGATGGCTACGAGAGCCTCGAGGTCCACCAATGCAGTGTGGAGCGGATCGTCAGGGTCGGCGGGGGGGTCCGGGAGGTTTTTGAGAGCGCCTCGGAGGGCAATGAGGTCGAGCTCGTGCTCGACAGGACACCTTTTTATGCGGAGTCTGGCGGTCAGGTCTCGGACACGGGTAAGATTGTCTCCGAAAACGCTTATGTTCAGGTAACATCCGTTCATAAAACCGCACGAGGCGCCGTAATCCATGGTGGTGTGGTCAAAACAGGCAAACTTAGCGCCGGCGACACGGTTTGCTGCCAGATTGATTGCGAACGGCGCCGGGCGATAGCCAGGAGCCACACTGCGACGCACCTTCTGCACCATGCGCTGCGCTCGATTCTCGGTGAGCACGTGAAGCAGTCCGGGTCGCTCGTCGAGCCTGACAGGCTTAGGTTTGACTTCACGCACTTCGGGCCTGTCTCCGAGCGGGAGCTCTCGATGATAGAATCGCAGGTAAATGAGAAGATCAGGGATGACGTCCTCGTGTCGGCCCAAACCATGTCATTCGACGAGGCGGTCGATCGAGGCGCCCTCGCTTTCTTCGGCGAGAAATACGGCGAAGAGGTCCGGATGGTCGATGCTGGCGGGTTCAGCATGGAGCTCTGCGGGGGGACACACGTTGGCCGGACCGGCCAGATCGGCCTTTTCAGGATATTGAGCGCCGCCAGTGTGTCGGCGGGCGTTCGCCGAATCGAGGCGCTGACTGGGGAGAGGAGCCTTGAATACGACAATCAGAAGCTGCGTGAGTTGAAGGAAGTCTCCGAGCTTCTGAAGACTCCCCTGGATAAGGTGAGCGACAAAGTGCACGCTGTGATAGATGAGAATAAGTCCCTTCGCCGCGATTTATCGGAAGCCGAGGAGCGGATAATAGGCACTGTGGTCGATGAGTTGCTTCTGAATGCGGAACTGATCGGCGACACGAAATTCATACCGCGCAACTTGGGTCACGAGCGCATGGACTACCTTCGGAGAGTCTCCGATGTAGTAAAAGAGAAGTGCACTCATACTGTCGCCGTATTGGGCGCGTTGGACGGTAAAAGGGCTTTGCTCATCTGCATCGTAACAGATGACTTGACAAATAGGCTCGATGCAAGCCATATCATAAGGAAGGTCTCTGCGATAGTAGGCGGCGGCGGCGGCGGGCGCAGGGACTTCGCCCAGGCGGGTGGCTCGCGCCCGGAGCGGCTTGATGAGGCGCTTTCGCAGGCAAGAGACGTGATTTCAGAGGCTTTAGCAAAAACAAGTGGAGAGCAGGGCTGATGTTGTTATCTAAGGGGGGGATGCGAGGGTTTTCGGGCTGGTTTATTCTGGTGGCGACGATGATTGCGGGCTTCATGGCGACGGACTCGGGTGCGGAGCTGGCCGCAATTGCTGGCGATGACGGGGTCATCCGGATCGTTCGAAGAAGTGAGTTGGCGGCGCGGACTGCCACGAAAGCGTATTCCACAGCCTATCAGCTGTCGGAGTGCTCCGAGGTCAACGGTCGCCGGCCGAAGTATGCTGAGCTGCGCTGGCTTATCATGAAGACCGCAAGGGAATATGGTCTCGATTCTGCGTTTGTGATGGCCCTCGTGAAAGTTGAATCGAACTTCAACCCTTGTGCCATATCACCCAAGGGTGCAAGGGGGTTGATGCAGCTCATGCCCGCCACGGCGCGGATGTATGGGCTCAGAGACTACTACGATCCGGCCGCCAACGCGGATGCCGGCGTGAGGCACTTAAGTATGCTGCTCGAAAGATACGATGATAATGTTGACCTTGTGCTTGCGGCCTACAACGCAGGTTCCAGCGCGGTGGACCGATATGGCGGCATCCCACCGTATGGTGAGACTGTCCGATTCATTAGGATGGTTAAGAAAGCCTATCTCACGTTCAGTGGACGGCAAACGACGGTCAGCGGGACTGCTACATTCTCAGGCGGAGGCGGATTGTATCGTTCCTTGAGTGAAGACGGGACGATTGTTATACGCGGGTTTCCAGGCAGGCGATAGGTCTTCATTACCGAGGGCAGTTCAATGCTCAACCGGAGTAGAATCTCTCTCCCTATCAAGAGACTCGGTTTAGCTTTTTCACTCATCGTCCTGTTGGCTGATGCTGTCATCGCCGAAGAGGATTTCACAAGGGCCGATGTTGAGGCGGGCTTTTGCTCCCGCCGCAAAGCGCCGGTTTGCCGCGTGCTTATCAGGTTCTACCAGAGAATCATCTCACCCATTGGCGCCAGCTCGTGCCGTATGTATCCATCCTGCTCGGCCTATGCACACGAGGCGTTTGAGAACCACGGCTTCTTTCGTGGTATGATGCTGACCTCGGACAGATTGATGCGGGACACGTCCTTTGCGGGCACACAATACCCGCTGATCCGCAGGGATGGTCAGTGGTTACTCTACGACCCGCTCAGAGAGAACACGTGGTGGTGGCGCAAAGGTAGGAGACGGGCGATTGTCGGCCGAGCACGATAGACCTACGCTTCCCCTGTGCTGGGAAGTGAAGCAGTGTAAAATGACTGAGTGCCCGCTCTATGAAACGCCCGGCGTGGCGTGCTGGCTCGTTGATAACGCTCTTTGCGAGGGCAGGGGCCGCCCATTCGAGGACAGGTTCTTAATGATATGTTCTCGATGCCCCGTCTATCTCGAAGTTAGAAAAAGAGCAGACGGCCGCCGCATCTCGGACAAAACGATACTGGCCACGTTCGACCGGATGGTCAACAACCTCTACTCCTATCACATCTCGATCAAAGAGACCAATAGGGTTCTTGAGCAAAAGGTAGCAACATTACAGTCTGTCCAAGATGTCAGCGAGGCGCTTCTGGGGCCTTATAAGCCGGAGCAAGTGCTGTATATGATCCTGACCGCACTTACCGCTGGGCAGGGCTTCGGCTTCAACAGAGCCTTTCTTTTCTTGGTTGACGATGCGAACAAATTCCTTGCCGGCGAGATTGCGGTTGGTCCGTCCGACCGGGAGGAGGCGACCCGCATATGGGGTCGCCTGTCGGAGGAAAAAAGGCCGCTTAAGGAACTGATGAGAGCGTGGGGCGAACCTGGTGGGCGGACCAAGATCAGCAAGATGATACGCTCGCTCAAGTTCCGTCTTAGCGATCAGGACAACGTCCTAATCCAATCCCTGATGGAGAATAGGATCATCAACATTCCGGACGTTTCCGCAGACAAGAGGGCCTGGGATGTTGCGGGAGGCATTGAGACCGAGGCGTTTGCGGTCTTCCCGCTGGTCAAGGACCAACGGAGAATCGGTGTGATAGTCGTTGACAATTTCGTGACCCGAACCCCGATTCTTGCCGAAGACCTCGATCCGCTCGCCCCTTTCACGTCATTTGCCGCTATCGCAATCGACGCCGCCTCATTGCACGATCGACTTCAGCGTCAGGTGGCGGAACTGGATAGGGCTCACAGGCGACTCCGGTCCCAGCGGCAAGTGATAGCCCGGTCGGAGCAGTTGGCTGAGATGGGTCGCCTGACGGCCGACCTAGCCCACGAGATCAGGAACCCAATGGCGTTGATCGGTGGCTTTGCCCGCATTTTGGCTCGGAAACTTCCCAAGGGAAGCGACCTTCACAAGAAGGCCAAGGTCATTGCCAGCGAGATAGCGCGACTTGAGGAGCTTCTTACCGACGCTTTACGAATGACGAAAGATGAGAAGCCGCAGTCCGAACCTGAAGACATCAATTTCCTCGTCATGGAGGCCTTGAATCTTATCTCGTCAGAATGCAGGAAGAAGTCAATAAAGATCACGAAGATTCTTGACGACGGCCTTCCACAGATACTTATAGATCGGCACAAGTTGAAGGAGGTCTTGATAAATCTGCTTCAGAATGCGATGCAATCGATGCCGGAGGGGGGAACAATCGCGGTCGCGTCGGCCGGACGGGACGGGAATCTCCTGCTATCGATTTCTGACACGGGCGTTGGCATACAGGAGAGCGAAAAGGAAACGATCTTCAACCCGTTTTACACGTCCAGGCCCGGCGGCACAGGGCTCGGTCTGGCGCTTGCCAACAGAATCATTGAGGCTATGTCTGGCAGTATTTCGGTAGAAAGCAAGGCGGGGCAGGGGTCAACATTCACTCTAACGCTTCCGCTGAAAACAAAGGACGAGGGGAATCTTTGATCTGGACCTCGTTGACGACGTGAGGTTTTTGGTGTTTCCCCAAGACGAAAGGCGGTGATCGAGCATGGCTACGGTCCTTGTAGTGGACGATGACGCTGCTCTCAGGATGCTATATGAAGAAGAACTATCGAACGAAGGCTGGGGGGTAACCCTGGCCGCCTCGGGCGAAGAGGCAGTTCGGAGCATCTCGGCACAAAGACCGGACATTATAGTCCTTGACATTCGATTGGAGGGCATTGATGGCCTTGAAACGCTCCAAAAGGTAATGACCGGCGACAAATCCATACCAGTTATCCTAAACACGGCCTATAGCAGCTATCAGGACGATTTCAGAACGTGGGCAGCCGACGCCTACATCGTCAAGTCCTCCGATCTGAACGAACTGAAAACCACTATACGCAAGATACTTCACGAAAAGGGCGCGGGCTGAGACCGGCAAGGGCGTCAGGCTCCACTTTCCGGTCTGGCACGGTTGAACGATACCGTGCAATCGAGGGGACGCGACAAGGGCCGTGCTTTCGTGACTTCACGCGAGGGTCGATGGATACGTGAACAGAGAAAGCTGGAGAACTGATTTTCTTGTGATCGGCAGCGGCGTCGCGGGCCTTTCAGCTGCGATAGCGCTCGCCGACGCGGGCGAGGTTATGGTTCTCTCCAAATCCGCCGTCTCTGAAGGAAGCACGGAATGGGCCCAAGGTGGCGTGGCGGTTGCGATGAGCGATGACGACGAGATAATCTTCCATGAACAGGACACGCTGAGAGCAGGCGCCTCGCTTTGTAACAGGGAAGCGGTCAGGATACTGGTCACGGAGGGCCCCGAGGGAATAGGAGAATTGATGAAATGGGGCGCGTCGTTTGATACCGAGGACGGGAAGCTGTGGTTTAGCCTGGAGGGCGCGCACAGCAGAAGACGAGTCATCCATTCTCGCGGGGATTCGACCGGTGCGGAGATCGAACGAACTCTACTGGAAAAGGCGCGGGCGCTTAAAAGCATAGTATTCGTTGACCACGGCTTCACGATAGACCTCTTGGTCCACGACGGAGTATGCTGTGGCGCATTCATTCTCGTGGGCTCCGAACCTGCTAGCGTAGTCTGCTTAAAGGCCCAGGCGACGGTTCTTGCGACTGGCGGAGCCGGGCAAGTCTATGCCGTCACAACCAACCCCGACGTCTCGACCGGCGACGGAGTTGCCATCGCCTTCAGGGCGGGCGCTGAGATCGTCGATATGGAGTTCGTCCAGTTTCATCCGACAACGCTTCATAAGAAGGGCGTGCCTACCTTCCTGCTTTCCGAGGCGATGAGAGGAGAGGGAGCCGTTCTACGGAACGCCCAAGGCGACCGCTTCATGTTAAATGTTCATCCCGAGGCGGAGCTTGCGCCTCGCGATGTTGTTTCTCGCGCCATAATGACCGAGATTCGCGCGTCTGGGAGGGACGAGGTTTTTCTTGACCTGAGGCATCTCAAGGCCGGTTTTGTCCAGAAGCGCTTCCCCCGGATCTACGAGACGTGTTTGAGCTATGGCCTACGCGCCGACCGGGACCTACTGCCCATCCATCCGGCTGCACACTATATGATGGGCGGAGTCCGGTCGGACACGGACGGCAGAACATCTTTGCCGGGGCTATTCGCTTGCGGAGAGGTCGCGTGTGCCGGCGTCCACGGCGCGAATCGGCTGGCGTCCAATTCTCTTCTTGAGGGTGTCGTTTTCGGAAAGCGTGCCGGCAATTCGGCCCGGGAGCAGCTCTCGCGCCCCTTTAACGCCCCGGACTCTCTGTTTCGGAGCTTCGTGAAGAAACCTGCTTCGTCTGCGGAACTGTCTGCCGGTGAGATTGGCGCAGCCAGAAAAGCTATCCAGAGAGTGATGTGGGAGCACGTGGGCATAATTCGGGACGCGGAGGGGCTCGAAAGCGCCGCTAACGAGCTGAGGAAGCTTAGCTGGCTCGAGGACACGGTGACAGCCGATGCTCACGCGCTGGAGACAAGGAACATCTTCTATACCGCGGCAGCTATACTGTATGCTGCAAAGATGCGAACCGAAAGTAGAGGTGCGCATTTTAGGGCGGACTTCCCTTCGCGGGATGACGAACACTGGCTTGCTCATAAGGTCGTTTCTCCGGAGAAGGGACTTTCGGCGCTTCTCTCGTGAGGTGGGAAGCGTCTTTCGGCGAGGCTGAGCGCCGCCACACGTTAGACATCGGCTTCGGTTTGGTCGAGCCAGGCTCCATGGCCGCACAGTTCGCGAGGGATTACGCAAGTCCGCGGGACTACTGGCCAATCCCGTTTTCCCTTTTCCGCCTTTTTCCCTTTTGTCCCGTCTCCGCTGCGGGGAAACTCCTAGCTTTGGGTTGATTCGCGAAACGTGTCTATGATAATCTGCTATTGTATAAAAATATGGCGGGCTGTTTAGTTGGGGAACTGTCTCTCACGGTTCCGACCGTTTACTCAAAAGTTGAAAGGAGATTGCAGTGAGTGAGGCGAGGCCCAGTTTTCGCGCGAGTGGGGCGTTCATCCTTGTTTTATTCTGCTCGTTTTTTATTTGGTCGCTCGGGTATTCCGAGACCGATTTCCCGCGCGGCCTGAAACCCGCAGTTCTAAAGATCGGCAACCTTGACATCTCGAAGTATCCGACCGTCAGGTGCGAGATGATCTTCCGGGACTATGCCGGTAGCCCAATCCCATTCAACGGTGACCTTTCGCTCAGGCTCTATGAGGATGAGATACCGATCACCGACTTCATGGCGGAGTCGTCTCGCATGATCGCGACCATCCTTTTGATCGACACTAGCGGCAGCATGCGTGGCAGGATGGAAAAGGTGGCTGAGGGCGTCGAGACGTATCTTGAGCGACTTGGGCCGGACGACAAGACAATGGTGATGGAGTTCAACAGTTGGCGCGGTTATACGCCCGTTGTTCAGGATTTCACAAATGACACTGAGCTAATCCAAGAGCAGATCGCGAATCTGAAGCCACGTGGCCAAACCGCCACATACGACGCTATCGCTGACGCTAGCGATAGCTTTATCCCTGCATACCGCGATGCGACCAAGGTGATAATCGTGTTGAGCGACGGCGAAGACAATAACAGCGTTCGGGAATGGTTCACTGCTATACGGTTCGCAAAGGAGCACCACGTAAGGGTTTTCTTCGTGGCGCTAGGCCCTGAAGCGGACAGAAGAACGTTTTCACGTATCTGCCGCGAGACCAAGGGTGAGCTCTTCACCGCACCGACCGAAGAATCGCTGCCCGAGGCGTATGAAAGCGTCTCCAAGGGCGTCCGTGCCCAGGCGACGGTCCTGACCTACGAGACCGACCCTGATGTGACCGCGGATGGACGACCGCATTACGTTCAGGTGGCCGCCTATAAGGGAGCAACCAAGTGGGTCACATCATCTCTCAAGTCCTACAAGTTCAGGATCCTGAAGACAGCGGAGCAGCTCGCGGAAGATGAGAGAGCCAGACAAGCTTTGAAAGAGGCCCCGGCGAAGAAGGAACAGCCTGCTGTGGCGGAGGAGAAAGAGCCTGCCGAGAAGAAGCCCGTCGAAAAAGAGAAAAAGGCCGAAGAGAAAAAAGCAGCAGAAGCGCCTCAGGCCAAGGCTGGCGAAGAGGTGAAGAAAGAGGAAGCCGCCGAAGGAGAGCAGAAGCCCAAGGCTGAAGCTGAGCCCAAGTCGGACGAGAAGGCAAAAAAAGAAGCGGAGAAGGCGCAACCGGAAGAGAAGAAGCAGCCCGAGAAAAAGGAGGAATCTGATAAGGAGAAAGAGGGCCAGTAGCCTCGGTCCTCCGCGGCACACTGGGCCAACGTCACTGAATTGCACGTGGAGTTTGCCTGCAAAGTTGCAGGCCGTGTGTGGTGAGCTTTCCTGCCAAAATCCGCAATGTGGAGGTGATCAAGGAGTGCTCCCCGGCATTTCCGGAGCCCGGCGACCTGTCGCGCCCACCGGGGCTCATGGGCGCATATTGTCCAGCAATCGATCGGCCTCACCTATGAAGCAGAGCGTCACGCGGCACGCACATTGACCGCGCCATAAAAAGCTATGCGCGTGCCTTACTGCGGCCGCATATCGTGCCTCGGCAACCTCCTCGAGCCGAGACCGGTGCACAGATTCCTACTGGGAGCCTTTATTATCAGTGAGACAGGCCGGGCCTTCACTACGGCGAACCCCTGACCACGGCAATGCCCTTCCAGGGGCGGAACGCGACTGAGATTCTCAACCTCTCAAAAAGAACATGAGGTTAGAGGATCTGCCAGGTGTCCTCTTCGTCGTACACGGTGCGCCGGCACTCCAACCTCACTTCAACAGTCTTGTCGAAATCTCTGTAGTACTGCGATGAAAAACGGATTTGGAGCGCCACATCTCTTGTCGTGAACATCCTGGTTACGCTTTCCCTACCGGGCGTGGACCTCAGTATTCTATACTCTATCCCATCTATCGGGATATTGATCTTCTTGCTGTTCACGTCATAATCGACCACTGTGAAAACGTCTCTGAGGCTGGTAGCCACACCGCATTTCCGCATTGCCCCATCATTCCCAGAATTGTGGGCGTTGACGTAGGTGCGGATGGTGCTCTCGGGGCTTGTAAGATCGATCTCTCTTTCGGAACAGCCGCTGCAAAAGATGGCGGCATACAAGCAGGCCAGCAAGAATATGAACGGAAGCTTATAATGCCATGACATGGTCTTGAGAACCTCCAGAGTCTATTTTGATTTCGGAGCTGAAGGCCCCTTTCCTACTCTCATATCCGCCTTTATAGGTTCTCCAGGCACGACCGATTTGGCACCAGAAAACCCGAAACCCTTGATCGTAAGCTCCATTAGCTCAGACTTACCGAACAGCACCTTTTCAGATTTTAATCGGGCGAAACCGAAAACTGGTATAGTGTGACTGCGCCAGACCTGATACCTCCATTCCCTGTGCTTCGACAACTCACTCTTGAGCGTCGCCGCGAAATGCTGACAAGTAAGTTCTTTTCCGTCCGTCTTCACGATGACGGTCTTCTGCCTGAGCTTCATTTCATCAAGGGATTTGATCGGCTCATCTTGGGCGAAACCCTTTCTTTTTCCCTTCCCAATCAAGTCGTCGTTCACAGCTTTCAAGACGCCCATGTCAGCCTCGGTAGGCCGGGCCCCAGGCACCCAAAGTATGTAACGTTTTGCATCGCCGATGTTCGCCACAATGGAAAGATAACACAACATCGTTTCCGCCGAAACTTTTTCTGTGGTGGGCAGCAACACCCTGTAAACAGTTATCCGCTTCTTGCTTATTTCGAACGTCATCTCATGCCAAAGGCAATCTTGACCTCCGTATTGCTCCGCGCCGACGATCGAATACGTGGTCTCAAGCGTCTGCTTTGTGCCGTCCTTCATGTCCTTCGTCATCGTGTATGAAACCCACTCGCCGACCTTGAACTCCGGCGCCTCAAGTTTCGCCTCTCCCGACGCAAACGCACCAAACTGAAGCGCCACGAACGCAATCAATAGTGGACTAAACCGACTTGCCCTCACTTTTCAACTCCTATGATTGAACTCTTTACTCTGCTCCCCTGAGAGTATAGTCTCATAGATCAATGAGTTGTCAACATCCGTTTTGTCAGGTCATGGAGAAAGCAGATGACCAGTGTTTCAAGCGATCACGTATATGATCAGGCGGGAGTAAAGGCTGAAATGGAAGGCGAAGGAGTAGCACGCCTCCGCCGGGTACTATCCCGAACGTTTGAATTCAACGACCGTGCCCGACCAATCACCGACCTCTCGTTCTTCGCCGCTCTCATAGACATCGGCATGCCAGAGTATATGGCAATCTGCACCGACGGCGTTGGAACCAAGCTGCTCGT
>CAYZPW010000024.1:27450-40864 GCA_964480475.1 uncultured bacterium | reverse complement strand
CCCGAACGTCGCGAGATGACTGCCTGTTTGGAAGTATTGAGGCGATTTCTTATGATTACGTTTCCGATAACAGGCCCGAATTGACTACGGGGCCGTGCGATGCGAGACGTCTCGCTTTGCTAAGCTGAGGCTCGTTTTGCGAAACGACGATTGTCGGCAAACCCACAGCCGCTGCCTCGAACATCGTTATCCCACCTGAGACAATACAGGCATCGGCGCGTGCGAAGAGCTCCGCAAGCTCCCCGTGGCCGGCATTACGGTGGATAACAGTTCTTGTCTTATCGATGTCAGGCTCGAGGCGGCACCAATTGTCGTCCGAAAACGCCGGCCCCAGCACAATGTCGATCGTGAGGTCTTCCAGCCTCAACGCGGCCCGATATGCGACGAGCGTCACGAGATTGGGGTCGCTGCCGCCCATTGAGACAACCAGGCGCTCAAGTCTATCCCGATCGCTGAACCGTTCTCTCGCCTTGGCGAAGTCTGGGGCTGTGGCTGCGAATTGAGGTCCGAATAGAGCAACGGTAATCGAACCCTGGTATCTGGCGATGTCTGCTCTATCTCGGTTGGCGTCGATGATCATATCCACACAGTTTGGTGGCATCTCGGCTGCGCCAAACGCCACGAATGCGGGGCGTCGCTGCTTTCTCTTGAACCGCTCGAGGAGGTCACAGAGACCAGCGGGATAGCGAGGCCTGTCCATTATCAGAAGACTGGTCCGGTTGCGCTGAATCAGATCGATGAGCAATTGAAAGCCCGATTCATGGCTCAAGCCTTGAGGCATTTCTTGTATCGAATCAAACGCGTCCCTGACAGGAGAAAGCGCGTCATCAGGAGCAGGAGTCAGGAGTATTGAGCTGGCGCCGCGGCGTTCTTTCAGTGCACGCGCGAGCATTGCCGCGCGAAAGAGGTGTCCCAGACCAATTTGAGCGCTGCCCTCAGCCCAGAAAAGACAGTTCATGATGAGAGAAGATTATTGTATTTGAGCAAGAAAAGAAAAGAGGCGCCCACCCAAAAGGGCAGGCGCCTCCTGATTGTTATCATCCAGTGATGTTCAGTTCGATCTCAGATCTCTGATAGTAGCTGTATTCAGCTTCCCATCTTCTCGAAAGTGAACTCAGCTATGTCCAGATCGAGGAAATCGAGCACGCCAGGCGGTGTCAGAGCGCCTGCAAAGAAGTAGTCGCCAGGCGTGTTAATTGGCGGCAAGTCACATGGCAGCGTGAACGTGAAGAACGTGGTTGGCATCATAGAGAAGTCAGATGGGAATACGAAATTGGGAATCCACGGCCCAATACCCGGCAGCCAGCTGGGCGCGCAGTGGATAGAACCATCTGACTTGACAATGGCGATATAGATATCGACCACAATCGGCAGGCCGGTGTTGTAACCACCGATTTTCAGCTCGATCGTGTCGCCGAGACGGTAGTCTGTCTTGTCGGTCTCAACCCATATCTTCAGCGGCGGAGGCACAACGCCGCACTCGAAGATGCTGTACTTCGCGGCGATCAGCTCCTCGTCCTCAAGCTGAAACTCACTAACACCGAAGTTGATGTTGCCGTTGCCGTTGAAGTCCGTTGCGGGATAGGTGATTCCGGCATAGGTTGTCTCTTTGTCGGCCCAGCCGACTCTGACGCCGGTCCCGCGGCCATACTGCTTCTCCCACTCAAGCTCGCCCGTTGCGCCGTTGTATATCTCGAGCTTATACTGGTAGTCATCGAGTCCGACCGATTCGTAGATCTGGAGGACGAACTCACCTACTCCATCGCCATCGAGGTCAACACCGTCGCCCTGAACTGGGGCCGTGTAACCGACGGGCTGCACGTTGCTATGCTCCACACGGAACTTCTCTTGGTAGTTGTTGGTGGGATCATAGACGATGAGCTTGTTGGTGTAGCTGCCGCTGGTGCCAATCCAGTGGAAGTAGTAGAGGCACAGCTCGCGAATGCCGTCGCCGTCCAGGTCATAGACCTGAACCGACATAAGCTCCTCATCGGGGTCCTGAACAAACCGATCGACAAATACTCCACCTTCATACTCTACGATGTAGCAGCTGCGCTCGGCCGGTTGCATCTGCCCGTCATCTCTCTCTTCCCAGAGTATCGCGTAATACAGCAGCTCGGGATTCCCGTCCATGTCGATGTCGTGCCCACCAAAGCCGTCTTCCCAGAAGACGGCACCGTATGTCATGGAATCGTCGAGCAACTGCTCGCCAAAGCCAAAGAGCTCCTGCTCAGAATCGCCGTTGATCAGCTTCAGATTGTAAGTCCTTCTCAAGCTGTCAAACGTCCTTATCAGCAGCTCGGGTGAGCCGTCGCCATCGATATCACAGGCCTGGTCCGGAATGATAAACAGCTCATCACGGTACCATATCCGCTCCCTGACCATGCGGTCGGTGCCAGGGTCATAGTCGTAAAGCTTCAGGTCGTTCTCGGTCTGAGATTGGTCCTCGATCTCACACAGCATGATTTCGTAGTCGCCATCGAAATCATAATCTAGGTTGACCAGGACGCGGTCTTGATACACGCCCTGGGACTGCCAGAGGCGCTCGTAGGTGTTCGCCGCCGTGGACCTAAAGAGGTATGTGTCAAAGGAGCCGAACCAGTCTCCCAAGAGGAGAAGATCAGGTATCAAATCGTTGTCGAACTTCAGCGCTGGGCCAGTCAGTCCCACAAGCATCATACCTTGATCGGTCTCATAGTCCCACTCGGGGACCTGGGAACCTACGTCATAGACCTCCACGAGCGACCTAATGATCTCGCTAGTAAGGTCAGTCTCCTCGTGGTCCCGACCGGTAAAGACTATCTCGATTTTGCCGTCGCCATCCATGTCGGCGTGAGATAGATAGAGTGGAGCAACGCTAGCGTCCTCAATCGTCCAGAACGGGGTGAAATCCGCTCCGTAGAAATCAGCGTGACTCGTTGTCCAATCGGTGTAATACTCATCGCTGGTTTTGATAATACAAAAATTGGCGTTGCCATCCCCATTGATGTCCCTGAGGAACATCATGAACATGTTCTCCCATTCTGGTGTGCCGTCGCTGTCTTCGTCGGCGGCCATCCAGCCTGTTGTGAACACCTCGGCATACTCCTGGCCGAAAACCAGGCCAGTCAGAACGAACAGCGCCATGAGGCTAGTTATCAAGCATTTCCTCATCTTGACTTTTTTCCTCCCTTCACAAGTTGTTAGTGTTGATTGTTCTTTTGTGCCCAATTGGCATTGCCGTGGTTTGCACCCTCACAAATCGGATTTATATTAAATGGTCTATTATCTCCTCGCGGGTCATTCTAACCAGCCGGAACTACGAGTCAAGAGGGAAAAAGTGCGAATACTCCCACCAAAAGAACGCGGTCGAAGCGCTCGCCAAACACCGGTCCGCTGGCTCCAATACACCTGCATCGAAAACGGAGCAGGCGTGCAGCGGCTTGATCAGGGCAGCCAGGAGACGCGCAACAGTTACGGGGCACCCGCACCGAGCAAAGCGCCTGGCACTCCGGCCCGATCACTTAGGTCTTTGCCTCATCCAACCTGCGGGATCGCATTCATCAGCTGTTCTGCACGCACCCACGATATAGAACGTGCGCATGACTGGATTGTTGCGTGAAAAAGCTAACCCAGCTCGTATCCGCTCAGAGGGACGGAACTTCGAGACTCGATTTCGACAAGCGGGAGAACGTTAGGACTTGACGTTCGGACAGGATTACAGTATGAGTCTCATCGGGCATTGGGCTGCATCCAGGACCCTTAACCAACGCTGGACTTTGCGAAGATGGCATCCATCGTAGAGAGCACGCGGAACGCGATGGATCATAATGATCCTGCTAGCGCCGTGGGTGAGATCGAGTCTTGCGCCTTATCAGGCGCTTGCGAGACTATCGTGACCTGCCGAGCCGCTCTGATCGTGCTTTCAGGCTGCACCGACCCGAGCTTATGCCAACGGCTTTCAAAAGCCTTGTCCATGCTCGAACCACGGCCCGCTGAGGCCTACCTGGTGAACCTCGTCATCTCGCTGTGCAACTGCGAAGAGAATGGCCGCGTTGACGTTGGCGTTTTGCGATTGAAGGAGTTTATTGCTGCGTCGTCGAGGCGCCAACCAGCCATCCTTGCGGTGTGGGAGGCAATGGGGCTTTTCAATCAGGGTAAGGGTCGTGATGCTATTGAGGTCCTGTGGAGGATTTATAATTCATGCGGCAATCTCTGGGTTCGTGACCTTCTCATGAAGACCTATCTAAGAACCGCATACAATCACATTGCGAAGGAGCAGTATGAGGAGGCGGCGGAGGTGCTCAAGGAGTCCCTAAGAGCTGACAGCTACAACGTGCCAGCGCTGCATACGCTCGCCATCCTCGAGACTCAGAAGACGTCGTTGAGTTCGTTGGACCAAATCGAGAAGAGCTGGCACCGCCTCGTCGAGATCTGGACGGCTTTGGACAGAGCCTACCCAGAGCAAGTGTTCAGAGACAAACTCATCGCCAAGTATAAGTATTTTGCCGCGCGGTTTTTGAAGGCCGGAAGCTGGGATAGGGCTAAGGTGGAGCTAGCGAGTCTTATCAATATAGACTCGAGCAACGCCTTGAGTAAAGAGGTTCTGGCCGCGATTTGCGAATGAGGGTTGAGGGTGTTCTCTTTAGACATTAACCCGTATGAGGTTCTGGGCATCAGCCCTGACGCCGACGTAATGGAGGTCCGTCGGGCGAGGCGAGAGCTTGTGCTCAAATACCCTAACGAGCTGTTCCCGGAGCGTGCTCAGGAGATAAATAAGGCATTTCAGCTGCTGACGAGCAGGGACAAACGTCGGATGGTTGACGCTTTCCTCAGGTCAAAGGCTGGCTGTGCCCTTCGGGTTCAGAAGGCGTTTCTTTCTGATGAGGTCTATGGCGATCTCTTCGATTACCCGGACCGGGCAGAGGTTTTCGAGCTGTTCAAGCTGGAGGGCCTCGTGCAGGTTGATCGCAATGCCCTTATCGAGTCGCTTCTTTCCGTCTTGGAGTAGGTTCTGAGGACGTAAGTGAACAAGTCTGAGCTGAAGTCGGCGTGTGATATTCTGGGAAGAGCCGAGTTCTGGGACTTTCGTCGTGCGGTGCCGGCGGCATCGGTTTCGGTCTCGACTCACGGTCCCGCCTGGGAGAGCGCGAACACGATCGCCGACACCTGCTTATGCCTCGTGTTTCTCGATGCGGACAAGTTCTCACGCGCGAGGCAATACAGGAACAGGATGAAGGGTCTTTCCGCAAAGGTCAGCGGGATGAACGAGACCCGAAAGCGACTGTCGGGATGCGCTGGCGAGCTGTCTGAGATTCGTCAGGCCTTCTCATCGATGGCTGAGCAAGGCTGGGTCGAGACGGAGCAAGAAGAGACGACAGAGCCTGGCGCCGCCAGTTGGATGGCGCTATCTCTGAGAGCCTCGCCGCAGTTTGGACTCATGCTCCAGTCAGCTATCAAGCTCGACGATCCGCTGTTTTCTCTTTCCCTATCTTCGTTTTGGGCTTACGGGAGCCGAAGACTGGCGAGGAGAATGGCGAGGGACGGGGACATCGATGTAGGTCAGGTCCGCCACTGGGCTGGCCTATTGAAGGATTTGGTGCATACATTTGCGCCCGATGAGGCGTCGCCAGGGGAGAAAGAGCCTTCAGAAAGAGAGTTCGTCGCGGCGACGGCCGACGATCTGGAGATAATTGACCAGAAGCTAGCTGAGCAAACCGATATCGACAATAGGGCGCTCTCTGATCTGTCATCGGAGCTAGACAGCGCCAAGCAACGGTTGAGAAGTGAGTTGGTCAGGCTCCTTCTCGTCAAGGACCTTTCGCCGGACCTGGTGGACGGCGCGGCGTCATCTCCGTGGGGCACGGAGGTTCGGGTGCTGCGGGAGGCGTTATGGTTCCCGCTTGGCCAGGTCGAGAGGGTCTCGGACTCAGACAGCGTCGCCGGATTACCGCCCGAAAAAATCACAGAGGTCCTATCGGAGAATGACCTGTCTCCCAGCTCCGCAGGATTGAGCTATATGGGCGGAAGGCTGGCCGGTGGGAATCTGGACCGGCAAGAGCTGTTCGCCCTGCACAAAAGCGAATTCATCGACTACCTACGGAGAACGGTTTTTGAACTTGGTCCAGGCGCCGCTGATATGTCTTTCGAGTCGTTGCCAGGACCCCTGGGACAGGCTCCGGACGCGCGGGCCGGCCTGGACATAGCTCGTCGAACAGCAATGGAGATCGTCAAGCTTCGGTCTTTCGTCAAGGCGTCGCTCGATCTGGAGATCGAGGAGGTGTCAAGTATTGTAGAGCGGTTGAAGCTCTCGATGGGCGAGGGGCTCAGGCGTTCTGATGCGGGGTCCGACGACCTCAAGGAACTGCGAGGCGCCATCTCGTCGTTGAAGCGGGACCTTGCGAGACTTGGGAAGTCGGTTGAGGATGAGATGTCGTCCGCTCTTGAAGCGGACATAATAGAGGATTTTCTATTTGTGATTGACGACCTTTCCCGTATTATAAGCCGTGCCGATGGAGACGGCGCCGGAGGGGTTCTCACGGCGCTCAAGATGGTTCTTTCGAGGTTGGACGGGGCGCTTGCTAGGCATAAGATTCGTCGTATGGAGGTGGTTGGCGAGCAATTCAGGCCATCTTTGCACGATTGCGTGGGAACAAAGAAGGTTGCGGGCGTCAAAGATGGCGCCATCTTGGAAGAAGTTTCCATCGGTTACACAATTGAGGATAAGGTCTTGCGGCCGGCGAAGGTCATCGTCTGTGGATAGTCAAAGAACGAACTAAACGGGAGTTCCTAATGGGTTTTATAATCGGAATCGATCTCGGAACGACCAATTCGGCGGTAGCCATAATCGACGACGGGTCCCCACGGATAATACCAAATAGGAATGGGGCGCCGGTTACTCCCTCGGTAGTTGGGATAGTGGAAGAAGATGGGAAAACGAGGGTTCTCGTGGGCGAGGAGGCCAAGAGGCAGCTTTTGCTTCATCCTGAACAGACGGTCGCTGAGATTAAGCGTTCGATGGGGACTGACTATCGCGTGTCGCTGCTTGGTCGGGAATACACAGCTCAAGAGATTTCGGCCGTTATTCTGAAGAATCTCAAGCAAGAGGTCGAGCTGTTCTTAGATGAGCCCGTGACGGATGCTGTGATCACCGTGCCGGCGTATTTCCAGGACGTTCAGCGGCAGGCGACCAAGGATGCTGGCGAGATTGCGGGGCTGAACGTTCGGCGGATAATCAACGAGCCGACGGCAGCGGCGCTGGCTTATGACGTCGATAGGCGGTCCGATCAGATGCTCTTGGTCTATGATCTCGGCGGCGGGACATTTGACGTGTCGATAATCGAGGTCAATCCCGGGATAATGGAGGTTATCGCCACGACGGGGGACTCTCATCTCGGCGGCACCGACTTCGACAGGCGCATTATGGACTGGGTGCTTGAATGGTTTGAGGGCGAATACGGGATCGATCTGCGAAAGGACCCCGTGGCAATGCAGCAGCTGAAACAGGCTTCCGAGGAGGCCAAGATTGAGCTCTCCTCAAGTCCCAAGGCGGTCATCGAGGTTCCGGCGATTGCGAGCAAGGACTCAAAGGTAATAAACATCTCCAAGGAGATAACCCGGTCGACGTTGGAGGGCCTGATCAAGGACCTTCTCGCGCGAACAATGGACTTCACCAATCAGGCTCTTGAGGATGCCGAACTCACACCTCAGGAGATAAGTCAGATTCTTCTGGTAGGCGGCTCAACCAAGATACCGCTGGTTAGGAGTATGGTCAAGAACCGCATGAAACAAGAACCTTGCACGGACATCAATCCGGATGAATGTGTCGCCCTCGGGGCAGCGGTTCAAGCGGGGCTCATCACGGGTCAGGTCAAGGAACTTGTGCTTTCCGACATCCTGTCGCATTCGCTAGGAACCGAAACGATTGGGGACACATTCGACGTTCTCATCTCCCGTCACTCGTTCATCCCCACCAGCGTAAGCCAGGATTACACCACGGTCGTGGAGAACCAGTCGAGGGTTCGCATAAACGTCCTGGAGGGTGAGAGCAAATCCGCCTCAGAAAACGTCAGGTTGGGTACATTCATACTCGACGAAATCCCTCCCGGGCCACCAGGCTCGCAGACAATCCGTGTCAAGTTTGACATCGACAACGATGGGATTCTGACCGTAACCGCGACGGACCTGGAGACAGGCAAGGCCAATCAGATCGTTATTGAGGCCTCAAAGACCAGGCTTTCGGACGAGGAGATTGTTCGAGCCAGGGACAACCTGGAGGAGCTTACCGAGGCGTCAGGCGGGCCTCGTGCGGGTTTGCCAGATACCTACCGCGAAGCCATGGCGCTCATTACCCGCGCCGAGGGCATGGAGTTCAGGGTCACCGACATGGAGGTCAAGAGGCTCAGAGAGCTCATACACGAGCTTGAGATGGCAATCAGCCTCAACGATATGGACACGGTGCTCGAGAAGAGCGACGAGCTCTCGGAGCTGCTGTTCGACCTTGAGGACGCTTACGGTCATGTGAATGACGAGATGGAGGAGGAGAGCTCTAGCGAGGACGAACAGGCCGATTGAGATGAGGGACCCCCAGGCGATAAATTGCGAGCCGCCGCCGCTGCTATCGTATCTTGTAGAGCACGTTGATGCTTTGCCCTAACTGCCGAAATGAACTGGATGGAAAGCCCCGAGTCTGCCCACATTGCGGGACAGACCTCAGGATCGCTAAGGAACTACTGAATGGCTATGCTGACCAGCTCGCGAAGGGCATTGACGCGCTTCAACGTGGCGACCTGGCTTCTGCCGCAACCAGTCTTCGAGATGCGATCAAGCTGGTGGCTGGCTTCCCTGAGGCCCACTTCTTCTATGGCATCGCACTTGGACTGACCGGCCGTTTTGACGAGGCGATGGAGGAGCTCAAGGGGGTGCCTAAAGACCATAAGCTCGGCCGTGAAGCACAACGCGTCATCGCGGTGATGACGAGTCTGATGCAGCTTCATGCGGAGCTTGGCTTGCCAGATGAGATGGACGAGAAGAGAGCGGCCAAGTACCTTGAGAAACTGAAGAGCAGCTTGGGGACGCTCTCTCATCTTGAAGAAGAACTGGCGCTCAAGATGCTGTCATCGCAGGATTCTCGCTTCGCTCACTTTTCTTCTGTCGCAGACAGATTAGCTAGTTTCAGGATGGAGGACGCCTCGAACGATGACTGACGGTCCGACAAAGAAAGCAGCGACCACAAACGAGGGCATCGACCTCCTTACGAGAGCCTTTGACTCGTTCAGCGACGCCTCAGATTCCATGAAGCGAGCATACGAGTCGCTCCAGCGGCAGGTCAAGGAGCTGAACCTTGAGCTGAAGCTCAAAAACGCTCAGCTCGAGGAGAACCTCAATGAACTAGAATCGGTGAAGAACTACCTTAACAACGTCCTTCAAAGCATCCAAAACGGTGTTGTCTCTGTCGATCTTGAGGGAAGGATAACCACGTTCAACAAGGCAGCATCCGAGATCATGGACCTGTCCCCAGCCCAGGCCATGGGGCTTCAGTATTGGCAGCTCTTCGGGCCCGATTTTGACCTGGAGGACTCGGACGGCGAGCTCCACGAGGTCGAGACCAAGTCCGGGACTGAGCGCGCGCTTTCCTTCAATACTTCACCGATGACTGAGCTCGATGGCAAGACGGTCGGCCACGTTATCTCCTTCTCGGACTTCACGCGCCTCAAGGAGCTCGAAAGCCAGCTTCGCAAGCACGCGCGACTCGCCGCCATGGGCGAAATGGCCGCGAATCTCGCGCACGAGATACGCAATCCCCTCGGCAGTATAAAGCTCTTTGCCTCAATCCTGGAGCGCAGCCTTGAGAACGACAAGGACAGCGAGATTCTGGCCACACACATCATGGAGACCGTTGATGCTCTCGACGCTTCCATCACTAACATGCTTATCTACGCTCGTTCGCCAGAGGCCGATTTCACAAGGGTGCCGATCGACCCGGTTCTGGAGGAGGCGATCGAATCCGCCACCTATGCAATCAACCAGAGCAGTGTCGAGGTCAGCACTGATTTCTTGGCCGGGGATATCGAGATTTCGGGAGATCGGAGGTTCCTGAAGCAGGCCTTTTCAAATATCATACTCAACGGTGCGCAAGCCATGTCGGAGGAGGGCGGACGCCTGACCATCTCGACGCACGTAGCCGGTCCGAGCCGATTCTCAGAGTATGGGCGGACGATAGTCTCGTCGAAGGAGCCTTGCGACCAGTATCTTGCGGTTGTCATTGCGGACAGCGGCAAGGGGCTGACGGAAGATGAGATTCTTAGGATCTTTGAGCCCTTCTTCAGCACGAAAACCATGGGCACGGGCCTCGGACTCTCCATCGTCAAACGTGTGGTGCAGAGACATGATGGCTGTCTTTTTATGAGGGAGCCGCCCGAAGGAGGGCTCGAGTTCACAATCGCGCTGCCGCTTTCTTGAAATATACCCTTTCAATACAATTGCTATGCCGCCCAAAATCCTGATCGCCGACGACGAGCCACAGATGCGAAACGCGCTTCGCGTCGCTCTGAAGAAATCAGGATACGACACGACCCTCGTGTCCGACGGCAAAAGGGCGCTCGAAGAGGCTCAAAAGCAAAACTACGGCATGATCATTACCGACATGAAGATGCCTGGCCTCAGTGGGCTTGAGCTGCTTGAGCGCGTCCGCAAGGATAACCTCGCACCGAGCGTCGTCCTGATCACGGCCTACGGCACGATCGATGCGGCGGTGGCGGCCATGAAGATGGGCGCTCTGGATTTCTTGAGAAAGCCGTTCGCTATGGAGGACCTGGAAGCGGTGCTTTCGAGAGCATTTGGGGAACCCTTCTCCGACGGGACTCCAGAGACGCACCAGGTTTTCGCGTCGCGGCGGCAGGAGGTGCGTGAGATCGTAACCAGTAGTCCTGCCCTAAAAGAGATACTCTACCTCGCCAAACGAGTTGCCTTGAGCGAGCTGACCGTGCTTATCACCGGCGAGTCAGGTACAGGAAAAGAACTCGTCGCGAGGCTGGTCCATCAAGAAAGTCGGAGGGCCAAGAATCCCTTTGTCGCTGTCAACTGCGCCGCGGTCCCGGACAACTTGCTCGAAAGCGAGCTCTTTGGCTACGAGAAGGGTGCATTCACGGGCGCCAGCAGTTCTAGACAGGGCAAATTCGAGCTGGCGTCAGGCGGCACGGTTCTACTTGACGAGATAGGCGAGATGTCAATTGCCCTTCAGGCCAAACTGCTGAGGGTGCTCCAAGAGCGCGAGGTCGATCGAGTTGGTGGGCGCTTCCCAATTCCTATCGACACAAGGGTCATAGTAACGACCAACTGCAATCTGGCCCAGAGGGTCAAGGAGGGTACGTTCCGGGAGGACCTCTTCTACCGGATCAACGTCGTGCCGCTGGATTTGCTGCCGCTGCGGGACCGAAAAGAAGATATAATCACGCTGGCCAGTTACTTCTGCCAGAAGCACTCTCAAGAAATTGGCAAGCCGACTAAATACCTCTCTGAGGAGGCTGCATCGTTCGTTCTCGACTACGATTGGCCCGGCAACGTTCGGGAGCTGGAAAACGCCATCCAACGCGGCGTTGCCCTCGCCATGGGCGACCGCATTGAGATTTACGACCTCATCTGGGACGACAGGAGGAAGCGAATGCCGGCTTCAGACGTTGCCGACGGGCTGGAACCATTGGTCAAGGACATAGTCCAGGTTGAGGTGGGCGCCTCGCTGGCCAAGATGGAGCGGAAGCTGATATTCGCCACGCTCGAGAAAACCGATAACAACAGGACGAAGGCTGCGGAACTGCTGGGGATAACGGTTCGGACCCTTCGCAACAAGCTGCACCTTTATCGGGCCGAAGACGCCGCCGAGGACGACAAAGATGAGCCGTAAGAAGTCGAAGCAGAAATCGGGGCCGACCCGGCGGGCAGAATCGCCCCAGGAAAAAGCGAAGAGAATCATCGGCTCTCAATCTCAGCCTCGCAAATCTCTCCCAGAGACTGCCCCTAAAGGTGTCGAGCAGACACCTAGTTCAGCGTACGCCAAGAATATGGAACGCATAAAGCGCAGCCGGAAATGGCTGTTCGACCGGCTCTCAGAAACGCCCCAGACCCTGGAGCTCAACATTCGTCAGGCGGAGAGCGGACAACCGACGCTCGCGGTCAAGACGCAGGACGGCAAATCCCTATCGATGCACTCCGACAGGGACCCGCTTGCCGAGGCGATCAAGCACGTCGAGACGGTCAAGCTCGACGAGGCGGAGTATCTGATTATCGTCGGCTTTGGGCTGGGCTATCACGTCCTTGAAGCGATGAGGCGCGTCCCGTCGAGCTGCAAGGTCTTCATCATCGAGCAGAGCGCCGACATCTTCCGGGCCGCCATGCACGTCTTCGATCTTAGCCCGGTCATCTCGCGTCCGGACATCAAGGTATTCGTCGGCACGGACCTCCACGAGATCATGCCCGCCCTTCAGGACGATTTCAAAACGTTCAAATATCACAACATAAAGGTCGTGATACATCCTCCGTCCGCCTCGCTGTTCCCGAGCTATAAGGAGGTCTTGGACAACCTTCACAAGGTCCTCAAGATCGTCCAGATCAACGTAAACACGGTTCGCTTCTTCTCGAGGCTCTGGCTCAAGCACAACCTTCTCAATATGCCCAAGATAGTCCAGAGCCCAGGCGTTGTGAGCCTCTTCAATCAGTTCGCCGGAAAACCGGCGATTCTCGTCTCTGCTGGCCCATCACTCGACAAGAACATCGACCTTCTGCGAAGAGCCGTGGGCAAGGCCGTCATCCTGTCCGCCGACACGTGCCTGCGACCGCTGCTCGCCCGCGGAATAAGACCAGACTTCGTCCAGGCGATTGACGCTCAGCCGATCACGTATCGCCATTTCTCAGGCCTCGACCTCTCTGACGTGTGCCTCGTCGGTGTTACGCGACTGCCTCCCGAGGTGATGGACCTCTTCTCCGACCGCGTTTTTCTGGGCAATGACCTCAACAACAGGCTGTGGAAGCCGCTAGTGCCTTATTTCGAGCGACTCGGCACGATGGGCACGGGCTCCACGGTTGCGGTCTTGGGCTTCGACCTCGCACGGGAGATGGCCTGCGACCCGATCATCTTCGTCGGCCAGGACTTTTCTTACTCATACGGCCGCGCATACGCCGGGGGCACGATGATCTCGAACGACATGCTCTCTCACCTTTCGACCTACGCGACGATGGACACGCTGACGGACGCCAAAAAGGCCAGCGAATTGATGATTAGAACCAGCGACCTCGCCGGCAAGCAGCCGCTTCTGGACATGCACGGCCGACCAACGGAGATGTCCGACGGGATGCAGGGCTGGCTGACATGGTTCACGCTTGAGATCAAGCGCACGAAGGCCAAGTGCATCAACGCCTCCGAGGCGGGCATTCTCACCGA
>CAYZPW010000024.1:25567-27350 GCA_964480475.1 uncultured bacterium | reverse complement strand
CGCTCGAAGCTTGCCAAGAGAGGTGAACAAGAGCTGAAGACCGCGGCAAGCAAGCTCACCTCAATCAGACGGGAGCTGGAGAAGGTGCTCACTCAGACAGAATCGATCGCCTCGAACGGCTCCGCAAAAGAGGATATGAAATGGCTGCAAAACCAGCGTGCAGAAGGCCAGGTCTGCGAGACAATAGGCCCGCTCATCGATTGGTATAAGCTCCGCAATCGGGACGAGGCTGGGGATGATAAGCTCAGGCTTGAGGCGCAAGCGACGGCCTTCGCCTGCCAATTCGCCATCGAGCACCTGGAGCAGTCCGAGGCTCTGCTCAAGGACTGACGCCCGGATTCGGTTGACTTACGTTTGTGTTCATTGACGGGACTGATCCTTTGGCTTCCTGAAGGGAAGCAACATGGGTAGCCCCACGTGCAACGTGGGGAATCCGTGCCAGCCCACAACCCTCACCCCAAAGGCCTCGGGCAATCTCTGTGAGATTGCCCGAGGCCTTTGGGCTCTATTAGATTCTTCTCCGTTTCAATCCGTAGGTTTCACCTACGGCTACTCGTGTTATGCCCCTTAGGGGCATTGGAATGCCATCCTGGAGGGACCAACGCCCCTCACTTCGTTCGGTAGCCGATGTCGTCGCCCTGCGTCTCCCGTGCCGTCGTCGGCGTCTCAAGGCACCGATTTGCGCCGGCGCTGATGCACCAGACATAGCTGCCCTTCAGCCTTCCGCCCTCAAACGCACCAACCGAGACGAGATACTTATTCCACCATGGATCGTCCGTCACGTATGGCAAATATGGCTCCTTCCAGCCTCGCGTTGCGCTGGCCGTTGTGGCTTCCGTCCCTTTGGGGAGGTAATAGGGTCGTTCCCGTCCATTCTCTACAAGATGGAAGAACATATCATCGCTGACCGTGCCCCAAGTCTCCCAGGCCGGCTCGTAGAGGTCGGGCATGTCCCCCATGTTACCATAGAGGTAATCGATGCAAGGCTCACGGTCGGGATCGTCGAACGGCGAGCAGTAGTAAGGCCACTCGCCGGTATCCTTGTGGAATAGCAAGATCGCCGTTGAAAAGCTCCGGCAGTCCCAGGACGCGCGGAACTCGTTGCTCTCGTCCATATATGTCGGCCAAGAAAAGTGGAGCAGGCAGAAGAAAATCGCTATGAGCCCCAACAATCGCCACGCGCGTCGCCGGCCTTTTCTCATCAAATGCCTGTATAGGGAAACGGGCAGGAATAGCGCAACGAGCGGAATTGCCAGAAGGAAACCCCGGCCGATGTGTGTTAGCCAGCGCTCAGTCTCGGATTGGCAGAGGCTATATAGGGGCAGATTCTCCCTGACTACTGGATACAAGGCTAGACAGAGATATGCCCACGGCACAAGCCAGAGGATGTCCAGCGACCAGAAGCGTCGGCCTTTTCGTTCGGTGTCCTTCTCACCCACGGTTCTTTCCCTCCCTAATCTGTGTAATCTGCGGATCACGCCTGATTATAGTGGACGGACGGTCGCTGAATCAAGTCATCGATGGACATAGACTCGGCTGGGTATCTGCGGGAGACGAGGCGAGCGAGAGAGATGACCGGAGGCTTATCTTTCCAGATCGCCATGTTGTGGCATACTGCTTTAGATAGCTCTCATTATATTAACACCCGACTTCAGCCGGGTGGTCTGAGGACGCCGAGGCGCCCCCCTCCTCCTCTCCGGAAGCCTCATCTGAGGAGGAGGGAGGGGAGATGTGTCGCCCCTCAATCCCCCGAATGAATTCGGGGGTTAGGACATGATAGCCG
>CAYZPW010000024.1:0-25467 GCA_964480475.1 uncultured bacterium | reverse complement strand
TTTCCTTTTTTCCTTTTCTCCCGTTGCCGCATTGCGGAAACTCTCAGCAGAAAACTTGACAAAATGTGACTCAGGTTTTATAGTTGAGGTAGATTGTGATTACAGAATGTTATACGAATGCACTAACATGTGAACTAATGCACTGAAAAGTAGGAGGCAGAAACAGCATGGGAAAGACTATTGGCATTGACCTGGGGACGACGAACAGCGTCGTAGCGGTCATGGAGGGCGGCGAGCCGGTCGTTATCGCAAGCGCAGAGGGCGGCAGAACGACCCCGTCGGTGGTAGCGTTCACGGAGAAGGGCGAGCGCCTCGTCGGTCAGATCGCAAAACGTCAGGCGGTAACAAACCCCGAGAATACGGTCTATTCGATCAAGCGTTTCATGGGCCGCCGGATAGGCGAGGTCTCGGAGGAGATGACGATGGTTCCGTATAAGGTCTCTGCGGGGCCAAACCAGGATGTCCGTATCGTCGCGAGGGGCAAGAAATACTCACCGCCGGAGATATCGGCGATGATTTTGCAGAAGATGAAGCAGTCCGCAGAGGACTATCTGGGCGAGAAGGTAACTGAGGCGGTCGTTACAGTGCCCGCGTATTTCAACGATAGCCAGCGTCAGGCGACGAAGGACGCGGGCCGCATCGCTGGGTTGGACGTGAAGCGGATCATCAATGAGCCAACCGCGGCGGCTCTTGCGTATGGCCTGGACAAGAAGAAGGACCAGACGATTGCTGTCTATGACTTCGGTGGCGGCACGTTCGACATCTCAATCCTCGAGGTGGGTGAGGGAGTGGTTGAGGTCAAAGCGACCAACGGCGACACGCACCTCGGCGGCGATAACCTCGACCAGCGGATAATCGATTGGCTCGCGGCAGAGTTTAAGAAGGACCAGGGCATCGACCTTTCGACGGATCAGTCGGCGCTTCAGCGGTTAAAGGAGGCGTCGGAGAAGGCCAAGATGGAGCTCTCTACTGTTACCGAGACGGACATCAACCTGCCGTTCATAACCGCGGATCAGAGCGGCCCAAAGCACCTGAATATCAAGCTCTCGCGGGCGAAGTTCGAGAGCCTGGTCCACGACCTTCTAGAGAGGACGACTGAGCCGTGCAAGAAGGCGCTCGCGGATGCAGGACTTTCGCCCAACGAGATCGACGAGGTCGTCTTGGTCGGTGGCTCGACGCGCATCCCGAAGGTCCAAGAGATGGTCAAGCAGCAGTTCGGCAGGGAGCCTCACAAGGGCGTCAATCCAGACGAGGTTGTCGCCGTCGGCGCGGCTATCCAGGGCGGCGTGTTGTCGGGGGACGTCAAAGACGTGCTCCTTCTCGACGTTACGCCTCTTTCGCTTGGCATAGAAACGCTTGGCAACGTGAGCACATTTCTGATCGAGCGCAACACGACGATTCCGACGAAGAAGAGCCAGATATTCTCTACGGCTCAGGACAATCAGACGACAGTGGAGATACACGTCCTTCAGGGCGAACGTCCGATGGCGATCGACAACAGAACGCTGGGTAAGTTCCAGCTCGTTGGCATTCCGCCGGCGCCTCGCGGCATCCCGCAGATCGAGGTTACTTTCGACATCGACGCCAACGGCATCGTGAACGTCTCAGCCAAGGACATGGGCACAGGTAAGCAGCAACAGATCACGATTACCTCTTCGAGCGGCCTAGACGAGGGCGAGATCAAGAAGATGGTTAGAGACGCCGAATCACATGCGGACGAGGACAAGCAGAAGCGAGAGACGGTTGACCTCAGAAACCAGCTGGATGGGCTTATCTTCCAGGCCGAGCGGACGATCAAGGACAACAAGGAGAAGATACCGATTGCGGACGTCAATGCGGCTGAGAATGCGATTGAGACGGGCAAGAAGGCCCTGGAGCTCGAGGATGCTGACCGGATCAAGGCCTCAATCGAGGAGATAACGCAGGTCTCGCACAAGATCGCGGAGGAGATGTATAAATCTGCGACAGCTGAGCAACAGCAGCAAGCTCAGCAGCAGGCCGGCGGTGCGGAAAGCGAGCAAGCCGCGTCGCAGGAGGGCCCAAGCGGCAAGACCGATGAGGACGTTGTCGATGCCGAATACGAGGAAGTTGACTAGGTGTGCGGCGGGCTTTCCAGCCTGCCATTGTCGGGGAGGTGTAGGGGCGTGGTCTCTGACCCGCCCGTTCTAGTTAATTCGCCGCATCGAGAGTCCCGTGTTTGAATGATTGCAGCATTAGCGGGCGGGTCTGAGACCCGCCCCTACACGGCGTTTGGTGACATCACGCGACAATTGAACACCGCCGCGTTGCGCAACAGGAACTGACCGATGAGTGATTACTACGACATCTTGGGCCTCAAACGAGGCGCCTCGCCGAAAGAGGTCAAGGCCAGGTATCGGAAGCTCGCCCGGAAGTATCATCCCGACGTCAATCCTGGCGACAAGACAGCCGAGGCGAAGTTCAAGGAGCTGTCAGAGGCATATCACGTTCTGTCGGACGAGAAGCTTCGCAAGCAGTACGACCAGGTCGGCCACGAGATGTTTACGAAAGGCTTTGCCGGCCAAGCAGGCGGCCCTGGAGCTGGCGCGCAAGGCTTTGATTTCAGCAATTTCGATTTCGGGGCGTTTAGTCAGCGCGCAAAAGGCACTTCGGGTTTCGGCAGCTTCCGGGACGCATTCAGCAACCTCTTCGGTCAAGAGAGCCCGTTTGGGCAACGGCCAACCGAGGCGGCTCGCATTAGGCCTGATGATATTCACTATAGGATGGAGATCGGCTTCATGGATGCCGTCAAAGGGCGCAAGGCTGTCATCTCTCTGAGGCGGGATGTGCTCTGCGACGGCTGCGGCGGCAGCGGCTTCAGCGGTGGCTCAAGCGCCACATGCTCAACGTGCGGTGGAATGGGGAGAATCCAGACCTCAGCACGCGGCTTGGGCACTGTGCAGCAGGTTTGCCCGGAATGCAGGGGAACTGGGAAGGTTGGCAGCCCTTGTCCCAAATGCAGGGGCAAGGGGACTACCGTCAAGACCGAGCGCATAAGAGTAACGGTCCCACCTGGGACGGACCACGGGGGCAAGATACGCCTCGCCGGCAAGGGCAATGAGGGTCCGGGCGGCGTTTCCGATCTCTACATAACGTTTAGCGTTCAGAAGCACCACTTCTTTACCCGGAAGGGGCCGAACATCTACTGCGAGGTTCCGATCACCGTGCCCGAGGCGGTGCTTGGGGCTAAGATCGAGATCCCAACAATTGACGGCAAAGCGAGTATGAGGATTCCTCCTGGCACGCAGTCTGGCCAAATCCTTCGACTTCGAGGTAAAGGCATCCACGTGGGGAAATCCGGCACGCGTGGCAACCAGTATGTGAGAATCAAAGTTGTGGTGCCGAAGACAATGAGCGAGGAAATGAGGCGCCTGATGCAGGAGTATTCCAGGCTCAATCCCGAGGCGCCCAGAGCCTCTTTGGGCAGTTTCTGAGATCAGAGGTTCGACAAATGGATGACGAAAGCAAAGAGTTCTTCTCGATAGGCATCGTCTCTCAGATGTTGGATGTCCATCCGCAGACGTTGCGTCATTACGAGCGAAGAGGTCTGGTCGTTCCGACTCGCACCGAAGGCAATACCAGGCTTTATTCGAGGGAAGACGTTACGAAGCTCAGGATGATACTCAGGCTGGCGAACGAATTGGGCGTCAACCTCGCCGGCATCGAGGTCGTCCTGAACATGCGGGACAAGATCGAGCAGCTGGAGTCCGTGCGCAACGACCTTATCCGAACGATCTTCGAGGCGCTCTGCGAGGAGCTTCAGGACAGTGGCTCAGAGGTCAAGAACGCCCTAGTAAAAGTACAGTCCGGCTTCCTGACCGAGTCTTAACCCGCAGAGGAGTCTGTCCGCAGATTACGCAGATTCCCCAGATTGAAAGAGAGAGTTCTACATAAGCCTGATCGCGCCCCGCCCCGCTCTGATTGACTGTCATATCAAGGACGCCATATTTGGCAGATCCATAATAAACGGGCGGGTCTGAGACCACGCCCCTACATCGCGCCGCACACTTATGTCTCAGCCTCCGAGCCCTCTCTGCCCTTATTTCCTTCAATCTGCGAAATCTGCGTAATCTGTGGACTATTCTCTCTGGATTGTGCCGTCGCTGAGCGTAAAGACCTGCGTTTTGGGCGCAACCTCGCGGACCAGTTCAAGCGTCTCCTGATGGCAGGTGAAAAGCAGGACCTGGTGCGTCTGACCAAGTTCGGAGAGCAGGTTCGCGGTTGCCCGGGCCCTTTGGGCGTCGAAGTTGACCAGCACGTCGTCCATGACGAGTGGCAGCTTCTCCTGCTTCCGGCCAAACTCCTTCACAAGACCCAGCCGAACCGCGAGAAAAAGCTGCTCCTTCGTGCCTTGGCTCAGCTGCTCCATCTTGAACCGCTCCTCCTCTCGACCGCGCGCCTCAAACGTCTCTTCGCCAAGCGGCTTGACGATAGTGAGGTATCGGCCGTCGGTTATCATGTCAAATAGGCCACTCGCCTCGCGGATGACGTCCGGCTGCCGTTCGCGCTCGTAAACCTCCTGGGCCTGCCGCAGTATCTCCCGTGAAAGGCGGAGCACACACCAGCTCCGTGCCAGTTGCTCTAGTTTCGCTTTCAACTGCTGCTGTTTAAGCCTAAGTTCGGACGATTCCTCCTCCACCTCCAGCTGCTCTATCTCCTTTTTCAGCGACCCACGCTTGTCATATCCTTCTTCAAGTTGTTCGCCCACTCGCTCAAGCTGCCGTGCAAGGTCGTCGCGTCCGACCTCAAGCTCCTCCCTGACTGAGTCCCCCAACACTTCGAGGAACTGCTCCAGCCTGCCCGGACCAGAAATGCGCCCAAGCGCTGAGCTCCGCCGTCGAATCTCTTGCTCAAACTCGAGCCTTCTCGAATGCCACTCCGCCCGCTGCCGAAAAGCGTTCTCATCGGATGCGCCACCATCCTCAAAAAGCCGAGCGATGTTCTCCTCCAATTCTGTGAGTTGACCCCGCAGGACATCCATCTCCTCGCCGAGCTCGGACACATCCTCCTCGAGCTTACTCCGTCGCCTCGCGCCGTCCTCCTCACGCTGTAGTCCCTCTGCGAGACGGTCCAGAAATGCGCCGGGGTCATCGGCGCCTGAGAGGCCCCGGCCGCAGCTCTTGGCTACCGCGCTCACATCTTCCCTGTATCCCTGCACATCAGTCTCGATGAGGCCTATTCTTTCCTTCAAACTCTGAACAGTTTCCCCAATCTCCCTGCACGCATCAACTCGCGAGAAGACGTCCTGCGCACCTGACGGCGTCAATTGGTCGGACAGACCTGCGTCAGCAAGCCAACGTGCCCATCCCTTTTCTAAGGAGGTCAGCGCCTCAACTGCCTTTTCTTGCCTGAACTTGGCTGCCGTGAGATCGCCTTTAGCCTTGTCCACGGCTCTGTCGGACTTCTCCAGCTCTGCCCGGGCCTGAAGCCAACGCCTGCATTCTTCCAGGCTGCTCTCGGTCGTCGTCAGTTCTCGCTCCAGGCCCCTCTCGTTCACATCCTCATCCATACCTACATAAGATAGAGTTTGCCGCATGTTAGCCTGAAGACCCTCAAGCTCCTCTTCAGCTGTCGCCCTTCGTCGCTGGATATCCAAGAGGCGCGTCTGCATCCTCTTGGCTTGTTCTCTCTTACTCGCCAAGACTTCCCGTTGCCTACGCCGCGCTCGGAATACGATGTATCCCACAATCAAGCAAATGGACGCGACCACTATGGCAAGAGCAGGGCTCTCTCTGAAAAGCCGAATCGCAGCGGCAACGCCAGCCACAGGCACGAAATAGGATAGCCAAAGCAGAAAACCTCGATGAGGCCTTTCCGCCTCGGCGTCTAGCGGGAGAAGCTGCGCCTCAAGGTCGGCGTGACGCTCTTTGAAGTTGTCAAGCGAGTCCCCGATCCTCAAGGTCCTGACAAGAAGCTTGCTGGCCTCGCTCAGGTGCTTGATCCGGGCGAGTATTGGCTGCTCGTCCTTCTCAGATGGTTCAGGGAGTGACGTGAGATGCTCCCGCGCTTCCTCCGCGTCTTTCTGCGCGATTTCAGCGAGACGGGCCGCTGCATCGACGCTGTGTCGAGCCGCTCGCTCTTCCTCGCGGGCCTCGTCAAGCGCGGCCTCATGTCTCCTGGCCGCCTCCCGCTTTGTGATCGATACATCAATCGCAGCGAGCTTCTCCCGGTCCCATTCGGGACCCAGCTCTGAAAGCGCCCTGGCTAGTTGCTTTTGCTTATCGGCCAATTCTTGTCTTCTCACGGGAAGGTCCTTGACTGCGACGTCATACCGGTCCCTCCCCTTCTGAAGGCGTCTTATCGTTCTCGCCTGACCAATCAGGGCCTCATTGACCACAGTCTCGGCCAGCCTCTTCTCCCGGGCGTTTCGTTTTCGTTCCCGAGCCGACAACTGATGTCGCGCATCAGACAGCCTTTGTTGAAGGTTATCAAGCTTGGCCGTCCCGTTCTCGGGAAACGTTTGAACCTGTGGCAGGTCCTGAAGCGCACCGCGGGCCGACTCGAGCGCTATCCAGTCGTCCCAGGCACGCAGTCTATTCTCTATGCCTTTAAGTTTGAGCGCTAGCTCTTCCCTGCCCTTCTCAGCGGCCGCGATGTCCTGTTCAAGCATTGCGAGTTCACTCTGAAGCTCGCCATAATGGACGGAATTATCCGTTATCTTCCTGAGCTGCCGGCTAACTTCGTCCAGCTCCCTCAAGACCTTGTTGATCTCTGGCTTGCTGCCACCTTTCTTGAATATGTCCCCCATCCGTTTCTCTAGGTCGGCGTGAATCCCGGGCAGCGACCTGCCCACGCTGCCGGCGCCGGCGCTGTAAATGACGCCCTTGACGTTCTCGCTCGTCAGCTTTGACAGCTCCTGAAGCTCCCTCAAGCTAAACGCGAAGATGCTCTCAAACAAGTCTCGCGTGGCCGAGCCAAGCAGGTTAGGCATGAAGTCCTCGGTTTGGATAGACCCGTCCGGGCACATAATCGATACTTCCCCGGCCACCTTGCGCGAAGGGTCACGCCTCACGGTGTATTCGCCGCCGGCATCCGTGTGCAACGTCAGGGACCCGCCGTAATTGCCGCCTCGAAGGGGCTCGTATTTATTCTCCCTGGCCGTCGGGAAGCCGAACAGGATCGATCTGATAAACGCCAATAGTGTGCTCTTCCCCGTTTCATTCTCCCCGAAGAACACGCACAAACCCGCCGGCATATCCTTCACTCGCTGGTTGTAGAAGAGCCCAAAGCCGTTTATCTTGAGGCCCACTATCCTCATCCCTGGTCCCCCAAGAACCTGTCCAGGAGCAGTGCTTCAGCCGATTCTAGAAGCTCGCAAAGCGCGTCGTCATTGTGCGGTTCAAGGTAGCTTCTGATACGTGGATGGGTGAAGAGCTCGTCGAGACATTGAGAGAGTTCCGTCTTGCGCGCCTCGTCGGTGCGAGATTCGCGGATGCGGCGCAGGCATTCGCCGACGATGTCTTGTGATTTCATACGAAGCTCGACGTCAATCTCCGGACTGGTCTTGAGTCTCATTCCTGCTGGCCACACGAACGGCGAAAGCGACGCGCCAAGATTGCGAGCCTGCTCCATGTATTCATCAAGCCGACCTGGTCTGCACAATTCCACGTGCATCGGCCCCCGTCCGGTGAGGGTCAGTCTGAAGATCGTTGGCCTCTCATCTGAGCTGCTCTGGACGTCCATCAAACATTGCTGGAGTCTGTCAATGAGGCCATCGACATCCGCAATCCCGTCTATTGGGACCTTCGCGCTCAGCCATCTCACGACATCTGTCACCACAAACTTCATCTGGACCTCGCCGCCGGCATCGACAGATACAAGGAAGCAGCCGCGTGGGCCGGCCTCGTTGATGTGTCGGCCCTGAGTGTTGCCGGAATACACTATGCATGGGCCTTGCTCCTTGAGCACCTGCATCTTGTGGACGTGGCCCAAAGCCCAGTAGTCGAGGCGAGAGCTCTCAAGGTCGGCGCGGCTGCATGGGGCGTAAGGCTCGTGGCCGGTGTCCGACCCAACATTACAGTGTAGAAGGCCGACCTGAAACAACGGTGAATCTTGTCTCTTAAACCTCAGAGCGAGGTTTTCTCTGATGTCTGTTTTCTTGAAACTGATTCCGTGGATGATTGCCTTGGGCTCGCCGTCGCGTTCATACACGATCGATTCGGGGCTGCGTCCGCCGAATATGTGAACAGAGTCGGGCCATTTGAGGCTCGCCGTCCAGCCGTCGAGCGGATCGTGGTTGCCGTGGACTACGTAGGCTCGAATGCCAGCATCGGACAGCCGCTGAAGCCCCTCCCTGAACCGCAATTGCGCCCGCAGGCTGCGGTCCTTGCCGTCATAGACGTCGCCGGCCACCAGCAGAAAATCAACGCGTTCTTGGAGGCAGAGCTCGATGACGTTATCGAAGGCTTTGAACGTTGCCTCCAGCAGAAGTCGGTGTATCTCCGGTTCGGCCTCACAAAGGCCAACGAAGGGGCTATCTAAGTGAAGATCGGCCGCGTGAACGAACTTGAGCAATGATGACCTCACGGTTGTTGATGGTATTCGGACTATGCCCGATTGGACGCGGGTTTGCGAGTCCGTTCACGCTGCTCACATTCTGCTCGGGTCGAAGTTGTGAAACCGGAGGGATGGGGTTGCCCGGGCTCTCGATGCGGCTGTGCTAGCCCTTGACAGTGTGAGAGCCGAAGCTATAGACTCATTATGCAAGTAGAAGTGGTTCGATTTCTAAGCCCGTGCGAACGTTGTGGGCTATTTGGTTTCAAAGCGGAGTAAGGGTTGATGCCTGGGCAAGAGGCGCTAGGTCTGGTTGAGACGACCGGCTTGACGGGTGCGATTGAGGCAGCTGACGCGATGGTGAAGGCGGCGGACGTTACGCTGGTCGGGACGGAATACACCGGCAGCGCCCTTGTGACGGTAATGGTTCGGGGCGATGTAGGGGCGGTGAAGGCAGCAACCGACGCGGGGGCCGTTGCGGCGGGCGTCGTGGGCGAGCTTATTTCGGTTCACGTGATACCATTCCCGCACGGCGAGCTCGAGAAGATCATACCAAGACGTCCCGAGGGCTGAACAGGCCTCCACCATGACCAGGGTGATCGGCGCCAGGGAACTCGAGCAACTTGCGGTCGGCGCCTCACTAACTGTCCCTGAGGACGCGATCATCACACCGCTTGCTATGGACATCATCCGCGAAAAGCGACTGAGGCTTGAGAAGGTTGAGGCGGAGGCTGACGTTGCGTCGCGCATAAGAGCCGGTGAGCTTGAGGCAGCGGAGCAGGTGCTAAACGAGGCGCTTGAGCCATCATCGCGCACGGCAACAGAACAAGACAAGGCAACGACACTCAGTGAGAGACAGGAAGAATCTCGAATGGCCGAGACGCCACTGGCCTCAGTAGTTGACGCGACGGTCAAGCACGCTCTTAGCCAGTCCCTTCTTGACAAGGTCGAGGCGCCTGACGTGGTCAAGTTCGCTGTATTCGGCCCAGATGGTGTAGTTTTGCTGCGGGTTGTAGCCGAGGAAGTTCAGAGATGTGGGTTACAGGTCGAACGTCTGTCCGGGCGGTCCGTCTCTGGACTGTTCGTGCTCGCAGCTGCCGTGGCATCCCCGCCCGCGAAACGGGATGAGGCAAAGAGGAGCCTCGAACGGGGCCTCTCGAGCCGCCAGTTGCCGGTCGTATTTGAGACATAGAACCGCGGAACTATCTCTATACTACGGATGCGAGAGGACTGGACAAGGATCAGGCCCAATAGACGGCGGACAAAATGTTCGGCGGGCGCCACAAGGGCTGGGCCTGGCAGGGCGTCGGGCCGATCTCATTGCGCGTAGAGGTCAGGATTGCTTCTCAACCTTGACCCTTAATCCTTGAACGGAGATCACTCTGACCGATGTTCCTGGGCCAAGCGACTCATCAGAGACGGCGTTCCAGAGCTCACCCTCAACGAAGACCTTTCCTTGAGCTTCGGGAGAAGTCGCCACTTTCACTGTCCCTACGGCTCCGATCAGGCCCTTTCTTCCGGTGGACGGCTTTCTTCTGTGGGCCTTAAAGGCTAGAGTAGCAAGAAAAACGACTAAAGCGGCGGTGAAAAAGGCAACCGGCAAGACGTATGTTAGTGAGATCTGGATGCCGGATTCCGGCTCCGAGATGAGCATCATTGAGCCGACAACGAGGCATACCAGCCCTCCCACAGTAAGCATTCCGTAGCTCACAACCTTGACCTCCGCTATGAAGAGCGCTATCCCAATTAGTATCAGTATCAATCCAGCGTAGTTGACCGGCAGCAGCTGAAACGCGAAGAACGCGATGACGAGGCATATTACCCCTATGACGCCGGGGTATATGGCACCGGGATGCATCAGCTCAAACATGATGCCATATACGCCGATCATCAGCAGAATGTAGGCGATGTTTGGGTTGGCAATAGTGCTAAGCGCCTTATCGCGCCACGAAGGCTCGAACCGCTCGGCAACCGCGCCCTTTGTCCGGAGCACAACCACTTTACCAGTGTCCAGGGTAACCTCACGGCCCTGAAGCTTCTCCAAAAGGTCGCCGAGGTCATTCGCCACCAAGTCGATCATATTCTCCTTCAGAGCCTCTGATTCAGTTATTGAGGCGGACTGTCTGACCGAATCCTCAGCCCATTTTAGGTTTCTGCCCCTTTTCTCGGCGAGGCTTCTGGCGTAGGCCGCAAGATCATTCTCCACCTTCTTGGCCATCGTTTCGTCCATCTTCTGGCCGCCGCCCGCCACAGGGTGCGCAGCGCCCATGTTGGTCCCGGGGCTCATGGCCGCAATGTGCGAGGCCAAGACAATTATGCTCCCAGCAGATGCCGCGTGTGCGCCCTGAGGGGCCACGAAAACGACCACAGGCACTTCGCTTGCGAGGATATACTTCACAATGTCCTTCGTTGGGTCTAGACCCCCACCCGGGGTGTCGAGCATGATAACAACACACTCCGCGCCCCGAGCCTGCGCCTCGTCCATTCCCCTCCTGATGTAAGCAGCTGTAACCGGATTGACGGTGTCTGAGACGGTCAGAACCAATACGGTAGGAAGCTTCGTCTCCGACGCTCTGGCCGGGGCTCGCGTCCCGGCCGTTGCGATCGTTGCCTCGGTCGGCGGATCGGTGCGATTCGAGGCGGCTGCTAAAATGCAGCCAATTAGAATTAACCCTAAGGAGATAATCGCCCGTGATCTCTTCATATTTCCCCCTCGCTAGTCTCCGAAAACGCCCATTGTCCTAGCAAGGTCCTCCATCCGTTTTTCAGGTTCAAATCAGTAGCGCCTGTTGATCCTGATTGAGTATGCTATCGTTTTCTCTTCATTTGCGGCAACCGTGAATTTGAATTCAACCCTATTGGCCGTTATCCTCTCATAGTCGAGCGTCGATTCAAGCATCTCCCAGTCGCCTGGGATTCTCTCGACGACCACGACCGTCGCCTCTTCAAGCTTTCGGTTGGCAATCGACACCTCAAATGACGATTCCTCGCCTTCCCGACCCAGAGAGCGAAATATCGTCCGTTTCTTCTTGCCGACCACGTCGAACGCGTTACCGACGAACAGGTCAAACTCCTCGTCTTTCGGGACATCCTCGATCCTGTCTTCGCCGACAAACAGCAATTGGCTCTTGAGACGTTTGTAAACCCTAACTAGGCCCTGTGGAATGGGTGCGCCGAGGCCCGATGACTCGCTGTTCTTGGTCTTCAGAATGACCTTCGCCGACTCCTCCGCCAGCTCATTTCGGCCCGAATGATAAGACCACTCGAATGAGTGTCTTTTGGACACGCGACATCTGTCAGAAGACAAGAAACTAACCTGTTTGTCCTGATTGAGCTCGATGGTTACAGGCTCCGGAAGCGGATAGACGTGATACTCGAACGCGCTCGTCGGTGCAATCTGCTCCCCTGGCGCAGGGGCGCCGGCCATCTTTAGCGCTCGCATCTCCCGTCGAGGTCCTCCCTCTTGAACTTGGTGTATAGAACCCGCGACTACGCTGACCAGCGCGTTCCTATAAGAGGCGCCACTTGAGTTCGCTATCGAGATAAGCCCGCGCAGCGACATCGAGCTCTCATCCTCGCCCAGAGTTGAGGTATAAAACGCATCCCATGAGATGCCCGAAGCGAGGTAAGAAAGCTCAATCGCGAGCTTACCCGCTCTTCCCGCCTCGACAACGCAGGAGAGGACCGGCTTCTCAACAAGTCCCTCGGGTACCGGCGGCAAGAGAACCGCTCCCTGATGACCGATGAGCACCTCGCCATCGATCTCGTAAATCCCCGGCGCGAGGATGCGGGCCTTGGTTCTGCGCTCCTTATCTATCAAGGTCACGTATTTCCCTATGGAGTTCCTTAGTAGTTCGTCGCGTGTTATGCCTGCACTCTTGTAGTTCTGCTCAAGAACCCGCAGAGCTGTTTTGCTGCCCGTCGGCAGCACCTGAACAGAGCTTGGGTCGATTGTCGCGGGAATGTCCTCGAAGACCAGATTCGACTTCCCCTTGGGCAGCTCAATCCTCCTTGTCTCGGACACGAGCGCCCGGCCGTCATAAATGGCAAGTTTGATGCCTTCTCTATCCTTGTCGGTCGATCTGACAACCGACTGCGCCGCTGCGTCTGCGCTGATGCCCAAGAAAAGGGCCAGCAGAATCCCGAAAGCCGCGAGTCTCACACGCAGAGTGAGGACCTCTTCTGCATTACACTGGCCCCCGCGGCCGGGGCGCCGCAACCAGCGAAGCAGTTCTTTCATCTGATGTACTCCTTCTAAACGTCTAGTTGACCGTGTCCCTGCAATCCGGGACGTAACCCATCAACCGCTGGACAATTATCTCACTCGAACGGGAAGGTGAAGCGTGATCTTGGTTGAGTATTCCGACTCCCTCTTTGGGTCGGGTTCCTCGACGAATAACGTGCCGCCATTTCTTGTGGCTATCGCGTAGCACTCTGAAAGCCCCAAGCCAGTACCAAACCCCTCGGGTTTCGTCGTGTAGAAAAGGTCGAATATATGCTCCCGGGCTTCTTGGGGGATTCCGGGGCCGTTGTCCAAGAAGGACACGGTAACATACTTACCGTCGTCCATGGCGGAAGTCGTGACTAGGACGAGTCTCCGCTCCTCTCTCGCCTTGCCGTCACTGGCGTAGTAAATGGCGTTCCACAGAAGCTCCCTCAACAATATGTTGATCTCACGCGGTCTGCACTCGACATCCGGCAACTTGCCAAGCTTCATCTCGACCTTCACATCTGCATCCTCAATGTCGGTTGAGCAGATCTTGACGACCATCTCAACGTCGTTGTTCAGATCGGCGAACTGGACTGACTCTTGGTCGAGCCGAACGAAGTTGCGTATCCTTCGGACGATCTCACCGATACCGGAAGTACCCTCAAGGATGCCATCTACCGAAAGCCGAATCCCCTCGTCGAGCAGATATAGCAGCTCTTCTGTATCAACTTCATCGCCATCAAGCAGCGCCTTGGCCATGGTGCGAAGCTCGTCAATGTCTTCAGGCAGGGACTCTGCCCCGCCCTTAACCTTGGCGAGCTCGTTATTGACCTCGTGGGCAATGCCCCTTGCCAAGTGTTTCATGGAGACCATCTTGCGGTCCTGAAGGTCACGCAGACGCTGCTCAAGCATCTCGACCAGGAGCTCGTTCTGTTTAGAAAGCGCAGAAAGGCGCGCTGTATATCGAGCATTCTGTAGCGAAAGCGCGGCCTGAACGGCAAGTGCGCGGAGCTGATCCATATCCTCCTCGGTGAAAACGCCCTGTCTCTTGTTAAGGACCTGAAGCACGCCCACACGCTTGCCGTCCGATAATTCAAGCGGCATACAGAGCATCGAGCGCGTCCTGAAACCCGTCTCGACGTCGATGTTCGGGTTGAACCGTGTGTCACTATGCGCGTCAGGGATCCGGACGGTTTCTCCGGTCTTGGCGACGTGACCGGCAATGCCCTCGCCAATCTTGAGCCTAATCTCACCGACATCTTCGCCCTGAGCGATGTGGGAACACATCTCGCCTTTCGCCTCGTCAATCACGTACAAGGTGCTTCGCTCGGCCTCGAGGGAGCGCGTCGCAACATCAATAATCGTCTCAAGCACCTTGTCAACGTCCAAGCAACTGTGAAGCCGCTGATTGATGGCAATCAGCTGCTGAAGCCTCGCGACCTCCTTGCGAAGCCGCCGGAGCTCGTCGCTATTGGACTGGTCTTTGCTACTCACAACACATCTCCAACGGTAATCATCTACGCGAATACTACGCCAACACCGGCACACGTCAATGGTGAAGCTGAGAGAGTTTCCGCAAGACGGAAACGGGCGAAAAGGAAAAAAGGGCAAAAGGCGAAAAGGGAGAGGTCAGCAACGGGCAGAAGGACACAGTCCTGTCCCTAACGAATCCGAAACGGCTTATGGCAGGGCTTGCGGGCCAGCATGTTTTGCTGTTCTTACGAATCGTGCAAGAGGCGCTGAAGGCCAGTCGCCTCGTCACTGGCGTTTTGTGGGGAGACGCAGCACTACCCTGGTGCTGTAACCTCGTGCATCTTCTGGGCTTAGTTCCTCAACGGACAATGTCCCGCCATTCCTCTTGACCACGGCATAGCACTCAGAAAGGCCAAGCCCGTAGCCCGAACCCTCCGGCTTGGTCGTGTAGAACAGGTCGAAGATGTGCCCCCAGGACTCCTTCGGTATCCCGGGCCCATTGTCCAGGAACGACGACTCGACAAACTTGCCATCGTCAACAAGCGCCGTTCTGACTAGCACGAGCCGCGGCCGAGACGCATCCTTACTTTCGCTGGCATAGTAAATCGCGTTGCGTAGCACCTCGCGGAGCACCATGTTCAGCTCACGCGATCTGCACTCGATCTTTGGCAATTGCCCCAGTCGCTTCTCGAGCGTAACGCCCGCCTCCGCGATATCACCAGCACACATCTTGACGACGTTCTCGAGGTCCTCGTTGATGTTGGAGAACTGAACAGGACCCTGATCGAGCCTCACGAATCCTCTAATTCTCTTGACTATCTCGCCAATTCCTTCGCTTCCTTCAAGTATCCCGCCCAACGGGAACGGAAGGCCCTCTTCAACCAGATACTCAAGCTCATCCATGTCAACGTCGGCCCCTTCGATCATCGAGCTGAGCATGTCCTTGAGGTCCTCAACGGTCTGCTCGAGCGATTGCGCTCCGCCCTTGATCTTGGCGAGCATGTTGTTGACCTCGTGCGCAATCCCCCGCGCCATGTGCTTCATCGAGACCATTTTCAAGTCCTGAAGGTCGCGGAGACGCCGCTCCAGAATCTCAACAAGCTCCTGATTCCGACTCGAAAGCGAGGAGAGATTCGCGGTGTATTGAGCGTTTTGGAGCGATAGGGCTGCCTGAACGCTGAGCGCCGTCAGGTAATCCTCGTCATCCTTCGTGAACTGGCCAGCCTTCTTGTTCATGACCTGAATGACGCCGACGCGCCTGCCGTCGTGATCGTCAAGCGGCATGCAAAGCATCGATCTGGTCCTGAATCCGGACTTCGCATCGGTTTTTGGGTCGAATCTGTCGTCCTCGTGAGCGTCGGCGATATTTACGGTCTCGCCTGTTTTCGCAACGTAACCCGCAATCCCGTCGCCAATTTTCAGTCTTATCTCGTGAATGTTCTCGCCTTGAACAATCCGAGACCAGATCTCGCCCATCTCGGAATCCACTACGTAGAGAGTGCTTCTCTCTGCCTCAAGTGAACGCGTCGCAACGTCAACAATCGTAGAGAGCACCTGGTCAACGTCGAGGCTCTCGTGAAGCCTCCGATTGATCTGAATCAAAAGCCGCAGGCGAGCATTTTCCTTCTCGAGCCTCGACTCCCCACGAACAGCCGCACCCTCGGTATCATTCATAATTCCCTCCTGATAAGATCACCGCCGCAGATTATACAATAGCGGTGCCGGGGGTCAACAAACGGCTAGAGTCAATCTCCCGCTTAGGATTCGGGTCTGGCGCGGTCTTTGCAGAACGTAAGATTCGGGTCTATCTTCTATATGACGATTACGCCAGCGGTCGCGCATCGCTGCTCCGGACGATTTATGATTTGGAGGAGACATGGAGACGTGAGAGGCTACGTTCAAGTTTATACTGGCGCCGGGAAAGGCAAAACGACTGCGGCGCTTGGTCTCGCCATCAGGGCGGCTGGCGCAGGCCTGAGGGTGTTCATTGCCCAATTCATAAAGGGTGCCCGCTACAGCGAGCATGACGCCTTACAGCGGCTTTCGGACCTGATCACGGTCAAGCAGTTCGGCCGGGGTTGCTTCATCAAAGGTGAGCCAAGCCTTGAGGATGTAGAGGCAGCCAGAGATGGCCTTTCGGAGGTGAGGGTGATTGTCTCCTCAGGTGAGTTCCGTGTTGTCATCCTGGACGAGGCCAATGTCGCAACGCATCTCAAGCTCTTCTCTGTGGATGAGCTTCTCTCTGTCATCGAGGCAAAGCCCGATGATGTGGAGCTCGTCATCACGGGCCGCAACGCTGACCCAAGGGTCATTGAGCGCGCGGACCTCGTAACCGAGATGGTTGACGTGAAGCATTATTATCAGAAGGGGGTCGAGGCGCGGACTGGCATTGAGAAGTAGTGCTTGGCAACAGACAGCGCGAACGATGCAGGACTGGCTGCGTCCGCAATAACACATTGGTCTCGGCGCGAAGCTGGCTTGGCGCTAAGGAGCTCACAGCATTTGATCGAATGGATTGTATATGGTTACAATGATGCTAGCTGTCTGAATCCATTCTGGGGTTATCTCTATGGCATCTGAACGCATTCTGGTCGTTCCACGGCGCATATTGGAGGAGACAGTCGCTCTTTCATGGCAAGGAACGTCGGCTCAGCCCGACCGAGAGCAGGGCGTTCTAGCTCGCTCCAGCGACTCTGCCCCGCAGCCTTTCGGCAACGCGGATGTCGCGTGGGAGGCACTGAAGGCTATCTCCGGCGCCTACCGCTTCGTCAGCCGGGCTGACGCGGAGGATGACCCCTCGCTGAAGCAGATCATCCCCTACGTTCTCATCAGATGTGGCACGAAGGTCATGCTGATGAGGCGACTCCAGAAGCAATCGGAGCGGCGTCTTTGGGACAAGTACTCCATTGGCGTTGGGGGCCACCTGAATCCCGAAGACAGCGAAGTGGATTTCTTCGACGCATTCCTCTCGGGTATGGAGCGAGAGCTGCACGAGGAACTCGACATCTCGACCGAGTATGCGTGTCGGCTTGTCGGGTGCATCAACGATGATGCGACTGATGTAGGCAAAGTCCACTTCGGAATTGTCTTTCAGGCGCTGTTTACCAACGATAGCGTCCGGATCCGCGAGACATCGAAGATGACCGGCGAGTTCATTGAAATCGAAGAACTGGGCGCGATTCGGCCCGAAATGGAATCGTGGTCGAGGATAGTCTTTGACCACTTCCTGTCACAGACGCTCTGACCAAACTCTCAATGGACTCGGCGCCCTCCGACGACTCAGCCACCTTAACCCTTGAGAAAGGCCGCTGCTGCCTCTGCGGCGGCGAAGATGGCGAGGTTGTAGTCAAGAGCTCCGACACGATGCTCGGAACAACGCCGCAGAAGTATGCATTTGTCAAATGTCCTCGATGCAGCGTGCTCTTCCTGGACCCCAGACCCACGGCCGAGAGCCTGCCCCTTCTCTATCTTGACGACGCGTATTACTCGAGGGACGTTCAGAAGGTCTCTGATGCCGCCTTGAAATCCTCTCCGGGACTCAAGCAGCGGCTACAGGCGAGGGTCCTGCACGCTTATGGACTTATCCAGAAGTCCAAAGTCCCAAGCCCAAAGTCTAAAGTCCGACGTTTGGAGGCGCCTGATGTGGCACACGGCGAATCTGAGCTTCGAGACTCATTCGGACATCTGTGTGATCTAATCGGCAGGGGCACGGTCTTTCCGCTTCTAGTGCGGCAGAGCGCACTTCTAAGGACGCTGGTTCATAACCGGCGGCTTCTGCGGTTCGGGCGAAGACCGGCTCGGATACTTGAGGTGGGATTTGGCACCGGGTTGCTCCTCTTTGCGCTTTCTCATCTCGATACGGAGTTGTTTGGGACGGAGATTTCAGAAAAGGCTTGTCATGCGGTTTCATCTAGTCTCAACGTTGAGACGTTCTGCGGCCAGGTCTGGGATGCAGGCTATTCGGATGATCAGTTCGACCTCGTCATATTCTCGCATTCACTTGAGCATTTGAGCGATCCGATGCGTGCTCTGCACGAGGCACGAAGGACCGTCGCTCCGGATGGCGGATTGGTGATCTCCGTGCCTAATCCTGATTGCCTCTCATCGAAGGTTTTTGGACAACACTGGGCTGGTTACGATTTCCCCAGGCACCTCTTTCTCTTTGGGCGAAACGCTCTGTCCAGAATGGCCGACAAAGCCGGCTTTAAGCTGCAAAGAGTTCGGTTTCCGCTTCAAGGGTGCGTTCACCATCTGGCAGAGTCCATCAACTCCCGCCTGGGTCTGCGCCTCATCCCAGACGCCCTCACCAGGACGCTCCTGGCGCAGATTCCCTACCTGCCCTTCGTCGCATTCAGGACCGGCGACGTCATGACGGCCTACTTCCGTCCCCAATAGTGCGATATGTTTGAACTCGTAACTTTGAACTTTGAACTTTGAACTCGGAACCGACTAGCATGAAAGCAATGCTTTTTTGCGCCGGGGTTGGCTCACGTCTCTCGCCGATAACGGACCTCGTGCCGAAACCGATGATCGACTTCTTCGGGAGGCCGCTGGTCGATTACATCCTACCGCAGCTTCTACGTTGGGGCGTCGATGAGATCGTCGTCAACCTGCATCACCGAGCAGAAGTTCTCAGGCGGGACCTCGAGACTCGCTGGGGGAATGTGTTCCGTCTGCACTTCTCAAACGAACCGCATCTGCTCGGTACAGGCGGCGGCCTTAAGAAGGTGGAGCGCCTGTTCGGGGGCCGGACCTTTCTCATTGCCAATAGCGATTTTCTGCTTGATCCATCGGTAGATATAGGACAGATGCTCGACTTGCACTCTAGGAATGGGGCCGCCGCGACGTTGCTGCTCAAGAAGGATTCTACGGGTAGATACACGCCGATCCAACTCGACGATAACGGTCGCATTTCGATGCTGGGAAGTATGTTCGGCACGCACGACCCCAATCGCCCGCTGCATGCGTTCTGTGGGCTCCAGATTCTCGAGCCGGTAGTCCTCCAGTTTCTGCCACCTAATGAGCCGTCCAGCGTGATCTCCGCCAATGTCAACATGCTCGGCGCAGGCCTGGCTGTGCAGGGCTTCATCCTCGATGCCTACTGGCGAGAATTGGGCGATCTTGATAGCTACAGACAGGCGCACTTCGATGTTCTGGACGGCACGAGTCCCTACAGAAGAGTCGTCGAGGAAGGCGGAAGATTCGCAGTTATCCAAGATCGGCACGGGTCATTCGAGCTCGGCGACTTCGAGATTGCGCTCGACCCCGAGGTCAGGATCGAGCCCCCGGTCGCACTTGGCAGGTCCTGCATCATCGGAAAAGGCGCCGCCGTCGGGCCTTATGCGGTGATCGGCGAGAACGCTAGGATCGGCAAGCAGGCGGAGATTACCAGGTCAGTTGTCTGGCGAGGCGCGACGATAGGCCCGAACAAGAAACTCAGGGATAGCGTTGTATATCAATAGCGGCGCCAGACAGCGCGATGGCCATAATCATCACGACGGGCACGGCAAAGCCCAAGAGTGGGAGACGCCAGCCAAGCCCAATGACCAAGACAACGACTGTCCAGCTTGTGGACTTTACGATCTGCCTCGTCTGTGAGAGCCTTGTGATGCGCCCTTGCTTAATCGCTGAATTCGCATCACCGGCCATCAATGACTCGAATCGCACCTCACGATTCGGCCGGTTCGGCGTGCAGGTTACATCCATAGCCTAGTGCGCTGACGGCCTCGCAGAGCGCCTCGACGTCGAGGTCCTTGCCGTCTAGAAGCGCTTTTCCGGTTTTGAGATCGACGTTAACCGCTTCAACTCCGGGGCCTTCTCTCAAAGCGCCGGTGACGGCGTTAACGCAATGGCTGCACGTCATTCCTGTGATGTTGAGAGCGAGCATTCCTTTCTCCTGTTCCTGCGGTATTGGTTCACCGTGAACGCGCTTGTGGGCATACATCGACCAAGCCAGCACACCCAGCAAGATTATGGCACTGGCCACTTTGAGATATGGCGGGAACATCCAGGGCATGTATGGTTCGGCCGTTCGGGCTGTTGCGGTATAGATCAGATCGAGCAGCGTGCCGAAAAGAAGCGCACATCCAGCGGTCGTCAGAAGATAGATAATTGCCACTTTCTTGCCCATAACCTTCCAGACCGTAGCGATAGTCGCGATGTTTGTGGCCGGCCCTGTCATTAGAAAAACAAACGCAGCTCCCGGCGATACACCGATCGCTATCAAGGCGGCAGCCAGGGGAACGGACGCGGTGGCGCAGACGTAAACCGGTATCCCTAGGGCCATCAACAGCAGTTTCGCCAAGAAGCCCTTGCCGATAAAGTCAGCGAAGAAGTCCTGAGGCACGAGCGCGGAGATCAGCGCCGCGGCTAGAAGCCCGAAAAAGAGCGGCTTTGCGATGTCGCCTGCCAGAGTCACAAAGCCGTATTTGAATACCTGAGCAAGCTTGTGCCCCTTGGGGTGCACCATACAGGCGCCGGTTGCGCACGTGCAATCTGGTCCCTTTTCGACCTCTTCCCCGCCCTTCTCACCGATCGACACGAGCGAGCCGCCGATGACGCCGGTCAAGAGTGCCGCGAGGGGCCTAAATACCGCGAAGACGGGCCCCAGAAGACTGAGGGTAACGAAGATCGAGTCAACGCCAGTCTGCGGCGTCGAGAGCAGAAAAGCAGTTGTCGCACCTTTGCTGGCGCCCTGTCTCCTTAGCGAGGCCGATACGGGGATGACCCCGCACGAGCACAACGGCAACGGGACTCCAAACAGCGATGCTTTGACAACTGGCAAGAGGCCCTTTCCGCCCAGGTGACGCCGCACAACATCCGGCGAGATGAAGACCGAGAGCACTCCCGCCACAAAAAAGCCGAAGAGAAGATAGGGAGACATCGCGCCCAGGACGCCCCAGAACTCGGCAAGGATGTCTGTTGCGACGTTAAGTATCGACATAATCTCCACTTTGACCGCATTCATTAAGGAGGGATTTGAGGTCGGCGTCCGCCCTGATTCCGAGCCTCGTCATGGCGAAGTCGTATCGCACGGGGTCTTCCGGCGCAAAGCGTTTGAACGCCTTCGTGATCTCCAGGGCGCAGCGCATGTCCGCGCACTTCCTATTCGTGAGACCCAACGCAAGTCCCGTTCTGTGTATATGTGTATCCAACGGCACAATCAGCTTCGATGTCGGCACGTCGTCCCATCCGCCCGGATCGACCTCATCCTCTCGCACCATCCATCTTAGGAAGAGGTTCAGCCGCTTGCAGGCGCTGCCCCGCGCGGGCAAGGGCACGAGGCTGCCGGACTTCTCTCTCCCATTCTCACCAAACGCGAGTTCGTCAACGAACCTCCAAAGCGCCGGAATCACGGTCTGGTGCACGTCCTTCAGCCCGGCCACAAAACACCTGTGCAGGGAACCGTGCCGTCTCACAACGCGCCTTGCCCCGATAAGCATCTGAACCAGCTCGTCCCCAGTTGTGAACCTATGCCTGAAGCTCGAGAATAGGGATTCAAGCTTATTCTTCGATGAATCAAGCACAAACTCACAAGGCGATGGTCCCAACCGGTGGAGAACACCGGAAATGCTCTTCAGAATCTGGGCTACTCTTCCATAAGCTAACGAGCTCGCAATTAAGCCCACGAGCTCGCGGTCGCGCAGGTGCTCGTAATTATAGAGGAACTCAAGTGGGTCCGGATGAACGAACTTGCGCCTGTTGTACCTCTCGTATAGCCGCTCAAGCGTCTGTTTATCTACGATCTCGCGTCATTCCTCTGGCTTGAAGGCGTCTTTGCCGACGCCGCACACGGGGCAGGTCCAGCTCGGCGGGAGGTCCTCAAAGGCCGTTCCCGGCACGATCCCGTTTTCTGGATCGCCTTGCTCAGGGTCATAAAGGTAACCACAAACGGTGCAGACGTACCTATTCATTGGTTTCTCTCCTTCTTCTCGCTCGGTTTCTTTGCGTTCTGAATCAGTCTCAATATAGCTCGGCGCATTCTTCGGCGTCTTTCCCTTAAGATGCACCTTATAGAAATCATAGGTTAGGGCACGGCCACTCGCGATCACTTCGCCGGAAAGCACCTCACCGACGAACACCGTGTGCGTCCCGACGTTCACGGAATCAACGACTTTCGCCTCAAGGACTGAGACCACGTGCTCTATCACCAGCGGGACTTTTGTCGTCCCGAGCTTGTGTTTGACTTTCTCGAACTTGTTAATGTCGCGGCCTGACCTGAAACCAAACGTGCCTATGAGCGTCATGGGCGCGGTCTCGTCGAGCACGGAGACGCCCAGGACGCCGCTTTCCGATATGAGCTCGTGCGTCAGGTTCTCTTTATTGATGCTGACGGCGATTTTCGGAGGACGGCCCGAGACTTGAACGACTGTGTTGACTATCTGACCGTTCAGCCTCTCGCCGAGGCGCGAGGTCGCGATATACAGGCCATAGCTGATGCAGGAAAGCGCCTTGCGATCGACGTCCGCGCTCGTCATTGGCATCTCTCCTTGAGCCTCTCTGCCACAGCCGTGCCTAGCGAGTTGCATTGATTAAGCGCCTCTGCGTCAGGCACGTAATTGGCCTTGACGCCGTCGGACACGAGTTCCACGTTCATTGACTTGAGGAGCTCGTTCAAATGCGAGACCGCCTCGCCGCTCCAGCCGAACGAGCCAAACGCTGCCCCGACGAGGTTCTTGGGCTTGAGACCTTTCAGGTAGGTCATGACGTCTGCAACCGTCGGGAAGATGTTGTTGTTAATCGTCGGCGAGCCCACCAAGAGCGCCCCGGCCTGCATCACCGCGGTCGCCACGTCGCTTCGGTGGCACGATGCTAGCGGCATGACGTTGACGCTAACGCCCCGCTTGACAAGGCCATCGCAGAGCGCACGCGCCATCGCGTCGGTGCTCTTCCACATCGTGTCATAGACGATGACGGCCTTCTTGGTCGGCTGCTGCGCCGCCCACGTCGAATACCACTTGAGAACGTCCCCAAAGCTCATCCGCCATATAGGCCCGTGGTCCGGCGCAACGGTTTTGATGCTCAGGCCGAGCGTCGGAAGGCTCTCGAGGAGCTTTGCTATAAGCGGCGAGAACGGCAAGAGGATATTGGCGTAGTACCTGGCCGCCTCGTCCAGAAGGACGGCATCGGCGATCTCATCGTCGAAGCGCTCAGTTGAGGCAAGGTGCATCCCGAAGGCATCTTGTGAGAAGAGGGTCTTCGCCTCCGCGAGGTATGAGACCATGCTGTCCGGCCAGTGCAGCATCGGCGTGTGGATGAATGTCAGCTTCATGTTGCCCAGGTTGAGCCCTTCGCCGTTCTTAACTGGAGTAATCTCCACACCGAGATCGAAGTGACTCGACAGGGCTTTAGCTCCCATTACGGAAGCGAAGACCCTCTCAGGCTTCGTGGCCTCAATCGTCCGAGGCAGCGAGCCCGTGTGGTCCATCTCGGCGTGATTCGAGACAATGTAGTCTATCCTCTCGGGCTCAACGACCGAGGCGATGCGGGAGAGCATCTCGTCCGCGAACGGCGCCTTCACCGTATCGATCAACGTAACCTTGTCGGCCATCACTAGATATGCGTTGTATGTCGTGCCGCGATTGGTCTCGTATCCGTGGAAGTTACGGATGCCCCAATCAATAGCGCCGACCCAGAAAACATGATCGGTCACTCTGACTGCACTTTCGGGTCCCTTCACAGTATCCTCCTTCCGGTATCGCCTACACCCCTTGGCCGTCGTGCTGCAATAGATGGCGTGCCCAGGAGGCTCATTTCAGAATGCGTGCCGATGATGACCGCACGCTCGCCTCGTCAAGAACACGAGCGTCTATTCACCCAACCTGTCAATCCATTTGGCCAGCATGACGACGTGGCTCTTCTCCTCCTCAATTATCTTGGCCACCTTGTCTTTGCCAAGCTCCACGCTAACCAAGTCCCTCATTCCCAAGTAGAAAGCAATTGAGTCCTTCTCGAACCGAAGACCCTTTCGTAGGATCTCCGCCAGTCCCTCGTCGCCCGTCAGGAATCTAGAAAGGTCTGCCTTAGGATTGAAAACGTGGCCGCCTGCGATTGCCCTCAGATACGCGACCGCCTCGTTGTTGGGATCGAAGAACACCGGTTCCTTTTCTCGCTGAGAAAGCTCCCTGCGCATGTCCGCAAAGAGCCTTTCGTGGCCTTCTTCCCACACGGCAAGATCAGCAAGCAGCTGGTGCGCATCGGGCTCAGGGAACATCTCGGCGGCACGTCGATAGAACTTGGCGCCGTTCCTCTCGATCTGCTCCGCTATCTCAAAAACCTCGTCAGCGTTAAAGGTTATGCTCATTGCACGTCTCCCTCTTACTTGTCAAAATGGCGAAAAACCCGCGGCCTCCCAATAGAACTCCTTCAAAGCGTCTAGCTGCCTCAATAGTGCATGATAGTGGTCCGCTTCCCACTCCGCAAGCTCGTTGAAAACCCCCTTCACAAATGGATCGGCGCTCTCCTCGGCCTGCTTTCTATAGAAACTCGTAGAGTAGAGCTCCAGCCGGACGCCTATGGACAGCGCACTCATCTCGTAATGGGCATCCGAAAGCCGCTCGAGCAGCTGCTCGGAGAATATGGGATTCGCTCCGGAGAAGTCCGCCTTGGGGCCCAGCTTCAACTTCTTGTCGAACTCACCGCGTTCGAGAAGTGACAGGTATTGCTTCTTCAGATATTTGAGGTGAACTTCCTCCTCATCGGCCAATGTCGCGAAGACTTCCTTGCCCTTTGGGTCAGTCGTGCTGTTGGCTGCCATCAAGTAGAAGTACCTACCCTCGTTCTCCGTCTTGATCGCCTCGGCAACGCCCTTCGCGACCTTGTCTCTTGCCTCGTCGTTCATATCCTCGATCATCCCTACCCCTCCTTCTTCCAAAGGCCATGCACATTGCAGTATTCTCGGGCAGTTACCTTGTCCGCTGTGATGCAGAACGTCGCCTCGGGCGCATCGCCGGGCTTCAGGAACTCCCGATACGCCTTGCCGTCAGCGATAAGCTCGATCCACTCGATGTAGTGCACATCGACCATCGGATGCGCAACGCTCCCAACGGTTACCTTGAAACCGTCCGCCGTCTTCTCAACGACCGGGACGTGCTTCTCCAAAGCCGCATCAGTCGTGTTTTCCTCGTAGAGCTTCATCGGGGCGCCGCAGCAGATGAGCTCGCCCACTCCCTCGTGAAGCATCTCCACGACGTTACCGCATATCTCACACTTGTAGATCTGAAGTGTCTTGGTCACTGTTCTCGCTCCTCTCTTAACTCTGTTGGTATAACCGC
>CAYZPW010000023.1:0-41051 GCA_964480475.1 uncultured bacterium | reverse complement strand
ATCTCCGCGTTGAAACGCGGTGAATCAGAGGAACAAACCTCCAGAATATGCGTACAATTGTTAGGTCTCAGACCCGCCCGCCTATGTCGATCCAGCCGAATGCAGTACCTACAGATGGCAATTGATAAGAACGGGCGGGTCAGAGACCCCGCCCCTACGCGACATATCGCCTTTACCTCAGCCGGGCAAAAGTTCCCAGGTATCGCCTTTTCGCTTGACGTGAAAGAATCGCATTGCCCTGAAACTCAACGGTTCTGAATCGAGTTTGAACGAGAGCAGCCTTTTTTCTGGGAAATAGACGTTCTGGAACACGTCGCCCGCCTCGGTCTCAATTATGACGGCCACGGGAACATCCTCGCTCATCACGTCGCCGATATTGCTCAGCCGAAGCCTCACCTCAAACGCGCCGTCGGCAAGCGGCTTGACCCTCTTGGCGACTTCGAACTCTGCCGACCTCGCCCCGACGAGCCAGTGGTCGAAGAACTCCCCAACTTTGGCCCAGTATTCCATCGGGAAAACGTCTTTGGCGCCAATATGCTCTGTCCCGGGCGCCACCCATAGATACTTGGGCACCCTTGCCTTCTTGTAGAGCTTCCGGGCCATATCAGCGGGGCAAAGCGTATCATTCTCGTTCGCAATAATGAAAACCGGCTTGGGCGATAATTCGGCGACCGATCTTATCGGGTCGAACTCGTCCGTGATCTCCTCGTCATCGGGAACTTCGCCCGCCAGCTGAGGCACCTGCATCTTGATGATGCGTGGAACCATCTCAGCAAACGACGAGAAGGGGGAATCAGCGACTATCGCATCAACGGCGTCGAGCTCAGCCGCAACGTTTATCCCAACGGCGCCGCCGATCGATACACCAAGAATGCCAGTGCGGGACGCAGCGTTCCCGAAGTTCTGTTTCGCGTGCTTCACAGCCGCTGCGATGTCCTTTTCAATCGCGAGAAACGATGCGCTGCCGCCGGAAAGGCCTGTGCCGCGGTAGTCGAACGCCAGCAAGTTGTAGTTTAGACCGTGGAGGCGCTTGATCATGTCGAGCCACAGGCCGATGTTGCCCGCCGCGCCTCGGCAGAACACGATCGTTACCCTTGACTGACCGCTCGGGACAAACCAGCCGGCCAGGTTCACGCCATCCTCGGTCGCTATCACGGCGTCGGTGAATTGGAGGCCCACGTCCTTCGGGGACTTGATTGGTGCGCCCGTGTCCGCCATCATCGCCTCGGCCAATCGTTCGTCGAGGAACGCCTCCCAATCAACTGTATAGACGAGAACAACTATCACAATCGCGACGGCGGCAATCGCGAGGGCGGCAATCGTCGCTAGCCCTATCAATGATCTCTTCTTATTGCTTCTTGATGGATTCGTCATCAGAATCAATCCTCCTTCTGCCTAAAACGGCCTTTCCAAGCGTCATTTCGTCCACAAACTCTAGAGGTCCCCCCATCGGCACTCCATACGCAATTCTGCTGACAGCAATGCCCAGCTCGGCGACCACCCGTGCCAGGTAGTTGGCTGTCGCCTCGCCCTCAACGTCCGTGCCGGTCGCTATTATGACTTCCTTCACCTTGCCGCTCTTCAGGCGCTTGAGCAGGTCCTCTATCGTCAGGTCCTCCGGCCCGATGCCAGAAAGCGGCGAGATCTTCCCCAGGAGGACATGATACAGTCCATTGTATTCACGCGAGCGTTCGACTGCCGCGATGTCCCGAGCCGTCTCCACGACGCACAACGTTGTCCTGTCGCGCTCATCGTCTGAACAGATTCCGCAGAGCTCGCCAGACGACAGGTTGAAGCACAGCCCGCATCGACCGACCTTCTCCCGAGCCGACACGATCGCTTTGACCAACGATCTGGCCGACTTCTCGGGCATCTTGAGGATGAACAACGCAAGCCGCTCCGCTCCGCGCCTCGAGATGCCGGGCAGACGCGCAAGCTGCGTTACGAGGCTTGCGAATTGACGTGGATAGGCCATCTTACAGCTTGTTCAGTATCTGCGGCGGCAGACCCATTTGCTTTGCGAACTTGCCCATCTCCTGAGCCATCAGCTCCTTCGACTTTCGCAGCGCGTCATTGACCGCTGAAAGCACAAGATCCTCCAGCATATCGACGTCGTCAGGATCAATGACCTCCTTGTCGAGCGAGATTGAGATGATCTCCTGAGCGCCATTGGCCACGACCGTAACCATACCGCCCCCGACGGTGGCCTCAACCGTCTTCTCCCGAACAGCCGCCTGCGCCTCGGCCATCTTCTCCTTAACCTTCTGCATCTGCTTGAAGATGTTCAGATTCATACGATTCCCCTCTTGCCCTTCGTATTCCCAGGTTCTTGCCTGCTCCAATTCGATCTTCACACAGCGCAATCCAAAACGTCAACTGCGCTAAAGTAGAATTCGTATCGGCGTCCACAGGAGAGCTAATCTACAGCTCAGACAAATCAACTCGGACGACGAGTCTCGCTAGGGATTATGTTCTTGAGATTCTGAGACCTCATCGCCTATGATTGTGGCGGTAAGGCTAGATCGTGCAACGACGTGAAAGGGGAGACCGATTCTACCGCAACACAGCGATCCGATCAGAACGTGTAGTGCGCATTCCTCTGATTGCAGCATCGAGGAAGCGTATTGCAGGGGAGTGCCCCATGCAGAGAGAAAAAGCAGAGGGCAGTTTTTTACGCCCACGCATATCGCTGACCTCATGTCACGGTGGGTATTGGCTTCCAATCCTAAACGCATACTGGATCCTGGTTCTGGAACATACGTTTTTGAGCGCAGCATCTCTCGTCTCGCGAGCTCCGATGTCGAGATAGATGCTTACGAGATTGACTCCCAAATCATATCTTTCACTAACCCGATTCTGGCCCAGCTGAGGAAGAAAGCGAAGGTCAAGCTGTTTCAAGAGGACTTTATGACCTCGCCTTTCGCCCCGAAATACGAAGGTATCATTTGTAATCCACCATACCTGAAGCACCACTATGTTCCAAAGCGAAGAACATACCTACGTCTTCTGAGAGACGAATCATCCATTTCGGTCAGCCTCAACACCAATGTATATTGCCTGTTCATGATAAAGGCCATGCTCCAGCTCTCAGACAAGGGCAGAATGGCGTTCATTACCCCAAGCGAGTTCCTAAATGCGAATTACGGCGTAGCAGTCAAGGAGTTCCTGCTCAGAACAAACAGATTGGCATTCATTATTGTGTTCGATTTTAGATTGTCAGTGTTTTCCGACGTGTTGACTACGGCGTGCATATTGTTGTTTGGTCAGCCAAGGGCCTCGTCCGCCCCGGTCACGTTCATAAGAGTTGGCGGTCAGCTTGACGCGGATGAGGTCTGGGAATTGATCTCCGGGGATGTCGCTATCCCCTCCGGGTCAACCGATGTTCTTTTCAAGAGGATTGATGAACTGGATCCCGCCGTCAAGTGGAAAAGCTACTTCGAGACCCGGCACTCTGGGAGCATTCTTGTTCCATTTACCAGATACGCTAGAGTAATGCGGGGAATCGCAACAGGCTCCAACAAGTACTTCACGTTCTCCAAATCAGATCTAGTTCGTTATGGCATAAGTCGAAGATATATCGTTCCATGCATTACTAAAGCCCTAGACGCGCGTTCCAACATTTTCGTTGAAGAGAACTTGAAGCAACTGATTGCGAAAAACAGAAAGGCATTCTTGCTTTACGCGAACGGATTGGAGCCTGACCCTAACCTGAAAAGGTATCTGCAACTTGGTCGGAAGGAGGGAGTAGACAAGAGGTATCTCACGCGACATCGGTCACCCTGGTGGTCGTCCGAACAGAGAGCTCCGGCGCCAATTCTGGTCACCGTCTTTGGTCGGAAGGGCCTCAGGTTTGTTCGAAACGAGTCCGAAGCTCGGAACCTCACGTGTTTTCACTCGATTTATCCGACTTTTCTGGGCAAAGGTTTTCTCAACATAATGATGGCGTATTTGCTCACGGATTTTGCGCAATGTCTGGTGAGCGCCGAGAAAAGACAATATGGCGACGGGCTGGAGAAGCTTGAGCCAAACGATATTAACAAGAGTCTAGTTGTAGATTTTCGTCAATTGCCGGGAACTCTGCTACGCAACATCGAGGAGCTCTACGGCCTGTGGCGCAAGAGCGCACTAGGCGGTGACTCATCGCGAACGGAGCAACTCCGGTCGAAGCTGAATCGCATCTTCGAGGATGAAGCTCTCAGCTCAGGACAGGAAGTGTCCGCCAAATCTCAGCTATCGCTCCAATTCAGCTAGAAAAGCAGGCACGTCGAGAGTGGCCTTGCCCCCTTTGAACTTGACGTAATAGAGCAGCCTTCCTCGGTCCAGCTCTTTGACATTGCTGAAGTGCTCAGGACGTTCCATCCTTCTTGAAAGCAGGGCCCCCTGATTCACATCAATGTGAATCGTTGATTTGAATTGGTTCTTTGCGTTCTTCTCCACCGTGTAGATGCTGTTTCTGTTGTCTGGATCGCTTATGATCTCAAGAATCTTGCGAAATGAGATAGCATAGATGCGATCGAAGAACACCTGCACATAGAAGTGCTTTACGCCGTAGTTTATGATCCATTTGTGGATGACCAACAGGTCCTCTGCTTTGGGCGTGAAACTCAAGAACCTCCGGGTCATTCGACCGCTCCCACTACGCACATGCTTGTCGTAGCTACTGACCAGGAAAGCGCTTGAACGCACCTCAAGTGCGGCAATAGCCTTCCCTGCAATCTTGTCCAGCTGGTCTTCTGGTCTAAGGCTGACATCAAGATTCCAAGAATCCTCGTATTCATCCAAACGAAACAGCAGAAGGTCTGGTTTCTTTCCGATCGAGTCCAGTTCGTTCTGGTATGATTCGTAGAACTCTTTGAACCCAGGGTCCCCGGCTGTTATCTCGTCAGATCGTCCGTACTTGACTGCTTCTAGACTCGGCACGGACACATTGATAGCTCTTTGAACCAGGCTTTCTGCCCAGTCGCCCTGCTCCCGGTTGGTCAAGAAGTTAGAGACGGCCAGGGTTGGAGTTCTCCCTCTCACCCTCGGCTTCGACACGTCCACAACCTCTGATGGAATCTTCAAGAAAAGATCACGGACAATGTCTTGATACTTCGTTTTCATACTTCGAGTAGTTTCGATGGCGTGACGCTTAACGCCTTAGCGATTTTCTCAATGTTTCTGATAGACACATTTCTCGTGCCCCGCTCTACGTCGCTCATATATGTCCTATGTAGGCCGGCTTTGAACGCGAGCTCTTCCTGGGAGATGCCCTTCTCTTTTCTAAGCTGCTTGATTCTTATCCCGAGTTTTGTCTGTATGTTCATTGTTGATCCGTAACTTATTGACTACATGTTAGTTGATGCCTATCGCCCCATTCCACAGACTATGAGTGACATCAACAATCTGGGCCGCCGTTGCCCCACTTAATGAGATGGATTATCTTCTCAGCTGGAACTTCAGACATATTGTTAGGGTGAGAACGCGGCGGATCGTTAACGCAGTGAATCTTCTGTGGGGCTATCCTGACATCCAGATCGTCTCGCCCGCGGAGATTCTATAAGGTTTGAAGGTTTGCCTATGGCTGACATGGACGAGCTGTGGGATAAGGCGGTTAAGGATTTTCCCGGTGATCCGGCTCTTCAGGAAGTGCATTATGCTAGGCTGAAGATACACGAGGAGACCAGGGGAATGTTGGACGAGGAATTCGTTCAGTTCATAAAGGCCCAGGCCGAAACTAGCCGCTCGGTTGCTCGACGATCCTGAGGCCTAACGCCTCAGCCGCAGTAGCACCTGCTCAATCTCGTTATCCCGAATCGGCTCGGACAGAAACGCCTCGCCGAAGTCGTGCAGCAGAATGAACCTGATCTTGCCATCTTTGGCCTTTGCATCAACGCGCATCTCGGGGAGGAGGCTTGCGGGGTCGATCTTTCGCGGCAAGTGTGTCGGGAGGCCGGCCTGCTCGATCACATCGCGCAGAAGCTCAACTCGTTCGGGGGCCAGAAAGCCCAGGTCTCGCGCCAAAAGAGCCGCGCCGTGCATACCGATGCCAAGCGCCGTGCCGTGCGCCATCTCGTAATCAGTGACCTTCTCAATCGCATACGTAATCGTGTGGCCCCAGTCGAGGACGAGCCGCTCGCCCGAAAGGCCAGTCTCGTCGCGCTCGATTATCGCTATCTTGATGCGGTTTGCCTCCATGATGTATTCGAGCACCTTGTCCGCGTTCCGAGCGGCGATCTCCGGCAAGTCCGCCTTCAGCTCGTCGATCTTGCCGCCGAGGCCAGCGACCTTGTTGATTATCTCCGCGATACCATTGACGAACTCAGTGTCCGGGAGCGTCTCGAGGCATTTGAGGTCGAGTATCGCCGCCTTTGGCTGGTAGAATGTGCCGATGAGGCTCTTTCCGAGCGGATGGTCAACCGCGCAGCCGCCGATGCCAATATCGACCTGTGCGAGCAGCGTCGTCGGTATCTGAATTAACGGAATGCCTCGCTTGAAGGTCGCCGCCACGAAGTTCGTTATGTCCTGAACCACGCCGCCGCCGAGCGCGATGATGCACGCCTCGCGGTCCATCCGGGCCTTTGCGCACTCCACGTAGAGCTTGCTGACCGTCTCGAGGTTCTTATGCCGTTCCCCGGCGGGTGTGAGCGCCCACGAGGTCTCTCGCCCGCCAAGTGCCAACATCAGCCGGTCCCCGTGCGACTCCTTCACGCTGGGATTGCTGACGACAAGAACGTTGCCAGTTAGGTCCTTCTGCTCAAGCACCTCGGGCAGCAGGCCGAAGATGTCGTGGCCGTAATGTAGGTCGTATGAGCGGTTCGCAAAACACGCGGTTAATAATCGGCAGTTGCCAGTTGGCGGCCGGCGGTTATTCATTGTTACGACTTTATGTCCTCAAACCTGGCTATCTTCATCTTCCCCCAGCCTGACCACAACTGCTAACCGCCAACCGCCAACTAATCTAGACCATAGGCAGAAGCGGCTTGTCGGGCGATTCAGGTCTGCCGACCAGTTTCTGCTCCACTGGGTCGATGTGCCAGTCCATTTGCTCTAGCGGAACTGCTCCAAGCAGAGGCCTTGTGTGTCGTGGAATCTCTATGGCTTGCACCGCGCACTTCCTGCCCTGGACCTCAACCTCAACAATACCCACAACCCGGTATTCGTGGCTGCCACCGTCGCCAGTGAAGACGGTCGTTTTGTCCATTGGAAGAAGTCTAAGTCGCTCGACGATCTCGACCGGAAGCGCCAGTTGCACCGCTCCGGAATCAACTATTGCGTCGCACACCACTTCGTCGCCACGCCTCTCTTCAGGTAGAAACCTGTTCTGCCAGTTGCGTAACGTGACCTTTACTGAGAATGTGCTCATTATCCTGCCTCGCAATTGCCCTGGTCAGTGACTGCAAGTGCTCCCGAGTTTCCAGTCATTTCTCCATCTTCTCGGGAGACGACGGCCATACTGAGGCGAAGAAGCCCCTGACAGCTCTGACAATGACCTCGGTCGCATCTCCACAAATCCCTTTGTCAACAATCTCATGGATCAGCCTATCAGTCTGCTCATCGATGGCCACAGTCCGGTAACTCTGCCCCACCGCAAGCTCCTTGAGCCTCAAGAAGTCCTCCCAGACCTCCTGCATATCCATCAGCGCCTCTTCAGGCTCGTGAATGGCCTTGGTCATCACACACAAACCTCCTCAGCTTTTCTATAAGCAAACTCTATCAGCTTTTCAGAATAGTGAGTTCCTTGCTCACGACACTGCTGTAGCATTTCTCTCACATGCTCAGGCCCAAGGAGTTTAAGTTCTGCCGCTAAGATAAGCAACCCCGGGAAGCCTGAGACGCGAACTCCCTCTCTCGAGGCAACTGACCTTGCAGCTCTTTCGTCCAACAGAACGAGATCACCTCGTGATTGGGTGCCAAGCGCCATCGCTATGACCTCCGATTCGCCCTTGTGAATGGCCGGACTCTTGTTTCTTGAGCAACGGGCTATTCCGTTGGCTATTCTACGCGCTCTGATCTTCTCATCCTCACTCAAGTCACAGATTGCCAAGACCCCATCTCGTCTTATCGTTTCTGTTTCCGTCGCCCAGCCTAGCCGCTTGAGCTCCTTAATACAGGCTGGCCCAGTGTAGGCCTTTAAGATCAGATGCCTCAAGACAGGAATCGCGTCGCTCTGAAAGGCTGAGATCAGGGGCCCAGTGTCAAAGATGACACATTCAATCATTGGTCCAAACCAGGCCATCTTCCGCCATTAGTTCCCATTGACCTGTCGCAGCAATTCCTCGACCGCCTTTTTGAGCTGGTCGTCGCTCGTCATGCTAAAGTCCTGCTCGGGTGGGTTCTCGACGTAGATGTCTGGCTTCACGCCCACGCCTTCCAGCTCCTCGCCCTCCAACGTGTAGGAGCCCCACTGCGGGACCTGATAAAGCGTCCCATCGAGAAGGCGCTTATAACCACTCACGCAGACAACGCCTCCCGGCGTCGGCACGCCGATCAGCTTCCCGATACCCAGATGGCGGAACGAATACGGAAATGTCTCTGCGGCGCTCATCGAATACTCATTCATGACAACGGCAATGGGCTTGCGCCAGTTGAATCGCGGCTGCATGACCTTGAGTGATTTGTCCCTGTCCTCGAAGTAGAAGTAAACGTCTCGGCCCAGAACTGACAGCAGCGCATCCTGCAGTTCGCCATACCCTCCGCCGTTGAAGCGAACGTCAACGATTAGCGCCTCTTTGTCGGCCATTTCGTGGGTGAGACCGTTCAGGAACTCCTGATAGTACGTCGGCGACATCCAGCGAAGGTGCACGTATCCCACCTTCCCTCCGCTGAGCTTCTCCACGAGCGCTTTGCGGGACGCAACCCACGCCAGGTACATCTTCTGGGATATGTCCCACTTTGACCACGCTTTGACGGTTACAAGCCGGGGCTTCCCCCTGCCGTCCTTCAGAACCTCGAGGTCAACCAACTCATCGACCTTGCCCATCAAGGCATCAAATGGGTTATTCATCTTGTCAATCTTCAGACCGTCAATAGACAGAATCACATCGCCTTCGTGTATCTCGCTGCCCGGCAGATCGGTGGGACCGTCGGGCACTACTCCGGACACTCTCAGCCCCCGTCCCTTCCAGGCCGGGTCGAAGCGCAGGCCCAGTTGTCCGGTCTCCTTGAAGTCAGGATCGCGCGGAGCCCTAACCGACGAGTGGGAGGTGCCAAGCTCGCCGACCATCTGCGATAGCAGCATCACAAACTCTTCCGTGGTGGACACGGTCTCAAGCAATGGGAGATATTTCTCCCGAACAGCTGCCCAATCAACGCCGTGGAAGTCCTTGTCATAAAAGAACCTGTTTATCATACCCCACGTCTCGTTGAACATCTGAAGGCGCTCGCCCTTATGGTCGATCGTCATCTTGGCCGTGAACGGAACGGGTCTCATCTGCCCGGTCGTGCGCAACTCGGCGATTGTCCCGCCCTCGCTCAAAACGAACATCGACTTGCCGTTGGGGTGCCAGATAATCTCCCGAGGATCGAGCCCGGAATCCGTTAGTTGCCTCGACTGCTTGCCAAACTCGTCCACTGCATAGACGTTCCTGTCCCCGAAGGCATCCGAACCGAACGCGTAGGTCTTGCCATCAGGCGAAACCGAGAGAGCCCAAGCGCTGCCCTTCGTGGTTGAAATCCTCATCGCGCGAGTGTGGATATCCTCAAAATCAAACTCGAGGCCCTTCCTCTCAGGTTTCTTCTTTTTCCTGAACAAGTCCAGCAGAGTTCTCTTCTTCTTTTTCTCCTTCCTGACTTCCTTCTTCTTGGATTTCTTCGGCTTTTTGGTTGCCTCGTCCTCAACATCACCATCGCGCCGCGCCCGATATTCCTCCTCCGCACGCTTAGTCAAGAAGACGTGCCACACGTCATGCTCATATGTGTTCTGCCACCTGTAGCCTCGGTGGGAAAGGAACACGACCTTTGTCCCGTCCTCACTAACGCACGGATTGAAGTCCCGCGCAGGGTTCTTAGTGATGTTATGCAGCTCTTCACCGTCAGACGAAACGATGAATATCTCCGACTGCCAGCCGGCACACAACTTGCTGAAAACCAGCCAACTACCGTCCGGGCCCCACATGACTTCCTCTATGGCAGGGCCTTCAGCAATGAGTTTCGGCTCTTTACCACTTGAGTCGGCCACCCACAAATCGCCCTGCCCCACTAAGTAGGCCACCTTCTTCCCGTCGGGAGCCCACACGGGTGAATACTCAGCTGCGGTCGTGGCGGCGAGCGGGGTCGTCCTGCGATGTCTGGAGTGGGACAGCCGCTTCTCCTTGGAGTCAGTTGACTCCATCACAAACAAGTCACGATTGCCATTCCGATCGGAGCAGAACGCCAGCTTCTTGCCCTTCGGTCCCCATGAGAGGCCGTCCTCTCGTGCAGCTGTCTCTGTTAGTCTGGTCCACTCCTTAGGCTCGGACGCGCTCATCGCGAATACCTCGCCGTGAACGACAAAGGCTATCTGCTTGGCGTCTTTAGACAGGGCGAATTCAGAAGCTTTGCTCCTGAACGTCTCGAGCTCAACCTGATTCCGCTTCAAGTCGCTCGGCGCCTGGATAATCACCCTCCGATGTTCACCAGTCGCGGGGTCAACTCTATATACTTCGCCGTGGAGTTCGCATACGATTATCGAGCCGTTAAGCGCAATCTGGGCGTGCACTACGCCTTCTTGCTCGAAGGAGGTCACCTTGTCTGCCTCGCCGCCCACGACCGGTTTACTCCAGACATTGGTAACGCCGTCCCGGTCGGACAAGAAGTACAGCTTGGAGCTGTCCTCGGACCACATGGGGTCCACGTCATTGCCCTCAAAATCAGTGAACTGAGCCGCTGGGGAGCCATCGAGCCGCGTCAGCCAGATGTCTCGGTCATCGGACCCGCTGTAGCCCTCGAGCCACGAAGGGATGAAGCCTCTCACGAACGCCAACGTGTCACCGGACGGAGATAGGACCCCGTAGTTGGCTGTGAAGTTAATCATCGGTATCGGGAGGCCACCGTCTGGGGAAACCGTGAAAAGCGAATCAGGCCGAATGAGAGGATTGACACCGCGATTAGAACAGAAGAGTACTCTCTTCCCATCTGGAGACCAGCCGCATACGATGTCGGTGTCGGCATGATACGTCAACCGATTGGGGACGCCACCCGAGGCCGGCATCACGAACACGTCCGAGTTGTATTCCCGCGTGGAGGAGAAGGCGAGCCATTTGCCGTCCGGCGACCAACTGGAAGGGCCATCGAAATCCGGGTGAACGGTCAGCCTGGTCGCCCGACCGCCTTCTGCTGGAACCCTCCAAAGATCACCCAAATACGTGAACGCGATCGTCTCCCCGTCCGGGGAAATGGACGGGTATCTCGCGCCCAAGATGGAGTCAGGCTCATCTTCGGCGAAGGCGCCCGGTGCTAGACTGAGGACACAGAACGCCGCAAGGAAAGCGATGCGGGACAATATCGTCGTTGATCCGATTATTCTCATGACTCCTCCGCTGTTTCTTTTTCAGACAGTTGTTTCAATAGCTCTTCGACCGCCATCTCAAGCTGAGCGTCGGAAGTTGTGCTGAAATCCTGCTCGGGTGCGTTGTCGATGTATATATCAGGCTTGATGCCCATGTTCTCGAGGTTCTTGCCATCTAGAGTGTAGCATCCACCGCTCGGTATCCTGAACCAGGTCCCGTCGAGCAGCCGTATCCCTCCTGTACTGATGACGCCGCCCCCAGTGGGCACACCGATTAGCTTCCCAATTCCGAGCTCACGGAACGAGAATGGGAATATCTCGGCGTCGCTGAAAGAATACTCATTAGTTAGTGCAACAGCCGGCTTCCCCCAATGGAACCTCGGCTGATATGCCCGCATGGACCCGGCGCGGTCCTCGGAATAGGAATACTTGGGCCGCCCGAGAACCGACAGAATACGATCGTGCGTGTAGCCGCCGCCGTTGTATCGCACGTCAACTATCAGGGCCTCCTTGTCGTAAACGTCAACCATCAGCTCCCGTAGGAATGACCTGTAGCTGCGCATGTTCATCCCCTGAACGTGGATGTAGCCGATGCGTCCGGCGCTGAGCTTATCGACCAGTTCCCTCCGGGATGCGACCCACATCTTGTAGGTGTCGGTATAGATGCCCCACCAGGTAGCGGCCTTGACCGTAACAGTCCTCGTCTTGCCGTCCGGTTTCTTAGCGACTTTGAGGTCAACCTTCTTCATCGCCTTGCCGTTCAGGATCGAAGACAGGTTGACGTCCCCTCCGACGTCAGCGCCGTCTATCTTGACCACTATCTCGCCAATCTTCACCACGCTGCCGGGCTTGTCGCACGGACCGTCTTTGATGACCCTCTTGACCTTTAGGCCCTTGCCCGTCCATTCAGCGTCGAAGTCGAGGCCAAGATAGCCCGTCTCGCGCTCGATGTCCCATTCTTGTGGGCCGCCGCCCCACGCCCCAAGATGAGACGCCTTTAGCTCGCCGGCCATCTGCACAAGCAGCAGCAGGGAATCCTCGTGCGTCTGCACCGAGTCCAGGAAGAGCAAGTACTTCTCCTTGACGGCCCCCCAATCGACCCCGTGGAAATCAGCATCGTAGAAGTGCGTGTTCAGTCCGCGCCACGCTTCAAGGAACATCTGACGCCTCTCCGCCTTGTGGTCGATCTCCATCTTGGCCGTGTAGGGCACATTTTTGGTAGTGATCTTCTCTTTTCGCGTCCCTTTGTCCTCGATACGGGCCGAAATTATCGCTCCTTTGTTTCCCAGAACATAGAGCCGCTCGTCGTCGGGGCCCCAGATGATGTTATGCACCCCCGTCTGAGTTACGTTGCGGAGCTTCTGGCCGAACTCGTTCACTAGAAAGACCTCACCCTTGCCGATCGCACCAGTCGAGAAGGCGAGGTTACGCCCGTCGTGCGACGCCGCGAGGTTCCATTCGCTGCCGCCAAGAGTTGTGAGGCGCATAGCCCTCCGCTCAATCCCCTCGAAGTCGATCCTGACCCTGCCAGCGCGCTCGCCTCCCTTGCTGGATAGGACGTCCTCTTGGTCCTCGTCGGGCAGGTCCTCGCGATACTCCTTACGCCTCAGCAGGAAATCCTCGTGGTCCTCCTTGGTCAAGAAAACCTGCCAGATGTCGTGCTCGCCCCAGCTCTCGATGTCCCCGGCGCGGTTCGATGTGAAAAGTATTCTCTTGCCATCGTGAGACCAGACCGGCCCCATATCAAACGACGCGTAACTCGTGATGTTATGCACCACACCGGAATCGACCGACACCACATAGACATCGTGAATCCAGTGTCCGGATTCTTTGTGGAACGCCATCCATCTCGAATCTGGGGACCAGAGGATCGAGCCGATGTGCGGGCCCTTCACGAGAAGCTTCTTGTCCGTCCCGTCGGCATTCATGACCCAGAGGTGGCCGCGGTCCTCCAGGTAGGCGATCTTCTTTCCGTCCGGGGACCATCTCGGCGAATACTCCTCGCTGTCGGAGGCTGCAAGCGGGATGGTCTCCCGGCGCCTCGACCTGGCAAGCATCGGCTCACTCTCGTCTGAGGATTCCAGCACGAAAATGTCCGTCGTGCCACGCTTATCCGAGCAAAAGAGCAGCTTCCTGCTGTCAGGCGACCAAGCGACGGCGCTTTCCCTCGCCGCGGTCTTCGTGAGGCGCATCGCCGTCCCGCCGATTCGCTTCATGGCGAATATCTCGCCGCGCACAACGAATGCTATCTGCTCGCCGTCGTGCGAAAGCGCGAGCTCGGATGCCTCGCTCGTGTAGGTCTTTGGCTCTATGACGTTGCATTTGACGTCGCTCGGAGCAAAGATGTCCAGCTTCTTCGTCTCGCCTGTGGCTGGGTTCACCGTGTGAATATAGCCGTCAAGATAGCACGCGATTCGCGAGCCGTCCCGCGCGATGCTGGCGAATGCCGTGCCGTCGGCAGCGAAGCCGCTCACCCTCCGTGGCTCGCCGCCCGTCTGGGGAATCACCCACACATTCGTTATCCCGTCCCTGTCAGAAAGAAAGTAGATGCTCTCGCCGTCAGGCGACCACATCGGGTCTGTGTCCTTGCCGTCGAACTCGGTGAGCCTCTTGCCCGGCGAGCCATCTAAGAGATTCAGCCATATATCATTGTCGCAGCTGCCGTGGTATGTCTTCCGCCACCAGGCGGTTACGCCGCGCACGAACGCCAGCGTGCTCCCATCGGGGGACAACGCCGCTAGGCTGCCCGTACAGTTGATCAGCCTTCTGGGCTGACCACCGTCAACACTGACCCTGTAGATGACGCCCTCACGCAGAGGCGAGTTCACCTCCCGCCGAGAATCGAAAATGACCCACTTGCCGTCTTTTGACCAGTCATGCACGACGTCCGAGGTTGAGTTGAATGTCAGCTGCCGAGGCGTCCCGCCGTCCGCCGGGACCACGAACACATCCGCATTGAACTCCCGCGACGACGTAAATGCTATGAACTTGCCATCAGGCGACCAGCAGGAGGTGCTCTCGTGTCCCTCGTGGACCGTTAGTCTTGTCGCCCCGCCTCCTTCAGCGGGGACCAACCAAAGGTCGCCCAGGTAGCTGAAACATATCGTCTTGCCGTCCGGTGAAAGCGACGGATGCTTTGCGCCCAGAATCGGCTCCGACTCGGCGAACCCCACGTTGCCGCCCCAGACAGCGATGCACAATGCGGCCAAGCAAAGAATCAAGATAGGCCGCGGTCGAACTCCCGTATCTGTCATCAACTCAATCTCCCTTCATTCTTCTCGCCTATGGTTAATTCGTCGTGCAGTAACACCATGTCCGCGGACACTGGCAGGCTCGAAAGCCCGCCCACACCGCCAATCCGCCTTCGCACAAGGCTATGGCGGACAAGCCCGCCCCATACTGCCAACTGCCAACGGCCAACTGATCATTTGGTATCCGTGAACTTGAAACTTCTAGCCGCCTTATTGAAGAGCTTCTTCCGCCATTTCTTTTTGCCATTGGCCTTGATCGTTATCAAGGTATCGCGATCGTGAATCAGTAGCTTGAGCGTCCTATCGACGCCGCTCGCCTCGACGAATCGCACGGCCGGTTGGCCGTTGATTCTGAGGTAATGGACCTTGGCCAGGTCTTTGCCGGACGCCGCCTGACCCCGTATGAAATCGTGTAAGTCAAAACTAAAACCAACGGGCCGCACCTCAACCGTCAGCTCCGCATCCGTGCAACCTGGCGCCTGCACAGTCAAAACAGTCTTCGAGCCCAGGGCAGAACCAGGGACCTCAAACAACGCTTTACTAGGCTTTTGCACCAAAAATGAGTACAGCAGGTTCTCATACCGATTGCCCATCACGAAGGAGAGCTTGCCCGGTTCCTTCACGTCTAGCGTTCTGCCGTCGAATCCGAGGCTGAGGACCTCCACCTTGATGTTGCCCATCGTTGGCAGAAGCGAGGCCAGGTCCAGTAGCGGCATGGGCGAGTTGAGGCTGGTCTCCGCGAGCTTGATGTGGACAGCGTCCCAGTCATTACCGCCGCGGTTGAGCGAGGCGTCCAGCGGCATCCATTCCGAGACGAACGCCTCGTTCCACAGGTGATAGTAGAAGTTGCCGTCAGAATAGAGTAAGCCCATATTACACCGTGAGGGGATGCCTACCGCGCGCAGAAGCGCGGCCAGAAGGACAGAATGCTCCGTGCAATCGCCCTGAAGCCGGTCGGCGACCTCCCTGGCAGTCGCAAATCCAACTGAGTAGTCCTTGAAAGATATACTCTCCGAGACCCACTTGCAGAGCCGCATCGCCGCCTTGTATGAGTTCTTCTCATCGCCGATCGCCTCATTCGCCAGCTTGATGATTATCGGATCGTCGCTCTGAATGTATGTCGAGGGCGCCAGATACTCAGCGAGCTCCCCGTCCTTGATTGGCAATGCTGGGCATTCGGCAGGCTTGTATGATCTCTGGCCAACCTCGACGAGGACGCCATCATCAGCCGGCTTGACGGTCTGGATTGTGTCAGAAGGTATCTCTAGCTCTGATGCGGCCCAGGACGAGACAATGCGATATGTTGCTGCTCTCGTTATATAGGGATGGGGGATGACAATGTCGCAGGGCGCGGAGAGCCTCTTGAGAAGGTCAACCTTGGGGCCTGCGGATGCCTTCAGCGCATCTTCCCTCGTCGTTCTCAGAGTAACAATCGACAGCTGCCTGACTTCTGTTTTGATGACGTTCCCGTCGTCGTCGCACCACTCGTGCATCGTCAGCCCAGGCAGGACGTTCTGCTTAGCCTGAAGCTTGTGGAGCCTCATCTGGTTCCCGAACACATTGATCGTCTCGCCGCCTAGCACCTCGACGTCGATCCTAAGAGCCTTCATGGTCTGGGCGTCGAAGGTGTGAATCGTATATTCTGTCCCAGGCTCGAACCCCTTCTCCTTCGTCAGCCGCGTCGCCGCGTAGGGACCAACAGTCTCGCCGGGCAGTTCAATCTCAAACGTCCTTGTTCTGCCCAGAGCGGTCTGTTCCATTGCGAGCTTGCCGCTTTTTAAGCGACCCCTCATCTCGACTGGCTCGCCAGACGTCGCCATCTTCAGCCAAAAGCCGAGTATCTGCCCCTGATCGTTCTCCGTAACCTCGTTTGCGATCGCCACGTGAGCAGCCGCGCTGCCTCTTATCAACTCCATCTCGGTCTCGATTCTCGTTACGTAGCGCTTCTTGCCGCCATCTTCCCTTAAGACGATCTCTGTGTGGGCAAATCCAACTCTGGAGCCCGCGATAAGGACGACGTCCCAGCTGTCGTGGATGACGATTTCCTTCGCGAAAACCGAAGCTGCTACGAGCGATAGGAGTATGGCTGAACAGAGCAAAAAAGTAGCTGAATCTCGCCTGATAGTCAGCACGCACGGTCCTCCTTATGATGAACTTATTTTTTGAAATCCTTGGGGGCAATAGGTGGGCTGATAATACGTCAGCTTGGAATCTTATCAACCGGTTTTGCCAAATCCCGAAGAACTACATTGAGGGGACGTCCCGTGCCTTGACGGCGGTGGGAATCGCTCTATCATAGACCTCAGAGGTTGATTGGACGTTTGGGCCGTTCATGGCTGGATATAGGTAGCGAGCATCGGAGGAGGCGTAGATGGCGTTGGATAAGGAGCTTCTAGACATTTTGGTGTGCCCGAAGTGCAAGGGCGAGCTTGAATACAAGGAAGAGGAGCTGAGGCTCATCTGTCAGGTCTGCAAGCTGGCGTATCGGATTGAGGACGACATTCCCGTAATGCTGATCGACGAGGCCGAACCGGTTTAGCGGTCGGTTGAAGGGATCCTGCCACGACTGTGGGATCTGTTTTCACCACAGAGACACAGAGATGCAGAGATGAGAGCGCGCCCGGCGCCGGAAACAAAGAACAGCAGTTCGCGGCGCGGCAAACCTCTACGATGGCAGACGCCCAGTTATGGGACAGCCGCTGAGGAGGAGATGTACAAGTGAAGGTCTCTGTGCCGCTGAACCTTGCCAAGATCAAGGCAGCGCTCTTCATAAGGATCAGGTCGCTGGGCGACACGGTTCTTTTCACGCCGACCATCGAGAACTTCAGGCGTGCGTGTCCCCAGGCATGGCTCAGCGTCGTCGTTGACCGAGCCTCCGCAAGCGTTCTTGCAGACAACCCCGACATTGACGAGATAATCGTCTCGGCGAGCGGCAATAGGCCCGACCGCTTCCTCAGCTTTGCGTCGAAGCTCTTGCGACGCCGCTTCGATCTTGCAATCGATTTTCACGGCGGCCCTAGAGGCGCGCTCGCGGCGTTTCTATCGAGAGCCAAGTATCGCGTTGGATGGCAGGAAAGCGGGCATTCGTTCGTGTATAACGTTCGGGTGCCGAGGGCGAGAGAGGTTCTAAAGACGACATCGGTTATCCACACGGTCGCTAAGAACCTTGCGCCGCTTGTGACGATCGGCGTCCCAATTGTCTCGACAGCTACGAGGCTCTTCGTCGGCGCAGAGGAGCGGCGTTCGCTTGACGTGAAATTGAGGGTCGCTGGAGTTGACGGCGACAGGCCCATCCTGTTGGTTCACGTCGGCGCTACGAAAAAAAGGAAGGAGTATCCGGCGGAGGGCCTCGCCCGCGTTTTGAGTTCCTATCTCAAGGAGGGAAGAATGCAGCCGGTGATGCTCGGCTCGCCGGATGATCTAGCGAGATGGGCGTTGATCGAAGAGCTTCTTTCGGAAGAGGCGCGAGCACGCGTGACGTCGCTGGTCGGCAAAATCAGCATTTGTGAGGTCAAGGCGTTGTGCGAACAGGCCTCGGTCTTCCTTGGCCCTGACAGCGGGCTGATGCACATTGCCGACGCGCTGGGCACGTCCTGCGTGGCCCTGTTTGGCAAGACTGAGCTGCGGCTCTGGCATCCCTGGCAATCGGCGCACATCGTCCTGCGGCCTTGCGCGGAGGTAAGATGTAGAACCTCGTGCTCTTATTACGGGACAAGGCAGGGCTGCCTCGCCCTGATAACTGAGGATGAGATTGTCGCGGCGATTCTGGAGCTTGAGTCGCTCTGCGTGTGAGCGCCGAAGGTCCGGGGCGGGCCGGTTCGGACGCCACCTCAAAATCGACACCCGTGTAGGGGCAGGCCTTGTGTCTGCCCGATATATAGATGGGCTTATTGGACAGCCTCTGAAGAGGCTGTCCCACACCGCCAACGAAAAGCAGCAGGCCGCAGAGGCCCAGGGCTTACACGTGGAAGCGGAACTGGATGATGTCGCCGTCGGCGACGGTGTATTCCTTGCCCTCGAGCCGGACGAGCTTTTGGGCCTTCGCGTCGCGCATCGAGCCGGCCTTGACGTAATCGTCGAACGCGAGGACCTCGGCCCTAATGAAGCCGCGGGCCATATCCGTGTGGACGGTGTCGGCGGCCTCGACGGCTGAGGCGCCGGCCTTGAGCGGCCAGGCTCGGACCTCTTCGTCGCCGATTGTGTAGAAGCAGATCGTTCCCGTCGCTTTGTATGACGCCTTGATGATGCGTTCTTGGGCGAGGCAGGTTAGGCCCATATCTTCCATGAACATGAGACGGTCATCTTCGTCAAGCTCCAGAAGCTCGCGCTCGAGTCGGGCGCAAAGGGCTGTTACGGTGGCGTATTTCGGGGCCGTCTCCTCGAACTGGGTTGTGATCTCGTCTAGCCGCGCCGTTGCCGCGTCCTTCTCGTCAACGTTCAGAACGATCAGGAGCGGCCTAATAGAGAAGAACTCGATACTGTGAATCGGTTCTCGCTCTTCTGGGCGAAGCTCGAGTCGCAGCAGGGGCTCATTGCCCTTCAGGTGGCTGAGGCACTTGAGGACTACGTCGCGTTCTCTTACGAGGTCGTCCGACTTGGCCTTTCGATACATCACGTCGATCTTCTCGACACGCCGCTCGCAGGTCGCGATGTCCCTCTCAAGCATCTTGTCAACGAAGAGCATTGTGTCGCGCTGCGCATCTATCGAGTCGAAGACGTGAGGGACGTTCGCGTTCTCGAATCCGCGAACTACGAGCGCGAGAACGGGTGCGCCCTTGACGGGGTTCAGGCATGGCGTCACTGGGTCCTCGTCTCCAGTCTCGTGCATTTTGGGATCGAGATACTCGATTTTGGCCCGAACCTCTTTTGGCTTCTGAAAGTCATTGAACAGCCTGTCCAGCCGCTCGTCAGGCACGGCCACGGTGGCGAGGTCTCCCGAACGGGCGTGCGCGCGAGAAGACTGCTCGCAGACCGCCTCGAAGACGGACGTCTTGCCCACCTTTGGGAAACCGCAGAGTCCGATCCTCAATCGATCACCCCTTACGTGTTCTCAGGTTCTTCATAATCCGGATGTCTCTCGGCGGCGCTGTTGGATTCGCCCGCTTGCGCCTCGCTTATATTGCCAGCCTTGGTCGTTTTTTTGCAGAAGTCGGGCAGCCCAAGCCAGTTGACAAACACGGCGAGGAGGAAGAAGAGGAGGCACGCCAGGATGACAATATGCTCCTTTTTCACGCACGGCGGCTTGTCAATCATGAGGGTCCCGGTAATGTGACGCATCGTCTCGAGGAGCGTGCCGGCCGAGTGTTGGCACAGGAAGCTGCGGCACGGGACAGATATGCCATTGATCTCCAGGATTAGGAAGTAGTATCTGTTGGATGAACCGACGATGGCGGGGAACTCAAACACGGCCTTGTGCTGCTTGTTTTCGCTGCCGAGATAAGAAGGCTTGCCCTCCCTTACAGCCTCGTAGTCTTTGATGTCAACGCCGGCCAGCTGCCGGACGGATAGGCCGGGCGGGAGGTTGAGCGATTCATTGGCGGCCCCGCAGTATTGCGCCTCAAAGACTAGGTCATAGCGCGCCGGCCTGTAGTTGATCCAGGCCGCTCCGTTTGGCGCCAGGTTTGTGTTGGTGGCGAGGAGCCTTGGCGCTTGCTGCGGATCGCAATCCGGCGAAGTGAAATAGAAGCCATATTGCTTGAATCTTGAGTCTTCGATTGGCTCGAAGTCGAAGGTCGTGACTTGTTCATTCGAGATGTCCTTGGCGTAAGTCTCTCGAGTGAGGAGGTCGCTTTTGGGATCATCCATAGAGAGAAGGTGGAAGAAGAGCTTGCATTCGCTTGGCTGCGGGGCGCTCCCAAGTATTGTCGTTATGCCGCAAAGGCCGTTGTCGGTGGCGGCGAACGTCTGACCAGCTATGTGGGCGAGGGGTATCTCAGAATCCTTGAAGACATTGCCCAAGAGGTCCCTGGTCTGTGTCCAGGCGGTTCTCTTTGAGTATCTCTCTTGGCAAACCGCGGCGGCCCAAAAAGGGGACCTTGGATTCGGCCTTTGCTTAAGCTCGATATACTTGGGCTCTTTCAAGAGCTCATATAGCTTGCATCTTACATCTGGGGGTGTGCCACGTATGAAGGGGGCAACGAGTTGGTCGTCAATTGAGAATGAGACCTTGTGAAGGTGAGAATACTCAGATTGGAAGAGCTGACCGAGCTTCCCAGAGAGGTCGCGCGCCCAGGGCAAAGCAAGGGGAGCATTAGGTCCTCTGGGTGGATACGATGCTCCGTCGAAGGCTATAGCAGAGGAGAATCCGAACGATAAGTGGAACGCGATGACACCGACGCCGAGGGCAAGCGCCGCGGCAAATGTTACCCACGCCCAAGTTTTTGACTTCACGACAATAGCAGGCCTCAGGTTGTAAATAATGTCCGTGTTCACAAAATCTTGGCGGACTCACCACTAATACCAAACATATTGAAAGCAGGTCAAATTGATCTCATTCAAATAGAGCGGCGCGTAAGAATCTTCCAACGGATTTCTTGCAAGCTTCCGGTTTGGACGTTAGTTTAATCCCGTGATGATAGTAGCGGTGAACCTCTCAAGTTTGGTGCTTAGTCGTTTTGATATTTCTGCCCATATCTTAACTGGACTGCTTTTTGCTCGTTGGTCCTTTTGGGCGGAGGTCTAACCTGCGCAGGCCTTGGTCCCCTTTTACAGGGGGCTTGGGCTACCTCTTTTGGCTGAAGTGATGCAGTTAGTTTTGGTCCTATATCTCAGAAACCGTTTCGCGCCTTGGAGGCCTTTTAGAAGTGAATAACGTGTGGGTTCGCACTCTTCGACGCGTGAAGCGTATGGTAAACCAGCACAGCTTCGAGACCTGGCTCAAGAGCATGCGCTACAACGGTTACAAAAAAGGGGTGTTGCGACTGACCGTATCGAACGAGTCGCACAAGAATTGGGTCAACGACAATTACCTTTCGCTGATACGTATTGCTGCGAGAGATGTCTGCAAGCGCGACGTTGATGTTCAAATAGACTTGAATGGCTCCCCCGACCTTGGGCAAAAGAAGTCGCAGGCGAGGCGGTTCGCATTTCAGGCTCCTTTGGGTCAGGTCAAGACAAGGGGAGTGTCGCTTCCTCCCACAAACGGCAGTTTCACATTCGAGAGTTTTGTCTCGGGCGAGTGTAATGAGTTCGCCCAGGCGGCATGCCGCAAGGTGGCTCAGAGCCCCGCGGCAGCATACAACCCGCTTTTCATTTATGGTCAGCCTGGAGTAGGGAAGACGCATCTTTTGTGTGCAATCGCCCACTACGTGAGGAGCAACCACCAGCAGCTTTCGGTCCTATACCAGACAGGTGAGGATTTCACCAACAACCTGGTCGAGTCGCTAGCCACCAAGCAGATGGCGGGTTTCAGGGCCAAGTATCGCTCCTTGGATGTTCTACTCATCGATGACGTTCAGTTCATCCAGGCAAAGAACAAGACCCAGGAGGTGCTGTTTCACACTTTCAACGCGCTTTACGATCTCGGACGCCAGATCGTCATTTCGAGCGATCGGCATCCTGGGCGGCTGCACTTCGTTCAAGACAAGCTCGTCTCGAGGTTTGGCTCCGGTCTTGTGGTTGATCTATCGCCGCCGGACATTGCACTCAAAGTAGAAATCCTGCGCAAAAAAGCCGAGAAGGCGGAGTTCCGTTTGCCTACTGAAATCGCTCACTACATTGCGAGCAGGTCGCCTTCCAGCGTTCGCCAGCTTGAGGGGTTGCTGACGAGGGTGAAGGCCTATACCGAGCTGAAGTTCCTACCGGTTACGCTCGAATCGGCACAAGCGGCGCTCAGGGGATACGGCAATGGCGATGACGGCTCATTAAACGGCCTATCGGTCGAAGTAATCCAGAGCAAGGTCGCCTCGTATTGCGGGTTGAGACTTGAGGAACTCGTCTCCCGAGATAGAGCCCGAAACATCGTCAGGGCGCGGCAGGTCGCGATGTATCTTTGCCGGGAGCTACTCAAGGAGTCGTACCCGAAGATCGGTAAGAAGTTCTCTGGGATGTGCCACGCGGCGGCAATTCATTCGTATAAGCTCATTGCGAGCAGATTGAAGACAGACCCTGTTCTTAGACACGTCGTTGATACGCTCAAGAAAGAGCTCAACGGCGCGAAGTCAGACGGCAACGGCGACAGGCAATCTCTCATTGGATTGGAGGCCGAACTATAAGGGGCGTGACGCTCGAGACCCTGTCTTCCCGCACGACACCGCTCAAGTCCCCCGGGTGGGGACTTGAGTGAACTGTCATCCCGTTCCGGGGGCGGCCAGCCTAATGGTCGCCCCCGAGCATATCGGTCTGGTTCGTCCGGTCGTTCGGCTCCTGCGTCTTTTCTGATTGCCGGCTTTCGGTTTGAGATTCCGTCAGGCTGCCTTTGCAGCTGCCAATGCCATTCCCCTCCCAGGAGGCATGTCTGGGGGCTATTCTGTAACCCTGGTAAGCGTTGAGGTCGCCAGCCTTCAATGCAATCCAACGGGCCTCGCGCTGGATGTTGACATTCCGGCTAAGTAGCACTATATAGAAAACGCTCTAGGATGATGGCTCATAAGTAACGTTTCGGGAGTGATTTTTGCCCGCGGGGGTGCGATGAGCAACGAGGCCAGCTACGGAATCATAGATGGGCGCTACGAGGTTCTCTCCGAGAGCGGTAAGGGGGGCTCCAGCGTCGTTTACAAGGTCTTCGACAGGAACCTGGGGCGCGTCCTTGCCCTGAAGGAGCTTTTCCTCGGTCAATCTGTGGGTCCGGGTTTCGTCTGGCGGTTCAAGCAAGAATTCATGCTTACGGCCCGTCTCCGGCACCCTCACACCGTCAGCGTCTATGATTTTGGGGTGAGAGACGAGCACAAGTATTATTTCACGATGGACTTCGTAGAGGGGCGGCCAATCCTCGAATGGTGCGCGAAGCGAGGTCCGGCAGACATCGCTGCGCTTCTCTTGCAGGTTTCCATCGCACTGTCCTACATACACGGACAGCGAGTCGTCCACGGCGACATAAAGCCGAGCAATATCATTGTTCGCTCAAAGCCCCCAGCGGGCGCAAACCTGCCCCTTTCGGGCTCAGACCTATACGATTCTGGCTTTGTGACTCTGATGGACTTTGGCCTGTCGAGCGTGCTTTCGGCGCCGTCGCTGCGCGTTGGCGGAACGGTTGAATACATGGCTCCTGAGCGATTTGTGGGCTCGGGTGCAGACGTTCGGTCAGACCTGTACTCGCTCGGCGTTCTGGCCTACCAGCTCTTCGCGAAGGAGCTGCCGTTCTCATCGGACACGATCGAGGGCTATGTTGAGCATCACGTGCGCACCGTGCCCGCGTCTCTTTCATCAGTGGTTCCCGATCTTCCGCCTCTTCTATCGGAGATGGTTGACAGTCTTCTAGCGAAAAGACCGGCTCAGAGGCCCAGCTCGGCATCTACGCTCTGTGGCAGCTTGGTTGAGATATTGGGTTCTCGAGTGCCCAAGACGTTCGCCATCAGCCCTGATGTTCGACCGAATCAGCTCTTTGGTCGGGACGAAGTCCTCAAGAGGTCCTTGAGGTTCATTCTGGGTTGGCTTTCGAGTGAGTCCTTTGCACAGATGTTTGACGAGGAGCCGCTGTATTCGGCCCATGAGCACCAGGACCGCTGCCTTGTTGTTCTGGCACAGGGCACAAGTGGTTCCGGTCGAAGCGCGTTCCTACAGGCGTTGAAAGCTGAGCTCCAGCTTTGTGAACTGAACACAATGGTATCCCCCTCAGGGGCTCAAAACCTCGACGCTGCGAGCTTCCTGTCGGCGACGCTCAGAAGCGCCGGGCTTTCGCTCGACCGCGGCGAGGCAGCGGGTTCTGAAGGTACGGCGCCCGCTTCAGCCGATGGTCTCCCGCGCGGCGATTCTTCTGCTCGCCAACCGCTGAATGAACTCGACGAGTGGTCCGGCGCTTCTCGGCAGCGGCTCGCGGTGCGATTCGTTGATTGTGTTGCTTCGGCCTGGCAGACCAAGCCGCTAGTGTGGCTGGTGGACGACTTCGATCTCTGGGACGACGGATGCAAAGGGGCGCTTTCCCTTCTGGTCCGGTCTGCGGCTGCCGCGAAAGCTGGTCGGAGATTGGCAGTAATCTTGACGGGAGGGCCGGCTGCCGATTCGGACCTTGCCCAACTGTCGGACAGCGTTGTGCTAGAGAAGGTCCAACTCTTGCCGCTCGACGAGTCACAGATTGCCTCGTTGATTGACGCATTATTCATACCGAACTCCTTCAGCCGGGAAGCCGCGTCGGGTCTTTTAGAGAAGACCGGCGGGCTGCCGATATTCTTGAGCCAGTGTATGGAGTCGCTTCTTCAGGAGGGCATCGTTTATTTCTCCGACGGCTTCTGGGAGCTGCGAGCGGAGCGTTTTACCGATTTCTCTGCGCCAAGTAGCCTGGCTCAGGTTTTCGAGTCGAGGCTTTCCCGGATTTCTGCTTCAGCGATGTCGATACTTCTTAAGGCCGGGGTCTTGGGCGAGCCGTTCGCGCCCACGCTGATCGCCGATTTAGGCGGGATGTCTCCCCTCGCGACACACGAGGGTCTGGAAGAGCTCATCAGGCACGGGTTGCTGGTCGATGCGCAAACGGAGAGCGACGTCGTGTCCTATTGTCTGGCGAGCCCTGTCCTGGGCGAGGTTGTTGCGGCAAGGCTATCGGACGAGGAAAGATGGGCTATACATCGCCTCATCGCTCAGAACTGTGACGCGTTTGCGACGTCGCTTACGACTGGCGGCTCCGAAGCTGGGCCCGGTGCGGTTGAGCTGCCGCCGTGTGAGCCCGCTCACCTGAGGGCAACGTCCGCTATTCACGCATCTTCTGCTGGCCTGTCCGACCTGCTGCTCCGGAATTATGAGGAGGGGTGCGGCTTTCTTCTTGGCCGGTTCAGATATGAGGAGGCCAAGCTCATATCGGACAAGATGCTGGCTGTGGTGAGAGAAGACGCTGAGCCCGGGCATCTTGAGCCAATCCTTCTTAGGCTCGGATACCTTAACTTCGTTCTTGGGAATCACGACGAGGCCATCGATGCCTTCAATGAGGGGGTTTCGCTTGCCAGCAAGCGGGAGGGTTCTCTTCGGGACGAGGTGCTGGCCACGTGCAGACTTGGCGTGATCTACTGTGGCCGCGGCAAGTTCGATGAGGCTCGAGAGCTCTATCAGGCGCTCATTGAGCGGCTGAAGCTCATGTCGAAGAAGGCGGCACAGGATGGCGGCGCGGCTCTCAGAGCTTACCTTGCGCGTCTTTTTACGTTCCTGGGCCAGACTTTTTTCGCACAGTGCGATTATGACAAGGCCAAAGCCGAGCTCACATCTGCGCTAGACCTCGTCCCAGAATCGGTCTTGAAAGCTCTTTCCGAGGGGGATGATGGCTGCGCCGCGACCGTCGCGGCTGAGTGCGATTATCTGCCGCGCCTGTTTCGGAATCTTGCGATAATCGATGATACTGCCGGTCGCTATGAGGATGCACTCAAGCTCAGCACAAATGCAATTCGCGCAGGCAAGCTGCTTGGGGATACGTCTGAGCACGCTCGTAATCTCGTTACGCATGGAACCATCAACCAGCATCTAGAAGAATATGCCGAGGCCGAGAGGTCTTACAAAGAGGCGCAGGACTGTTTTGTGAGGGAAGGCTTCAAGGAAGGTCTTCTAGTGGTGCACAACAATCTGGCGTCGATTCTTGACCTGCGGGGCCGACCGAAGGAGGTGGCGCTGCAATGCACCAAGGCGCTGGCGATAGCAAAGACGCTTGGCAACAGATATGCAATGGCTCGGATTCTGCCGCATCTCGGCTCAGCGCTTTTTGAGCAGGGCTGGTTAGATGAGGCGAAACGGAGAATCGACGAGGGCCTAGAGCTCTGCGAGCAGAACGGGTTCCGGGAGGCTGCCGTGCTATGCCATTGCTTCAGGATCGAAGTGCTGCTTGCCCAGGGAGACGTAAAGGGAGCCAGAGCGTTGGTGCGGCCGGCCCTTGAGCTCTCAAAGGAAATCGACAGCGAATACGATTTTCTGAAGGGACAGCTCGCTCAGGCGAGTGTCTTCAACGCCGAGCAGGATTTTGGGAAGGCAAGCCAAACGGCTTCCAGCGTTCTTGCTAAGGCCGAACATCTCGATCGCATGGACATCGCGTGCGCGCATCGCCAGCGCGCCGAAGCGGCTTTGGGACTTGGCGAGTATGACTCTGCGCAGCGCGATATCTCTAAGGGGCTCGCGACGGCCCGCGACGGGGGCGCTATCCGTGAGCAGGCCCTGTGCCTCGCGCTTTTTTCGCGCGTTGAAGAGGCTAAGGAGAAATACCCGAAGGCAATTGAACTCGCCAGCGAGGCGCTGAAGATATTTAAGCAGATGGAGGCTTTTCTAAAGATCGGCGAGACCGCTGAGTATCTTTCTGGATTGTTTTTGCGCACCGAGAATCGGTCGGAAGCGCTGCTCAACCTGGAGCTTGCAAGGGACCAGTTCGTCGGCCTTGACATGAAGGAGGAGGCGGCCCGGATTGATGATAAGATCGAGACCCTGAGATGGGGTGATCGAGGCGAGGTTCAGCGGGGCTCCCTCGCGGTCAAAGCGCTTTACAAGGTTACTCGCTTGTTTGAATCGCTGCACGATCTCGACGAGCTGCTCAACCGGGTGATGGATGCGGTCATCGAGATACTCGGGGCGGAGCGGGGCCTGATCATGTTGAAGGACCCAGAGACCGGGGCCCTTCAGACGCGCGTGGCCCGCAAAGTTGACAAGCAGACAATTGAGGACGTCACCCGGATAAGCAAGAGCGTTATTCAACGAGTGGTTGACCTGGGCAAGCCGCTCGTGACGACCGATGCGCAGAGCGATCCCAGGTTCCACGAGAGCAAGAGCGTGTCGCTTTACGACATCAGGTCGATCGTCTGCGTCCCGATCGTCATAAATGGCGAGGTCGGCGGGACAGTTTATGTGGATAGCAGTCTCTCGGCGACGGTGTTTACCAAGCAGGACCTATATCTCCTCTCGGCGTTTGCAGCGCAGGCGTCGATGGCGATTGAGAAGGCGATGCTGCTTGAGGAACTTCAGCTCAAAAAAGAATCGCTCCAGGTTGAAAATATAGACCTGAGGGACGCCATCGCGCCTCAGCTGAGTTTCGACAACATCGTTGGGGACAGTGGCCTGATGCAGGATGTATTCAAGAGAATAAAGCAGGTTGCTGATACCCAGGTGGCCGTGCTAATCGAGGGCGAGAGCGGAACAGGAAAGGAGCTCGTCGCTCGCGCCATTCATTACAATGGCGCAAGGAAGGACGGGCCATTTGTGAAGATAAACTGCGCCGCAATCCCTGAAAACCTGATGGAGAATGAGCTCTTCGGGCACGAGAAAGGCGCCTTCACGGGCGCAGATGAGCGCAGAATCGGGAAGTTCGAGGTGGCTGACACGGGTTCGCTCTTCCTCGACGAGATCGGAGACCTCCCGGTCGGGCTTCAGGCGAAGCTGCTCACCGCAATCGAGAACAAGGAGTTTCAACGAGTCGGTGGAACGCAGACCATCCACGTGGACGTTAGAATCCTCACTGCAACCAACCGCGATCTTCTAAGGCTCGTCCAGAAGCGGCGGTTCCGCAAGGACCTCTATTATAGGGTTAACGAGGTCCCTATTAAGATCGCGCCTTTAAGGCAGCGCAAAGGGGACATCCCCCATCTGGTTCATCACTTCATCAAGAAGTATACTCAGGACCGTTCATTGCCTGTGACTAGCATCGAAAAGGGCGCGCTTGCGCTTCTCATGGAGTATGACTGGCCCGGCAACGTGCGCGAACTGGAAAGCGCGGTCAAGCGGGCCTTGATGGATGCTTCCGGCAACAGCCTGAAGAAGTCCTGCTTTGGGTTCCTGCCTACCGGCGGGTCCGGCTCGCCTCCGTCGCGAAGCGACAAGGTCGCCCAGTTCGTTGACGGGCTCATCGAGGAGGGGATGACTCTCAAGCAGATGCTGGCGATTATGGAGGAAGAGGTGCTCAGGCGCGCGATTGACACGGAGGGTTGGAGCATAAGAAAGGCCGCTCAAGAGCTAGGAATATCAAGGAATACATTGAGGAGTAAGCTCGTAGCCTTTGACATCGAAGTACCTGGGAGTTGAGCCATGAACCAGAAAGCCCTGGACACAAGATTCGAGAGGAGTTTCCCACGACTGCCCAGCCAAATATCGATCAGCGCGGACGGCTCCTGCACGGCCGCATCCTTTCCTAGCGGCGTCGTTATGCTCATTGACTCAGACGGCGGCGTGCTGTGGGAGCACAACCTGGGCAGCAGCGCAACAAGTATCGACATGACGCGGGACGGGGAATACGTTTATGCATCCACTAAGGACGGTCTAGTCATCTTTGACAGGTCAGGCAGCGAGGTGAGGCGTGTCAAGGAACATGTTCAGAATGCCGTGTTGTCTTCCGATGGCAGGTTCGCGTTCTTGGGCTCCGAGGACGCCACCAAACACGTTTCGTCCGTCTCGTTCTACGACGCAACCAGAAAAGCCCTTCTAAAAAGGCAACCGGGCACCGTGGTCTGGAAGGAGAAGTTCGAGGAAGCATACCATTTCATGGCCGGCGCTCGCGACGGTTCGATGGCGGTCCTGGGTTTTGCGCGCCGCATTCTCACTATGGATGCTGAGCAGAGGGTCTTGCTGGACCACAAGACAACGTCAAGCATCAAGGGGCTTGCCGTGCTTCCCGACGCCTCGGCTGTGTTCTTCTCAACGTTCGATGGGCGTGTGATTGGGCTCCAAATGGACGGAAGCCAGACTTATCTGGCCGAGACAGACGAGGAAATCGCCGCGATTGACTGCGATGCCACTGGCGAGTGGATTCTCGCTGCGTCGAAAGCAAAACCGGTGCTATTGCTGCTTGACCGTGACGGAGAGATCGCCTGGCGCTTTGCGGTGCCCAAACGCCCAATTCACGTTCGGCTCGCGGACAACGCGTCGCTCTTCGCTGTCTCATGTGCGAACGACGAGCTGCTCGTCTGCAACAACTACTACGTGGACCCTGAGAAGCGAGTCAAGCGGGCCTTAGAGCTTATCAACGATCCTGACTATTCTAGCATCTCTCTCAACGCGCTTGCACGCTCATCAACTTTGGGCGTGACCGCTCTGGTCAATGCGATCAAGGACGACACAGTCTCCGAGAGCAGCCACAAACTGATCGGCAAACTCCCCGAGGAATTGCTCTCTCATTTCGTCGAGGCGATCGTTTCAGATGAGAACCCAGACCGCTTATTTCGGTGCCTCGCGGTATTCTACTCGCGTGCGTTGCCGTTCCTGTTGCGGAATCTTGGCGACCTCTCGGAGACTAAGAGACGGGACTTCTATGGGCGTCTAGCGGTTTCTGCGGCGAGTGCCCAGGATGCAAGACTGTACGACCTTTTGGGGCTTCTTCACCTCCGACTTGGCGAGCTCGAGCCCGCCGTCAAACATCTCTTTGAAGGGGCAAGGATGCCGGATTGCCCCGAGACGGCAATAGACCATTTGAAGGAGGCGATTGAGGCGCTCAAGCAATCCAAATCAACTGAGAGCATAGACCAGCTGTTCACGACATTTATATAGAGGGGTTTCCGCTCGCCGTTTGTCGGGTCTCCGATAGGACGGAAACGGGGAAAAAGGGAGAAAAGGCGAAAAGGGCAAAGGGAGAAAAGGGATATAAGAGCGGACCCTTATGAGGCTGGGTCGTGGTCGCGTGCGGTGTGGTGTAGGGGCGAGGCCTTAAGACCACGCCCGTTCTGATTGATTCCCGTATCAATAGTGGCGTATTCAACCCGATTGATATGGGCGGGCGGCTCGTGGAGGCTGGCTCGCAATTGCACGCGGGTCGTGTAGGGGCGCGGTCTTAAGACCACGCCCGTTCTGATTGATTCCCGTATCAATAGTGGCGTATTCAACCCGATTGATATGGGCGGGCGGCTCGTGAGCCGCCCCTACAGAACATCCCCGGCGTTGTACTGGTCAGCTTCTGGCATGTCCTCCAACATGGAGAGATAAAACAGATTCTAACAGACACGGAGAGCAACTGCGGATGACAGAGGGACTAACGGGACGTGATTACGTAAAGGCCGCTTTCAAACGACAGCGTGTTGATAGGTTCTGCGCCTATCCAGTTCTCGGCGCGGTCAACGCGAAGTTCTGTGGGATAACTATCGAGCAATTCCTGACGGATGCGGCGAAGTTCGCTGCTGCTCAGCTGGCGGCTTATGAGCGCTTTGAGCCGGATATCGTCGTTATGATGGCCGATCTCGTGATGGAGCCGGAGGCGATGGGCCAGAAGGTTGACTTTTTTGACGACCGGATGTGCCAGCAGCGAGGCTACCTCGTCGATGAGAAGTCGAGGTTAGCTCATCTAGAAGTGCCCGACCCCAATTCTGACGCTAGAATGCCCTATTATCTCGAGGCGTGCAGTCGCGTGGCGGAGGCCCGGATAGATGCGGCCCTGGGTGGCGTGATAAATGGGCCCTGGTCCCTCGCGTGCGAGCTGCGCGGCGCGGAGAAGCTCCTCCTGGACACCTTCGATGACCCCGATTTCGTCAAGTCACTTATGGAGTTCACGACCGAGGTCTGCAAGGTCTTTGGGGAAGAGGTCGGAAAGACCGGCGCGGGCGTCAGCTTGTCCGAGGCGCCGGCGTCGTGCAGCCTCATCTCGCCCGCAATCTACAAGGACTTCGTGGCGCCGCATCACAAGCAGGTTGTCGATCATTTCAAGGCTCAGAAGAAGGGCATCACGATTCACGTCTGCGGCTTCATTGACCCCGCCATGGAGATGCTCGTCGATACCGGCGCAGCCGCCATCAGCTTCGATGCGCCGTCGTCGCTAGAAAAAATGCTGTTGGTCGCAAATGAAAGAACCGTCGTGATCGGCAACGTCCCGACGACGGTGTTCCTGAATGAGGATAGAGATGCGATCTATCGGGAGGTGCAGAATTGCAGGGACGCCGCCGCGGACGTGAACGCCTACGTTCTGGCGTCCGGCTGCGAGGTCCCAATTCCGAGCTCGGCAAGGAGCATCGAGTATTTCATGGAGGCCGCGAGGCAACCTAGATGAGGCCCACTTATGGGTCCACGATTCCGGCAGAAACCGCGAATGGACACGAATTAACACGAATATCTGTACCGTTCCTGTTTTGGCCTGATTAGTGTTCATTGGTGTTCATTCGTGGTCAACTTAGCTTCTCAGGGGCAGGAACCCAGCCTAGTTCGCGACGAAGCAGACTACGCGGTGCGTGCTTGTAAGTCTCCTTAGAGTTGGGTGAACGGCTCTGCATTGCTGAGTGGCATCCGGACATCGCGGATGGAACTGGCAGCCTGGGATGACTGCGGCCCCATCGGGCAGCTCGCCGGGGATTACCTGAAATGAGGTCCGACTCGTGCCAGCGCGCCTCTTGTCCTCGCCGGGCAGTGGGGGGATGCAGGCCAACAGCGCCCTAGTGTATGGGTGCTGCGGGTTCTCGATGATCTCCTGGGTTGTGCCGACCTCGACAATCCGTCCGAGATACATTATCGCTATCCTATCGCACAATTGCGACAGCAAGGTGAGGTCGTGCGACACGAAGACCAGGCTGAGTTGATGCTTGGGTCGAAGCCCGGCAAGCAATGCGATGATCTGTGCCTGAACGGTGACGTCGAGCGAGGACGTCGGCTCGTCGGCGAGAATTACAGATGGTTCTGAGGCAAGCGCGATTGCGAGTATGACGCGCTGCCTCATCCCCCCCGAGAGCTCGTGCGGGTGTTGTTTTAACCTCCGGGTGGGGTCCGGTATCCTCAGGTCGCACAGGAGCTCAGCCGCCTGGTCTCGTGCGGCCCTTCGACCCGCATGCTGATGCAACCGGATGCACTCCACGAGCTGAGAGCCAACCGTGAAGACGGGGTTCAGCGCAGTCATCGGCTCCTGAAAGACCATCGCGATTCGCCGCCCACGAATGCTCCGCATCTCTGCCTCGGAGAGAACGACGAGGTCCTTGTCCTCAAACAGGATCGACCCGTCTGTTATTCTGGCCCCGGGCGGAAGCAGCCTCATAATTGAGAGTAGCAGCATTGTCTTGCCGCAGCCAGACTCCCCGGCTACGCCCAGGCACTCACCCCCGCGCAGACTAAGATCAAGACCCCGCGCGGGGCGCACCACACGGCCCCGTGTGGGTATCTCAGTCTCAAGACCCTTAATCTCAAGCACCGTTGGCATCTCGGCTCTCAAGGTAATTACATCCACGTTCTAAGCCTTAGGCAGTCGGACCCTGATAACGTTATCGCAGGACGCGCCGAATTCAAGTCGAAGCCTCTACTCAATGGGGCAGTTATGTTATAGTCCCTGTTCTTATTTGACACATGGGATCGGATGTAGGTTGGGATTCGATGACTGAAATGCGAGATAAGAAGGAGAGTACACATGAATAGGCTAGTGACTTCTGGCTGCGTCCTGGCTTGCGCTTTCATCTGTTCCTTTGCTTATGCTGGGAACGCAATGAGAGTTCAAGGTGCCGTTGAGGAACGGGCTAAGGAGGAGAAGGCAGTAGTCAAGCATAAGCCCGGCGAGGAGCGCACTTTCGACGGCATCCAGTTCGTATGGATTCCGGCCGGCGAATTCACTATGGGCTCGCCTGAATCGGAGAAGGGCAGGGGCAATGACGAGGGACCAGTGCACATGGTTCGGATCACCAAGGGATTCTGGTTGGGCAGGCATGAGGTAACACAAGCGCAATATGAGCGGGTAATTGGAGCAAATCCCTCGCACATCAAAGGCGGGAATCGTCCTGTTGAATGTGTGAGTTGGAATGATGCGGTCGAGTTCTGCCGGAGGCTATCGAGTGAGCGAAGTACAACGTATCGATTGCCCACGGAAGCGGAATGGGAATATGCCTGCCGAGCGGGGACGACGGCAAGTTTCTATTGGGGAGATTGCAGCGATGAGTCAGTGATGAAGCAGTATTGTTGGTACGACAAGAATGCAAATGAGAAGTATTGGACAGACCCGCACGCTGACAGGGCAGGAACTCAGCCAGTTGGGCTGAAGAAGCCGAATGCTCTGGGCCTATATGACATGTCGGGCAATGTGTGGGAGTGGTGCTCTGATTGGTTTAGCAAGGAGTACTACGCCAGTAGCCCCCGTTCAGACCCTACGGGGCCGAGCGGTGGTATGGCCAGGGTCGAGCGGGGGGGCGGCTGGGGCCGCGACGCTAGGCATTGTCGGTCGGCGGACCGCCCGAGGCGTGGGCCCGATTACCGCGATCGCTATCTCGGATTTCGGATTTGCAGGTGCGAGTAGCCAAGTGCCCGCTTTGCCACGTTGCCACTTGCATTGCTCAGCGAAGGGTCAGGAAGGCCGCGAGTCCAAGAAGACCATTCGGACAAAAAGAGCTTAGTGGCCCTTCGTGTCCTTAGTGGATCGCTAATACTATTGACAATTGCGTCCACGAAGTTCACGAAGACACACGAAGAAAGCTAGGACTTCGCGGTCCTTGATGCCCTTCTTAGCCTCCATCGCGATTCCCGAGCCGAAGCCGGGGGACAAAGAGCTCATTGATTGGCCGCTACGGGCGTGCCCCAAACGCAGGAGGCCTACAATCCAGGGTCAAATGCCTCTTTGCCCGGAAAATCAGATTGGGCGGTCGCTGACATCGTGTCTTGAGGCCGGTTCAGCCATTCACAAGACTGATCTTGTTGCATACAGTATCGATGCGTCTTGCACCCGTTGGGTGATTTGGAGTGCTTCTGACCTGGCACCGCTTTCACTTGGCGCGGACTGACCGGCATCTGCCGTAATTGACGACTCCGCGTTCTCCAAATCACCCACCTGACCGCTCATAACGCAGCCCTGAGAAGGCGGTGCCAGGTCACCGCCAAGAAAAGCGGCGTCAAGCCGCCGCACTCCAAAAGGCCCTCCTTGCTCCGCCCAGTCTGATTTTTCGGGTCTTTGCGCTCCAACTTGACAGGCGCTGGCTTTTTGGGTAACATAAGGATGCAGGGATAAGATGAGGGGCTGCTCTCTTGGGGGGATAGTAAGATCGCCGCAACTGGCAGCATCTGAGCTTTCTTTCGGAGGACGTTGCGAGATTTGTAGATTCTCTGCCTCATCGCATTCGCTCTATGAGACATCGTTGTTCTTTAGCTAGCGGCGCACCAGAGAAGGCCAAGGGTAGATAGCACCTGCAAAGGGAGTCTTGAATCCCGGCACTGACAGAGGGCTATTCGTCTGGGCCACGAGAAGTAAGCAGGAGAGGTTATGGTAGGAAGGACCGTTGTTTGCACCATTACATTGATCTTTTTGGTGGTTTGCGTTGTCTCCGTCTCGACCGCGACCGACTGTTATGTTGACGGGACGTTCGGTGATGATGGCCGTTCTGGGCTGACTTGGGATGACGCTTTCGCCACGATTGGCAAGGCGATGGCTTGCTGCTCCGGGACTTCGGCGGACGCCATCCACGTTGCCGCCTCAACCTATTCGGAGTCAGTCACTTTCAAATCGTGTGTGGCTCTTCTGGGAGGGTATCCAGCCGGAGGCGGCACACGCGAGCACGAGCACAACTTGACAGTGCTTGATGGACAGGCCTGCGCCAGGCCCTTGACATTCCGGTCGGTATCGGACTGTATCATAGACGGCTTCACCGTACAGAACGGCCTTTCCAGCAACGGAGGGGCCGTCTATTGCGACCACTCGTCGCCCACGATAAGGTATTGCACGATTTGTGACAATACTGCCAGCGATGGCGGCGGCTTATACCTTGACGGGTCCTCCCCGACGATTCAACACTGCGAGATACTAAACAACTTGGCGAGCGGGGATGGCGGCGGTATATTCTGCGACGGCTCATCACCAGTCATACAGGACATCGTCATCGACCGTAACACGGCCGGCGGATGCGGCGGCGGGATGTTCTGCGATAACTCCTCACCGCCGGACACCAAGAACTGCCTCATCAAGTCAAACTTTGCGGGGGAAGATGGCGGCGGCGTCTTTTGCGACAACTCATCCCCCACGTTTCTCAATTGCACGTTCTCCTTGAACGAGGCCGACGGGCTCGGTGGAGCGCTCTTCCTGGGCTCCGAATGCTCACCGGTTGTGATCAACTCCATACTGTGGGGCGACGAGCCGGACGAGGTCTGGGGACACGAGGAGAAGAAGAACTCGCTTGACGTTACATACTCGAACGTTCAGCAAGGTGGCTTTGGCGACGGTGATTGCGGTCCGGACGAGAACAATAATATCAACTGCGAGCCCTACTTTGAATCCAGAGGAGGCGAGACCGGACATGATGGTTTCTTTCTGGATCAGGATGACAGTCCCAGCGTTAGCAGCGGAGACACTGAAGTGAATCCGTACGGGGGAAGCTCAAATCTAGAGTACGTAACCGATGTGGTCGGTTACCTTGATATGACGAGCGGCGACGAGGTGGACATGGGCTATCACTACATAACCGACGATACGACCTACATCGAGCTCGTGTCGTTTGAGGCGCGGCCTCGCGGCTCGAGCATTCTACTATGTTGGGAGACGGGCGCCGAGATCAGAAACGCCGGCTTCGTGCTCTTGAGGGTCATTGCTGGGACCCATGATTACGTGCAGATAAGCGAACTGATCCCTGCCCAGGGCACGGCAGCTAACGGCGCGTCATACAGCTTCACGGACAGCAACGTCGAGGCGAACATCACGTACAATTACTGGCTTGTTGATATCGAGACTAGCGGCAAGTGGACGGCGCACGGGCCGGCAAGGGCGCGGCTGCCAGTGAACCTCAGATTGATGGAATTCGCCGTTCGGCGAATCTCCGACCTTCGGTCTCCGACTGCCAACCGTCAACTGCAGATTGCGTCACGATGAAGATATTACGAGCAGCTGCGAGACGCGGGCGTTCTGCTTTATTCTGATACCAACCGGGGGGCACGATGAGCGGCATCGTGACGAGGGGCCAGTGCACACGGTTCGGACCACGGAGGGCTTTTGGACGAGCAAGTTCGAGGTGACGTAGGCGCGATATGACCATACGGTGCGCAAGAATCCGTCCCATTTCAGGCGGCCGGGTCGTCCTTTCAAAGAAGTGTCCTGGGACGATGCTGTGGAGTTCTGTCGCGAGCTTTCTCCTGAAACCGGCGCGATGTATCGGTTGCTAACTGACGTAGAGTTGGAGTATGCTTGTCGGGGAGGAGGGACGACGCGGTTGTATTGGGGTGACAGAGGAATTCAATGCTGGGTCGAGAGGTAGTTCATTCGTTCACATTTGAAGGAGGTAACTGCCGGTGGGATTGACCAAAGTAACGACCAGGTTGACTAGCTTCACCAATCCCGAGAAGTCCTATGAGGAGGTCTTCCTTGTGGATACCGGGGCGACCGACTGCATGGCCCCGGCGGATGAGTTGGACAAGCTCGGAATCGAGAGAGTCGGCAAGACGGCCTATGAGCTGGCTAATGGAACAGTTGAGGAATACTTCTTTGGGTTGGTTCGAATCGAGTTCATGGGCGAAACAACCGCGGGCAGGATTGTATTCGGGGAACACGGCTCAGAACCGCTTCTCGGCGTTACAGCTCTTGAGTCTGTCGGTATCATTGTTGACCCGGCAAACATGACACTAAAGCGACTCCCCGCCATACCCTTGAAGTAGAACGGCGAACGAATTGGCGCCGGGACACCTGGGGCCACCGGGCACGGTTTTCCTGTCTCCAGGTCCCGTTGATTGCTTAGTCCCGTTGCCCGCTTGTTAAATGCACACCTTGCCGGCTGCCCGACACAGTTAATCCGCAGCGACCACAGCGCTTTACTCCGAACGGACCACCAGCAACTGCGAGACGCGGGCGTTCTGCTTGATCCTGATGCCGACTGAGGGCACGAGGAGCGGCACGATGATCCGGTCGCAGTGCCCGGTGAGGAGTTGAACCGGGTGCGAGGCGCCGTTGCTCGTGATGCGTGGTGAGGGAACGAGAAGCCCGATAGTGTTTTCGGGCAGCGCCACAGATTCGTTCAGCTCGAGAAGATACGTTCCCTGCTTCAGGTCCCACCAGCCGTATTTGTCCTCTGGCGACAGTTTCGCAGCGGGAATAGCCTCTACTCCGGATTCAGAGTATTCGCCGCCGCCGAAATCGACCGAGCCGCCGGAAGTTGGACGGAAGACCCGACGGGCCGTGAGATGAACTGAATTGGGCTCGATCTGCTTGGGCAGGTAAGTAGCACCCGACAGCAGAGCCGCTATCTCTTCGCCGGTCAGAAGATGTGCTATCATTGTCTGTCCTCGTCTGATCGATTGTTCAGTCTCTTTAGGGCTGATAGGTGACTTCATCGCTCTTGCTCCGTAGGTTGAAACCTACGGCTATTCACCTTGCTCCCTTTCAGGGAGCCTCCGGATTGCACCAATCCATAGCATTGCGACCTACAGCTGATTCTAACCAAATATGCTGCCACTCGACCCAAGTGGCCAGCTTGGGCTCAGACCTTTTGCCAACTGCCAACTGTTAACGGTCAATCGGCACTGGCATTCGCCGCGCGGCGAACGCCCTACACTGCCAACGGTCAACCGCCAACTGCCAACTCAGCTGGCCTGCTCGTAGCCCTTCTTGGCGGCGGCGAGGTTCAGGTCCAGGAACTGCTTCTTCTTGGCGAAGTTCTCCTCAATCACGCCCAGGACCGTGTCGAACTTGACGACGTTGGTCAGTGCGATATACGCGCCGAGCGCGACCATGTTGGCGGCCTTGCCGTTGCCTAGTTCGAGGGCGATCTCATTCGCTGGCACAGTCTCAATCCGAATGTCGGTTCTGTCCGAAGTCGTGTCAATCAGCGATCGATTGATGAGCAGAAGCCCGTTTGGGCTGACCCTCGGGCCGAATTTGGCCAGCGAGGGCTTGTTCATGACGACAACGGTGTTGGGCGCATCAATAACCGGGGAACCGATGGGGTCCTCGGACACAATAACGGTGCAATTGCACGTGCCGCCGCGCATCTCAGGGCCGTAAGACGGTATCCAGACGACTTCCTTGCCCTCCTTTAGCCCTGAAAGCGCCAAGAACTTCCCGAACAGGAGAACGCCCTGCCCGCCAAAACCCGCTACTATTAACTCTGTAGTCATTCTAATCCCACCATACAATTACTTGTTGATTTCGTAGTCCAAAGAAACTCGGCATCAAGACTTCGCCTCATCACCATTCGGTTCTTTGAACACACCGAGCGGATAGTAGGGGACCAATTCCTCTTCTAGCCTCTTTTGAGCTTGAATGGGTGTCATGCCCCAGTTGGTTGGGCACGTTGAGAGGACCTCAACGAACGTGAAGCATCTGTTGGCCACCTGAAGCTCAAACGCTTTCTTGATCATCTTTTTCGTCTTGATGATCTCCTTCGTTGAATGCATCGAGGTCCTGGCGATAAACCCCTCGGTCGTGAGGCTCGAGAGTATCTCACACATCCGGATTGGCCAGCCCATGTGCGCAACATCGCGACCGTATGGCGAGGTAGTCGTCACCTGACCCGGCATCGTAGTGGGCGCCATTTGGCCGCCGGTCATCCCATAGACCGTGTTGTTGATGAAGATCACTGTGATCTTCTCGCCTCGATTGCAGGCGTGAACTATCTCTGCCATCCCGATTGAGGCCAGGTCGCCGTCGCCCTGATACGCAAAGATGATCAGGTCCGGTCGTGCCCTCTTGGCGCCCGTCGCAACCGCTGGAGCGCGGCCATGCGAGGCCTCAAAGAAATCAGTGTTGAAGTAGTCGTAGGCCAAGACCGAGCAGCCGACCGGCGCGATGCCAACGGTGCGCTCCTGAATCCCGAGCTCGTCGATGCACTCTGCGATAATCCTGTGGACTATCCCGTGAGAACAGCCGGGGCAGTAGTGTGTGACCACATCCACGAGTGCTTTAGGTCTCTTGAAAACTACCTTCCTCATCTTTTGTCCACCTCCTCACCCTTTATAATTCTCTCAATCTGCTTGATGATCTCGTCAGGCGTTGGGATTATCCCGCCGGTCCGGCCGTAGAAGTGAACCGGCCTTGTCCCCTCGAGCGCTATCTTCACATCGTCAACCATCTGCCCGGTTGACATCTCTACGCAAAAAACCGATTTGGCTTTTTGAGCCGCATCGTGAAGCTGCTTGCATGGGAACGGGAAGAGGGTTATGGGCCTGAACAGGCCTACCGAAATCCCTCGCTTCTTGAGCATCTCTATCACTGTCTTGCATATCCTGGCCGTCGAACCGTATGCCGCAATCAGAACCTCATACTCCCTGTCGCAGTTGAACAGCTCCCAGCGGAGCTCGTCCCTCGCCATCGCGTCGTATCTTGCCTTCAGCTGCCAGCTGTTCGCCTCGAGCTCCAATGGGTCGAGATACAGCGAGTTGATGATGCTCCGTTCTCTATCGCCCTTGTAGCCTGTTGCTGCCCAGGTCTTTGGCGGCAGCTTCGCCTTCTTTTTCTCCTTGAACTCTACCGGCTCCATCATCTGGCCGATCAATCCGTCGCCCAAGACCATGACCGGGTTCCGATACTTGTCGGCCAGATCGAAGGCGTCCATGATCAGGTCCGCCCCCTCCTGAACCGTCGAGGGCGCCAAGACCAGTATTCTAAAGTCGCCGTGACCTAGTCCCCTCGTGGCCTGCCAATAGTCCGACTGAGCCGGGAGTATGCCTCCCAGCCCAGGGCCGCCTCGGACGATGTTGACAACGACAACAGGAAGCTGCGCCCCCGCTATGTAGGACAAGCCCTCGGACATCAGACTGATGCCAGGGCCGGAGGACGACGTGAAAACTCGCTCACCAACACCCGCCGCCCCATATAGCATGTTGCTCGCAGCGACCTCGCTCTCGGCCTGAAGGTAGCAGCCTCCGACCTGGGGAAGCCGTCGCGAAAGATATTCGGGTATCTCGTTCTGCGGCGTTATCGGATACCCGAAGAAGAGCTTGCAACCGGCTATTATCGCCGCCTCCGCAAGCGCCTCGTTGCCTTTCATCAGTATTTTAGCCATATAGCCAATCCCTTTTATTATTGAGGGTTCACTGTGAAACCAAGGATTCGCAGGTTTTCGTGCCTATTTATATACATCTATGGCCACGTCCGGGCAGGAAATCGCGCATAGACCACATCCGATGCAATCCTCGGGATGAACCGCCTCGGCGTAGAAGTAGCCCTTCGAGTTTATCTTGGTGGACATTGCCAAGACATCCTTCGGGCAGGCCCCAATACACAGTTCGCAGCCCTTGCAGCCCTCTTTGTCAATCTCTACACGTCCGATCGCTTTAACTTCTGGCATCGCTCCCTCTCTTCGATATGGCTGCGTCTGGTCCCGTGATCTCCCAGGGCAGCAAAACGTATCTCTCCATGGCAAAAACCGGCG
>CAYZPW010000022.1:33574-41587 GCA_964480475.1 uncultured bacterium | reverse complement strand
ATCCTCGACCCCGTCGCCGGCACCGGAACAACCGGCGTCGTCGCCAAGGCCCTCAGCCGCGACTTCGTCATGATCGAGCGCAACCCCAAATACGTGGCCGGCATCGCCCGCCGCTTTGAAAAGCCGCTCGACCTGTCAGCGGACCCCATCGCGAGCAATGAAAGAGCCGAGGCCTCGGGGGGCAATTAGCTTCTCGTCCATTTCCATCCGTAGGTTAACACCTACGGCTACTCATGTTATGCCCCGTTGGGGCATTCAAACGTCCCTTAAAACCAGCTAGTTTATCCCCGTCAGATTGCGGGGCTTTTTGCAGGACACCCTCCCTGAAGGTCAGCGCGTAAGCAGCGGAACAGAGGTGCAAAAGGCGAATTACTACAAGAACTCTTCATTCCTGGCCGCTTGCAGTGTCGTGGGGCGACATGTATTATGTTGGAAGTGGCAACTCCATTCGGGTGCGGTCAAGGTGCCTTTTGACTTACAGTTGTCTGGTAGCAAAGGAAGGAAGGGAAGATGCCCATAGAAGTGGGGATTTGGCGATTAGGAAAGAAGATAGAACGGGTCGAATTCTCGTCAATCAGGTCAGAACGGAGACTTGAAGATGTACTTACGAGGGACATTTCCATCCTGTCGCCTGACTTAATGATGATCGGGCGGCAGGTTCCTACGGTGCATGGGAAATCGATTGATATCCTTGCAATGGACGGCGAGGGTAACTTGACTGTCATTGAGCTCAAGCGTGCCCGCACGCCGCGTAAGGTCGTGGCGCAGCTTCTCGACTACGCTTCGTGGGTCCAGACGCTCTCATATGGGGAAATCGCGGCGATCTACCTGGACAGGAACAACCAGAAGCAGTTTGAGGAAGGCTTTGCGGAAGCTTTCGGCACGAACGCACCTGAGAAATTGAACGAGAGCCACAAACTGGTCCTCGTCGCCACAGAACTAGACCCGGCCAGCGAGCGCATCATTAACTACCTTTCCAGCAACTATGATGTTCCCATCAACGCTGTCTTCTTCCGTTATTTCAAGGATGGGGACCACGAATACCTGACACGCACCTGGCTCATCGACCCAGCCGAGGCCGGTGCGAGGTCTGGGAGAGGAGCGGTCGAGCCCTGGAACGGTCACGATTTCTACGTGACCCAGGAGGACGATGAAACCCACGCCTGGGATGATTGCCGCAGATATGGGTTTGTTGCTGCTGGTGGTGGGAAACGGTTCATTAGCCCCTTCCGTAATCTTTTCCAAGGCGCTCGTGTGTCTGCCTTAATTCCACACACCGGCTACGTGGGTGTGGGTATCGTCGAAGAAGAGATCCAGCCTGTTACGGAGTTTGTGGTCAAGGTCGATGGACGCGAGACGCCGATCCTCGAAGCCCAGCTCAAGGCCAAGAATATGGAGCACGACCTTGATGATCCGGATCGCTGCGAGCATCTTGTCCGGGTGGACTGGTTGAAAACGCTGCCAACAGAGGAAGCCTATTGGGAAAAGGGCATGTTCGCCAACCAGAACACGGCCTGCCGCCTGAGAAACCGCTTCACTCTGGAGCGATTGAAACAGCACTTCAATCTGGATGATTAGCCCATCGGCATATCGGATGCTGGAGCTACGATGTGGCGATCAATTAGAGCGGGCGGGTCTGAGACCGCGCCCCTACGCAACACTGTTCCGAGGCGCGGTTACATCGCCTGGGGGGCGGAGACGCCTATGAGAGCGAGGCCGTTGGCGATGACCTGGCGGACGGCGGCGGAGAGGGCGAGGCGTGCCGTTGTGAGGTCTGGGTCGTCGGTCAGGACCTTCGTTTTGTTGTAGTAGCTGTGGAAATCGGATGCGAGGTCGATCAGGTAGTAGCATAGGTTGTGCGGCTCGAGCTTGGCGGCCGAGCGCTCGATTGTCTCAGGGAATCGACAGAGCCGCTTGGCGATGCGGACCTCGTCCGCGTCGAGCAGAGACAGGTCGGCGGCGAGGAGGTCATCGTTGTATTCCACGCCTTTCTCGCCGGCCTTCTTGAAGATGCTGCACACGCGAGCGTGGGCGTATTGCACGTAATAGACGGGGTTTTCGGGCGTCTCCTTCTTGGCCAAGTCCATGTCGAAGTCCAGGTGGGCTGAGGCGCCTCGCAAAAGGAAGAAGAACCGCGCGGCGTCCTTGCCCACATCAGCCAATAGCTCGTCCATCGAGATGAACTCGCCCGCCCGCTTCGACATCGCCAGCGCCTCGCCGCCCCGAAGCAGCCTTATGTGGCCGGAGATGATGACGTTCAACTTCTTGGGATCGTAGGCCATCGCCTCGACGCCGCCCAGAAGCCCTTTCACCTGTCCCTGATGGTCGGGACCCCAGATGACTATCAACTCGTCGAAGCCGCGCTCGAACTTGTCCCTGTGATACGCCAGATCGCCGAGCAAATACGTTGCCTCGCCATCCTTCTTGACCAGAACGCGGTCGCGCTTGTCGTCATAGTCCGTCGCCCTGAACCATCTAGCGCCCTCTGACTCGAATGCCTTTCCGCTATCGTCCAGAACGGCCATAACCTGCGGGAGGGCGCCCTTCTCACGCAGCCGCCGGTCGCTGAACCAGACGTCAAAGTCCACTCCGTAACTGCTGAGCGTCCGCCGCTGGCATTCGATCATCCTACTGAGTGCAAGTCTGTTGAAGCGATCGAAGACCGTCTCGTCATTCATGTTCTCGAAATCGCTGCCGTGTTCCTGGTATATGCTCTGCGCAACGTCCTCGATGTAATCGCCCACATAGCCGTTCTCGGGGAAGGGGTAATCACGGCCGAGGAGAGCCATGTATCTGGACGCGACGGACTTGCCGAAGATGACGGCCTGATTCCCAGCGTCATTGACGAGGTATTCACGCTCGACGGTGTGCCCGCTTGCCTGAAGCAAGTTCGCCATCGAATCTCCGAGCGCGGCGGCCCGTGCGCTGACGACGTTGAGTGGCCCGACGGGGTTGGCGGAGACGAACTCGAGCTGGATTCTCTGAGGCGCGTCGCATTGCCGTCTGCCGTAATCGGAGCGGTCGGTGAGTATCTCGCGGATGGTCTCCTGCCACCACTCGTCTTTCAGGAAGATGTTGATGAAGCCCGGCCCGGCGACCTCGAGCCGCTCGATGCTACCGGATTCGCTCTTGACCTTCGAGATGATGGCCTCCGCCATGGGCCTCGGATTCGCCCGGAGTCTCTTGGCGAGAACCATTGCGACGTTGCAGCTATAGTCGCCGAGCTCCTCGGACTTGGGCACGCCGAACGTTATCTCGAGCCCTTCAGGAAGCTCCCAACCGAGCTCACGAGCAGCCGCCTCAACCGCTTCCTCAAATACTGATCTCAAAACGTCCTTCCTCATCGTCCCACCATTGTATATGCGTTGATGCCGCCTGCAAGCGTGTTGTTAGCGAGGAGGAAACCACGAATGAACACGAATGAACACGAATGATTCAGCTTTCTTGTATTCCCTCTGTGTTCCTTAGTGGCCTTGGTGGATCAAGCTACACGAACTGCCAAGGCACAAAAAACGGGATCGAGCTTCCTTCTACTCGCGTTCATTCGTGTTCATTCGTGGTTCCCACTTTCCCCAGTCAGCCGAGTAAGATGCGCCGCTTAAGCTTTTTGAGGCGGCCCCTCAGAGAGTATCTAGTCTTCTTGAGGGCCTTGCGATAGAGCATTTGGAGCTCTTCCGGTTTCACATTCTCGAGTGTTATCATCTGCCTGGAGACGGTGTTGAAGTTCTCGTCGCTCGTGTCGATCAGCAGGTCTCTCTCCACGCAGTAGTCGTAGAGCGGCGAGCCCGGAAGCGCCTTGGGCAAGTTGAACTCAGCGAAATCGAGCTTCAATCTCCTCGCGAATTTGATCGTTGCCTCGATCGTTTCATTTGTCTCGGTAGGGTAGCCGAGCATGAAAAAGCCCATCGTCAGAATCCCTCGCGCACGCGTCCCGGCAATAGTGGCCTCTATCTCGGGCAGCGTCGTTTTCTTGCCACAGAAGTCGAGCAGCCGTTGGTTGCCGAACTCGATGCCATACATTATGAGGCGGCATCGGGACTTTTGGAGCCAATCGAGGACGCTCTCAGATACGCCGCCCGGCCTTCCGGTGCAGGCCCATTTGAACCGGTCGTAGCCCCGCTCAATCATCCCCTGGCAAAGCTCTATCGCCCATTTCTCATTGAGCAGCAGCAAGTCATCGGGGAACAGGAGCATCCCGATGTTGTATTCTTTCGCGCATTCACCGATTTCGTCGAGCACGTTCTCGACCGACCTTCGCCGCTGCACGTTCCAGAGGTAACTTGAGGCGCAGAAATGGCAGTGGAATGGGCAGCCGCGGGTCGCGGTGATCGTTACGACGCGATCGTCGGGCCGGGTGAAGCCATATATCCGCCAGTGATATACGTGCATTGGGAGCAGGTCCCTCGCCGGAAACGGCAATCTGTCGAGGTTCTTGATGAAAGGGCGATCTGGGTTAATGACAACCTCGCCGTTTCTACGGAAAACAAGCCCCTTGATAGCCGATGCGCCTGCGCCTCGTTCGAGCGCGGACAGCAGTTCGAGCGTCGTCTGCTCGCCCTCGCCCCGGACGCAGAAGTCTATCCATTCGTGGTCTTGCATCATCTGTTGATACATGAAGTGGACGTGCGGGCCGCCCAGGACGATCTTCGTATCAGGAAGCGCCTCAGGAACCAGCTCACCCAGCATCACGGCAGAATTGTGCGTTCCGGAGACGACCGAGATGCCCAAGACATCGGGCTTTGTGCTCAGTATCCGAGCGAGAGCCTGGGCGTGGTCAAGCCCGAGATTGGTTGCGTCGAGGATATCGACGTCGAGGCCTTGTTGGCGGACGAAGGATGCGATGTACGCGGGACCTGCTGGCGGCAGGGGCGCGAGATTCTTGCTCAGTGAGGGGGGGTTGACGAGCAGAAGCCGCATGAATTGATTACTTTTGCGTGGTACCTTGCAGGTATTTGTAGAACGGCGAATTGGCGTCGATGACGAGCGTGGTTTTATCGTCGATTGTGTGCTTGTACGCTTGAAGTGTCCGCCAGAACTCATAGAAGTCTGGGTCCCGCGAGAATGCCTTAGCATATATCTCTGTTGCTTCGGCGTCGCCCTCGCCCTCGGTCGTCTTGGCCTGCTTGTAGGCCTCGGCCAGAATGACCGTCCGTTCCTTGTCGGTCTCGGCCCTGATCTCCGTCGCCGTCTGCCGACCCTCTGCGCGATACTTCTTCGCCTTGCGCGACCGCTCGGCCTCCATTCGCTCAAAGACTGCGCGCTCGTTCTCCTCGGGAAGGTCCGCTCGCTTGATACGCACGTTCACGATCTCAATCCCGAATTCCGTCATCTTTGCCGTGCATTCCTCGGAAACGGTGTGCATTATTGGGGCGCGCTTCGATACGATCTCAGTGAGGTCACGCTTGCCAAGATCGACGCGCAACACGGAATAGACTATGTCGTCCAGCCTCGTCTGGGCGCCCGCCTCGTTCACGACCTTTTTCATGAACAGCAGCGGATCGGAGATGCGCCACCTGGCGTAGTTGTCAATCACAAGCGTCTTCTTGTCACCCGTTACGATCTCGCGGGGCTCGCTGTCATACTCCAGTATCCGCTTGTCGAGAATGCGCACCGTCTGTATCGGATAGGGAACTTTCACGTGAAGCCCAGGCTCGCGAATCGCTCTCACGAACTTCCCGAACTGGAGGATCACCGCCTGCTCCGTCTCATCGACCGTGAAGAAGATCATGTTCACGACGATGGCCAGGAGTATGAACCCGCCAAGCAGATACAGGCCCTTCGGTATCGGAGTAGCGTTCTTTGTCATCTGCCGCCCGCCTCCTTCTTGCTCGGTGCAAGCGTTTGAAAATCGCTCGACAGAAGATTCAACAGATTCACCTGGCCCGTCTCGGTGAGGATTATCTTCTTTGCCGCCGGCAGAACCTCCTCCATCGTCTCGATGTAGAGTCGCCGTCTCGTAACATCCTTGGCCATCCTGTATTTCTCGAGTACCTTGAGGAACTTCTGCACGTCGCCCTCTGCGCGCTTGATCCTATCCACTTTTGCGCCTTCGGCCTTCCGGACCATCTGCGCCGCCTCGCCCACGGCTTGGGGAAGCACTTCGTTGCGATAGCCGTGCGCGTTGTTGATCGTCTTGCTTTTGTCCTCTTTGGCGCTCGCAACGTCCTTGAAGGCATGAATGACCTGCTGGGGCGGATGAACGTCCTGCAACTGAACGGCCGTTACGTGAACGCCAAGCGAGTAGGACTGGAGCAGCTCGTCGAGCTTCTCACGAGTCTCGTCCTGAATCTGCTGCTTGCCAGCCGTCAGAACGTCGTCGATGGAGTGGATGCCGATAACCTGCCTAAGCGCCGATTCAGTCGCGTCCAGGATAGTCCCCACCTGATCCTTCACGTTGAAGAGATAGGCAAAAGCGTCGTTCACGCGATACTGGACGATCATCGTCACGTTGACGATGTTTTCGTCGCCAGAGAGCATGTGCGACTCTCGATGCACGTTTCGCGCAACGCCCTGGACCGTCCTGAAGCCGACCTCGAGGCGCCTTATCTCGGTGAGGCTGACTTTATCAAGGGCCTCTATCGGGTAGGGAAGGTGGTAGCGAAGGCCCTCCTCTGTGCTGTAAACGTAGGCGCCAAATCGCCTCACGACGCCCTGCTCCCCAGGGCTCACCATATAAAACCCTGTCAGCAGCCAGATTGCGACTGCGGCGAGAACAATCCAGCGCAGCGAAATCTTGGGCAGCTTGAGGTTGCTCAGGTTTATCTCGAAGTCCTCGCCTTTGCGACCCTTCACCTTCATCTTCCTGAGGTCAAAATCCTGTGGCGGCATTAGCCAGCGCCCTTGAGTGCGGTTGTCAAATAAACTGTATCTAGAAACTAACAGTGTGATTGACCGGTGTCAAGAGCTTGTTCTTGCCACGACGAAACGCTTGACTGAGCGTGTGGATTAGTGATGATTCACCACAGAGACACAGAGAACACTGAGGTCGGAGGATTGGGGCAATCCGGGAGATATGGTCCTGGCCGAGGCGCGTGACATTTGCCAAGAGCTTTCTCTCTGTGTAACTCTGTGGCTCTGTGGTGGATGAGATTATGAGGTGAGGGTGTGAACCACAGAGACACAGAGACGCAGAGGGACCCATTGACTGGGAAGGTTATTGGGCTGGCGATTGAGGTGCTTCGACACCTCGGTCCCGGACTTCTGGAATCTGCCTACGAGGAATGCCTTTGCTGGGAGCTGAAGCAAGCCGGCCTTAGTGTCCAACGCCAAGTTGCTCTGCCTGTAGTCTATAAGGATGTGAAGCTTGACGTCGGCTATAGGGTCGATGTAATCGTAGAGAACAGGCTTATCCTTGAACTGAAGACTGTGGAGAAGCTGCTGTCGATTCACGAGGCGCAGCTGCTGACATATCTGAGACTAACCGGTCTGAAAACAGGTCTTTTGATCAATTTCAACACTGCTGTCCTAAAGGACGGGATAAGGAGATTGGTCCTTTGACCTCTCTGTGTCTCTGTGTCTCTGTGGTGAAGTGCATTTGATGCCGAAGAAGAACCTGCCGCCCGTATCCATTATCGTGCCCGTCTATAACGGGGAGAGTACGATAGCCGAGTGCGTCCAGGCCTTGCTAGCGCTCGATTATCCGAGGCGCCGGGTCCAGGTCATCGTCGTTGACAACAACTCGACCGACAACACGTCCGATATCTTGCAGCGATTTCGGGGGATAGACGTCGTCTTTGAGCCGAAGCAGGGCGCGTATCAGGCCCGAAACACGGGCATTGAGTTCGCCGAGCACGACCTAATCGCCTTCACTGACGCCGATTGCATACCCCGGCCCGACTGGCTTTCGCGCCTCGTCGATTCCCTGAACGTCTCTGATTCATCAGCCCTCAATCCGCCGTCGCCCCAGGCTATGGCGGACAAGCCGCCAACTGCCAATTCGCCGTCCGGCGAACCTTTTGGCGGCCAACTGCCAACGGATGGCCCAGCCATCGTGGGCGGAAGGGTTGAGGCGCA
>CAYZPW010000022.1:0-33474 GCA_964480475.1 uncultured bacterium | reverse complement strand
ATTGTCCCGACGCGGTCGTCGTCCACAAGCACAGGTCGAACCTGCTCGGGCTTTATTCGCAGTCCTTCGAATACGGCTTCGGCCGCGCCTCGCTCTTCGCAAGACATCATCGTCTTTTCGGGAGCAGGTTCAGGTTCGATTGGAAGGAGCACGTGTTCCTCGTCGAGAGCATTCTGAAGAGCCTCGTCGCGCCCATCGTGCGGAGGCCGAAGTTCGAGGCGCTGCTGCCGATCTTTGACACGGTCGCTTTCTCGGCGCTGACGCTGGGCAAGCTCTATGGCAGTTTCAAGCGGAGGACACTGGTGCTATGAGGGTTTGGCTCTGGTTTCATGGCCGAGCTGCAGCTCCGGATCGGCATCGCCGACGTGTAGGGGCGATTCACGAATCGCCCTTAACATCCGTACTTGATCAGACTAGGGCGGCTCGTGAGCCGCCCCTACAACACCCAATCCCAACCTATAGGAAGGCCTCTGTAATCAGGTGAGCGCTGAAACTGAACACCTGAAAGTTGCCGCAGCCATCCCGTGCTACAACGCGGCCAGCACGATTGGCAATTGCGTCAGCTCACTCAATTCGCAGACCAGAAGACCTGATGAGGTAATCGTCGCCGATGATGGCTCGACGGACGGCAGCGCCATTATCGCGGCGTATGCGGGCGCGGAGGTCATCTCGCCCGGCGAGAACGTCGGCCTTTCTGCCGCAAGGAACCTTCTGTGGCGTCACACGGACGCCGATATAATCGTCTTTTTGGACGCGGACACGGCCGCGCACGAGGACCTTATAGAGCGGCTTTTGCAGCATTACGACTCAAATGATGTCGCAGGCGTCGGCGGGAGCGCGGTCGAGGCGCGCATCGAGAACATCTACGATCTTTGGCGAAAGCATACGGCGGCGCAGACGTTGGGCGACGAGCTAATTGAGGACGCTGAGGTCCTCTTTGGGCTCTGCTGTTCGTATCGCAGATCAGCGCTCGAAGCGGTGTCGGGCTTTGATCCTTTCTTCAGGTCGAACGGCGAGGACCACGACGTGAGCATCAGGCTGCGTCAGGTGGGCTACAGGCTGGTCTATGAGCCGGCGGCCATCGTCGATCATCACAAGACCGACACGTTCAAGTCGCTCATGCGGACACTGTATCGGTACGAGCTTTTCACGCAGCTGCCCAAGGTCCGGAACGACGTGCCGATCGAGAGCCACTACACGACGTTCTGGAGGAGGGTCGGCTTCTTCTTCGGCCGGCTTTCGCAGACCCTGACAAAGGGCCAAGGTCTCAAGTTCTCGCTCATCGATCTTGCGGCTCTAATCCCGATTCTTGCCGCCTGCCACAAGGCGAAAATGATTGCATCGCGCGAACGTCAGCAGGCTAGGTCACGATTCGTTGTTGGTCTGTAGGGGCGCGGTCTGAAGACCCGCCCGTTCTAATTGATTGCCGCATCGAGGTTGGGGTATTCGACTGGATTGACATAGGCGGGCGGGTCTGAGACCGCGCCCCTACGCAGAACTCCGTCGCTGACTGCGAACCGCCAACTGGCAAGTGCCAACTCAGCATCTTCACCGTCGCTTAGAGAGATGCTGATACGCCTCGTTGATTGCCTGAAATCGCTGGTTGGCGAGCTCGATGAACTCTTTGCCCAGGTGCGAGACCCGGTCGGGGTGATACTTGCCCGCCTGCTCGCGATACGCCTTCTTGATCTCCTCGTCCGTCGCGTGTTTCGACACGCCGAGCACCTGATAGTAGCGGTCCTCGTCCGAGACGAACTCTGACGCTATTGATCTCTTCTCGCTGTCCGAGATTCCGAGGTGTTTTGCTATCGTGTTGATCACGCGCTGCTCCTCGGGATGGAACTCGCGGTCCGACATCGCGACCACATAGAGCGTCCTGAGCAGCAGCAGTCGGTCGTGACGCTTTGCTATTCGGCTGAATTCGCTGCAGACGCCGGCGAGGTCGGGCTTCTGATGCGCAACCTCCTTCATAATCCGTCTGATCAGGTTGAGGTCGCCGCCGGCGAAACCGTTCCGCTTGAAGAACGATAGGATCGAGCGCTCCTCCTCGGGTCGGAACACGCCATCGGCCATTGCGACGGAGACGAGCAGCGTGGCGAGATTGGTAACGAAGATCAGCTGCCTGTCGTCGTTTGATAGGTCGCGGACGCGGTCGTAAGTCCGGCGCGGCCTTCTGCGCTGCGCCTGTTGGTAGGCGTGTGTCTGTCCGGCCCACGGGTCAGAGCCCGGACGTCCCTGGCCTTCTAACGCCGCCCTCCTATTGGCCTTCTCATCGTATCCGTGCCCAATGATGGCGCCGATGATCGCCCCCAGCGGCCCAAAAACGAACAGGCCGATGCCTGCTCCTATCGCTTTGCCCTTCCAAGTCGCCATTCTATCATTACCTCACAAATGCCTCACGTGAGTGTTAGATGTTTTGATTCTCCGTCCGAGCTACCATGACGTCAAGTGATTAAGGCAATTCGTGATGCTGCATTCTTGGAATCAAGAGACCGCGTGGCTGCCAGATATGATTCAGGCCATAACAAGGCCGTTGACGTAGAGAATCGTGAAGAACATCATTAGCAGCGCGAAACTAATCAGAAGAGCCCTATAGACACTCGGGTTTTGGCTCTTGAGCGCTAACAACATCGTGATTGGAAATAGCGCTTGTGTGTACCTTAGCATTGAATCCGTCGTGCCAGTTGAAAGCGGCAAGATTACTCCGAGAGCCGTGAACAACGCGTACGATACCCCGAGGCCGCGAGCGATGGGGATGACAGCAATAAGCGCTAAGAAAGTGGCGAGGACGTGAAGCGCGTTTGCGAAGTGAAATTGAAGCATGAAGACGCCAAGTGAGTCGAGGTTGAGATTGGCGTCCATGAGGTGGTGTTTGAGGGCTGCGAATGGATTCTGCCCCGGCTGCCTGCCCCAGGGCTGTTGTGATGTTACATTTGCCGCGAAGTCTCCCGTTGCACCGTATAGCACGAAACCAAGTAGCCCACAGCCGAGCGGGATGAGCAAGAGCCAGGCGATACTTGGTCGCACTCTCCTGAACTTGAATCTCGCGTCACGCAAATACTCCCAAATGCCTGCCGCGGCCAGGACAAGACCGACAGACCGTGTCAGTGCCGCTAGCATCCCGCATAATCCGGCGAGAAACCAACGCCTGTTCGAGGCGAGAATAAAGAACGCGAGACAGCAGAGCAAGAATACTGATTCAGAGTAAATCGCGGAGAAGAAGAACGAGGCCGGCCCGACAGCCAGAATGAGAACTGATCGCTCAGCAACGGAGATTCCTAGGTTCTTCTTCGCCAGATGATAAAGGAGACACAGCGACGTAACAAACGCCAGATTCGCGACCACTGTCCCCGTGATCACGGGATCTCCGAACAGAGGGCTCATCGTTCGTATCAGGAATGGGAAGAAGGGGAAAAAGGGAGCAGTGCACCCAGTGGCTCTTAGATGATAGCCTGACCAGGCGATATCCAGGTAATAGCCGGCGTCCCACCGTGTTGCCAAACGCCATGCTGACAACCGGCCGACATGAAGATACAGGTTGCTGATATAGGCGATTATGACCAGCGGGACGCGCGTCGCGATGAATGCGAAAAGCGGGAAGCTGAGGGCGGCCTTCTGACCAAACAGCACAGTATAAGTCTTCCACGCCAGATACATCGTGATGGATAGCGCCAGCAGCCGAACGAACGCGTAATTTCTGGCGAGGAAGTCCGGATACGTAAGGATGACGAGGACGATAGCGACCGTCGCTGTCTTGAACACGAGTTTTTTTCTGCTAGTGAACGCGTCTCGGTACCACAGATAGGAGCCGAGAAGAGCGGCGAGGCCCGCCAGGACAACGAGAGATGCGCCCAAGTGCCTGAGGCAAAGAACCGCACAGCCAACGACAGGGCCGGCCAAGAGGCCATATCTGAACGCGTCGGACCACTTGACGGAATGATTGGCTCTTGCGAAAGCGGCGATCAGAAGCACAAGAATGGCGATCAAGGCCGCAACGTTGATCTCGGGCAGAAGCGTTCTCAGCAGGAAATACGCCCTCATTGCGAGATTGGGATCGATCGCCACAACGCAGTGATCCCCGCTAACTTCTGTAATCTTCACAAACCGTCCCGCCTTCTTGACAGATATGAGGACATATCCCTTTTTGCCGAGCTCTCGGTCGGATACCGTCGATCCCAGCAATCGCAGAGCTCTCTCGAGTTCTGGGGTGGCGAGCCCCGGAGAGAGGTCATGCCGGACCACAACGGCTATGACGCCGTCACGGAACCCCTCAACGTCTCGCGGCAGGAACTTCGCCTCGGCAATGTTGCCATAGCCCACCAAGCCATGCCAAATAACACGGCCGGTCCTGGCATCAATGGCACAGAGTTTGTACCCATAGTCCCACGCATACATCACGTTGTCTGAGAGCCGGACTCGCGAAAAACCGGTCGCGTTCGCGCCTCGTGACTCCGCAATCAGCTGCGGGGCGCCCGCGATCTCAAAAGGCATAATCGCTTGCTCGTATTTCATTCTTTCGTGTTTAGGCTGGGGAATGAGAAGAACGAATGCACCCATGAGAACGATCATCAGCGGAACTCTCAACCAGATGGGGGAGGAGAGCGCGATCTTGGACCAGACGAGACATATCTGCTGTGCGATGTTCTTGTAGCGAGGCGTTTCAACGCCTTGAACTCCATCGAGGCGGGTGGCCAGAAAGGCTGTGAGAACGACCGATGCGAAGAGTCCCCACACGAGTCGGTAGTACCTCGGGGTAAGATAGGCGATCAGGGCGTTCTCGGTCCCGGAGCGGTAGATGATCATGATTGCGATCAGAGCGAGAAACAACGCGGCCATGACGGTGGCGGACACAACAAGGGCCAGCCTAGCAGCCGTTCCGGACTTCACGAAGACAGCAACTCGATGGATCATCTCAGATCATCCCATTCATTGGATTGATTGACCTCTCCGGTGCGCATGGCGAAGCCCCACACGGTGGCTCCTGACATTGTGCCCCAGCTCTTGCTGATGTCCAACTTGACTCTGACTCCATCAACTTCCGTCTCAGGAAAGGAGTATTCGCAGATGCTTTTGAACTGCTCGCCGTAAAGCGCCGTTCGATAGGCGTTCAGGGACAGCTCCGGTTTCAGTGGCGCCTCCCGGAACTCCATGCTTGGCCTGCGCAAGGAGACTCTCAACGGCGTATGGTAAGCTGTGTCGATGCCCTTTCCCAGGTCCACGAGGACTCCACTTATTGCTGTTGGCTCGTCCAAGAGTATCTCGATCTCCCCTCTCAACGGCGCTTCCGCCGTTTTAATGCCGCTGTAATCTAACTGAAGCGCTTCCGGCTTGAAATCCGGCTGACCGAAGCGCGCTCTGAAGAGAAATCTTCGACTTGCCTGAAGAGGGCCGAGCGGCAAGCCGCTCTGCGCTCTATCCGTCTGAAAGACAATGCAATTCTCGAATCGCCTAATGAGGTGGAATCCCTTAAGCCCGTTGACCGCAAGATTCCGCCTCACATCTTCAGCTTTGGGCTGGTCCGAATAAGGGTCTTCCTTGAGCTTGTGGGGATGAAAAAGGATATAGTCCACGCCGATTTCATCCAGGAGCTTTTCGGACCATCTAGAAGGCAACAACTTCCCGATAACCTCCCTCGTCAGGTCGTATTCCGGCGGAATCCACCCGCTGTAGCCGTTGACGAGGCTCTTGCCGTGAAAGAGCGCATAATACATGTATTCGGGGTCTATCCAGAAGTGAGCCGGGACCTCGATGACAAGCTTCTTCCCAGGCTGCTCAGCAAGCCACTTGTACTCAGCTGGCTGCTTTGAGGCCTCCAAAGCGTAGTAGCTTGGGAACGTCAGCAAAGGAAAGCAAGAGGTGACCAAGGCGATGACGATTGCCCACGAGATGCGCTGCCGGAGGCGCTCGCCCCATTTGCTCGATGCGAATCTCAGTATTCTCTCAGTTGCGAAGCCGGCCAGCACAAAGAAGCCAAACAGAGACAGCACACCGAAACGACCAATCGCTCGCATCCCGCCGAAAGGGGGAAGCACCCACGCAAGGACCTCAAATGGGCCCATCCCGTAGGAGTAATACATTGCTCGCATCTCGGCCCCGAGCGATAGCATCAGCCCGGCCACGGCGATCACGAGATAAAGCGCCTCGCGATCGGCCATGCGAGGCATGAAACGACCAGTTTTCAGCTTGCGAACCACGATCATCACGATCCAAGAGAAAAGTGCAATGTGAACGGGCCAGGCAAGCGGAATGAAGCCGGGGTTGACGCCGCGCACGTTCACGGCGAGAATCCTGCACACCATCACGAGGCCGATAATCCCCAGGCAGATGCGATTTATGACGATAATCGCCCTGAAGCAGCGCTCCGCCACACGTTCAGAGACTTGCGCTGCGGAGTTGGAGGCCGATGAGTAACGTCTCCTCAGTACCCATCCGGCGCAGACGAGAGCGATCGCCAACGCGCCGGGGAAAAGGACCTTTTCACCCCTTTCTATGAATGGCTCAAAAGAACCCCACAACCAGTCGTGCTCTGTAGTAGTAATATATCCGAGAAGATCTGCCCCCTCGCCCCCCCACCGCGCCTTCTGGAGCGTCGGGGACAGCTTAGTGTACGGCAGTAGTGGCCCGATAAGGAGTCCGAAGGCTACGCCGCCGAAAAGCAGAACAGGACGTGCAGTTCTGACCGCGAGTAGAAGCTTGCGTTTCATCGGCGTTCCAGCGGCAGCCGGCGTGGCTGCTTCCCTGTCATCATGAAAATGCGAGAGCCAGATCGTCGCTAGCGCGATGGCGACAGCGACAGAGAAGATGAGGCCCAGGTAGAGACAGCTCATCGTCTGGACCGCGAAGAGGACGCCCGCCAGAATGACGTGCCTCAGCCGGCGGCTTTCCCAGAACTTGTGCAAAAAGAGCATCATCAGGGGCGTCCATTGATTCGTTAAAAGCTGCATGTGAGCCGGACGGTGGAGGCGCCATTGGCAGAAAGCGAAGAGGAGGCCGGAGACGATTCCCGCGACCGGCGAGCCCGTTAGGCGCCTCACGAGCAGAAAGGTGAAGAGAGCCGTCAGGAAGTAGGCCAGCAGAAAGGAGAAGTTGTAGGCCAAGACGGGATTATCCGAGATCGCCGCGACGGGCCAGGCGATTATTGCGGTTGGGAGCATGATCTCCGAGTACGCGAGGACGTTCTTGCGCGGGTAGAAGTAATCCGCCTCGTAGATGTCGAGTATCTCCCCTTTGGCCAGGTGCTGCTGGACTCGCCACAGCGTCGAGATGTTCAGAAGCGGGTCGCCTGCGTCGCTCACAGTGTGCGCCGGGTCAAATGAGTAGGGATACAGGAACACGAACGTGCACACCAGAAACAGGCAGCAGGCAAACCAGAACCACCGACGCTCAGCCTTTTCTTTCATAATCACGCACCAGAATAGGGCGCGGGCACAAATACCTCAACGAATCACGCCGTCATGGTAGCCGAGCCGGTCCTTGGCTCTTGCCCTGGCCATCCTCAACGCTCCTCGGCGCAGTACGTAATCTCGTCCTTTCTCGTCCGCAGTAGCTTTCGGCGAAGGAGGATTCGCCCGTTTCCGCTTCGCGGGAACTGTCCCCGCCGGGCTTGACAATGAGAGGCGATCTCTGCAATCTTCGCGTGGAATGCTCTTGTGAATCTGTGATTGAATCCATTACTCAGAGCGGAGGATAGCTGAATGTGGAGTTACGTAGGCTGGGGAATAGTCAACATTGTCTCGACTGTTCTTTACTGTTTCGTTGGGTTCGGACTTCTCGGGATTGGCTACAAGGTATTTGAGTTTATCACGCCGTACGATTTTGACAGGCAGATAACCGAGGATAAGAACATCCCTCTGGGCATTATCGCCGGCTGCGTGATCGTAAGCGTGGCACTGATAGTGATCTTCGTCATTCTCAAATACGCTGGCCGGGTTTACCACTGAATCGGCTGCGAGTTCCGCCTTGTCTGGCGATCCGCCGGTGCTTGAGGCTCTCTCAGCACATTTGATGGTCTCGTAAAAGGCGAGGATGGTCCATGGCGCGCGGCGAGGCGCAAGAGGAGAAGCCCAGGATAACCTGGTCCACGTTTCCATTTGTTGAAAGGCCACTGACCTCTGTGGGGGTCATCGTGCTGCTCGGCCTCATCTTAACGGGTGTCTATTACTGGTTCCACAGCCCCTACTGGGTCGTTATCGCGGGGATAATGCTCTTTTTCTCCCTTTCCGCGTATTTCGTTCCAACCTACTATGAGCTCTTTGACGACCACATCGTCATCAAACGGTTCCTGACCACTCAGAAGAAGAACTGGGCCGATTTTAAGAAGGTCTACCGGGATAGAAGCGGCGCATTCCTCTCGCCATTTGATTCGCCGAACCGGCTCGAGAACTTTCGTGGGATTTTCTTGAGAATCCCTGAACGAAGGGACGAGGTCCTCAGATTCCTCCTGCTCAAAGTCCCCGGAGGCGGTCCTGGCGCTCCGTCGAACGCGAGACCCGCCACCGATGAGACCTCCGCCGATCCCAAGAGCGAGGGTTGAGCAGCATTCGCACCTTGATCTCCTTTGTTTTCTCAGATGGGTGTTGACCGGAAAATGCCATAAGAATGACCGGAGAGATCGTCGAGAAAGGATACGTCGTATGTCTTGAAGGGCCCATGGCGAGGGTGAGAACAACGAGGTCAGAGGCGTGCGCGACGTGCTCTGCGCGAGGCATCTGCCACCCGTTCGACGAGAAGACGAATGAGATACTCGTGAAGAACACAATAGGCGCGGAAGCAGGTCAGGAAGTTCAGCTCGTTATGAAATCGTCCTCACTCATCGGCGGCTCATTACTCATGTATCTCCTGCCTCTTTGCTTCGTCATTGCACTGGCAGTCGTGGGGCACGTCGTCGCCAAGGAAACCGGTTTGCTTTCGCTTTCGACTGGCCTACTCATTGGCGTGGGGCTGGGCCTTTTGGTCAGCTTTTTCACTGTTCGGTCTCTCGCCCGGCGCCTGGAGAGGTCAAAGACGTTCGAGATCGAAATGGTCCGGCCAAACGCGGGGAATCGCCCGATGTCCGTCCGATAAAAGTCAGAACCCCTGACGCTTCTGTGCTTACCGCACGCGGCGCCAGGGGCCAAACGTTTCAGAAGGTTAGGAGGGGGAGCGACAGCACCTGCAACCTATACTAATTGACTACTCGCCGTAAACAATAACCGTCAGCTTGGCGTAGATCCCAAGAATGTTCTCGCACTTGTAATCTACGTGGTGAATCTGGCTGATTCCACCGTTCTCCATGGCAGCCTTGATGCTGGCATCACCAGTCGCAACCCACCCCAGAATCGAGGTGCAAACCGATGTTCCGACCTTTGAGTAGCCTGCATTGCCAGTTACCGCATGGGGACCCTTGACTTCGGAGTACAACAAGCCAACAGCGGGAGTCATAACGCCCGCACAACCTGCTAGAAGCATTGTGGCCACCATCAAAGCGGCCATCGGAAGAAGCGCCTTTTTCATATTTCTATTCCCTCCCAGAGAACTTTGGTTGCAGGTGCCCCTTCGCATTTCCCACCAGTCACGCTAGGAGTCAATTCCTAGTCAATGTAATGATAACGGCCTCATTCAGCTTGTCAACGATTCCCAACCCGAAGAATCAGATTGGGCTTCACCGGCCTCGGGGTTCGAGGCCATTTGGCGTCTCCAAAGGCGATTGCCTGCGCGTCCAATGCCGGTGTGTTCCTGCGCTTGACGGTGCTTTGGCGTCCGTCCGCCCCGGAGCTTCCAGTCCGCGAAGGCGATTAAGATGTGTAACCGTGGGTGAAACCCAACGAGCACGTAGGGATCAAGAGGTGTATTTTGCTCTATTGAACGCGTCAGGCGGCGCCTGTGGCTCCCGGTGGTACTCCCTTTCGGGCAAGAGTGCTTGTGCCAGAGCGGAACCGCGGTCAGTGCCCAGATCACCTGCTTCCAATCTGATTTGTGGGATCCGAGGCTTTACATCCGCTTGGGCGTCAGCTTATTCTATGATCGAATGCACAAGACTCTAATTCACAAAGTGAAAGGAAGACACGGCAATGTCGGCACTTGCGAGAATCTATTCAGGGAATGATATAACACAGGCTCATGTTGGGCCCGTCAGATTGGCTCTTTTCATCTCCGCGTTCACCGTTGCCAGCGTGGCGATTCCGCTTGCCACACACCACTTCGGCGTCCATCTTGGCCGCGCTCTGCTGCCGATGCATTTCTTTGCGCTCACGGCCGGGGTGGTGCTGGGATGGCGTGCCGGCCTCGTGGTGGGCGCCGCAAGCCCAATCGTGAGCTGTCTGCTTTCGGGATTGCCCTCGGGCGCCTCGTTACCGATTCTCGTCATCGAGATCGCCACGTACGGCCTGATCGCAGGTCTTGTGCAAGGGCGGGCTAGGAATCTTTGGGCCTCTCTGATCGCGGCCATGATAACCGGCCGCGTCGTGCTGTTCATTGGGGCTGCTTTGTTGTTGCCGAAGCCGCTGCTCGCCTATATGGGTTCTGTTCTCTTAGCCGGTATTCCAGGAATGATCCTGCAGTTTGGGCTGATCCCGCCGTTGGCAAAGAAGCTTACTAACTGGTTGAATCAGCATAAGCCAGCTTGTTGACGCAGACCCAGCAGCCTTGAAGGCGTCAATTGGTCAAGGTCACGGACGATAACAACTGTTTTGCCTGCGGCGAGAAGAACCCGCAGGGGCTTCATCTATCGTTCGAGTATTCGGAGGATGGCGAGGCGGCGTGGACGCATTTCACGCCGGGCAATAATCACGAGGGTTGGGCGGGCATCGTTCACGGCGGGATAACAGCTGTCGTCTTGGACGAGGTCGCGGCGAAGCTCGTTCATCATCTGGGCATCCGCGCAGTAACAGGGAGACTTGACGTTCGATACATCAAGCCGGCGCTGGTGGGGGAACAGCTAGAGTTCCGAGCGAAACTCCTGCGGCGGCGCGGCCGGTTGGTCGAGGTGAAGGCCGAGGCGCGGAGGGATGACGGCACCCTGATCGCGACTGCTGCTGCGGTGATGTATAGGGTTGAATAAAGCCCCTGGTAGGCACTCACTTGGTAGGAATGTGGTGCTAGAAAAGAGCCGTTTGGCGCCATTTGCCCTGCTTGCGGTATCCTGCCTGACGTTTCTTCTTCTTCTCTCGACGCTATCGCCGTCGGTTCACACGGGCGACAGCGGCGAGCTCATTACGTCGGCCTGGTCGCTGGGCATCGCCCACAATCCGGGCTACCCGGTCTATTCCTTGCTTGGACGAACATTTGGCTTCCTGGGTCTGGGCAACCCGGCGTTTCGGGTCAACCTCCTGTCCGCGGTCTGCGCCGTTTTCGCGTCGATATTCGTTTTCCTGACGGTTCACACCCTCTCGGCACGAGTATTCCCGGCCGCGATAGCCGCCCTGCTGCTGTCCATCTCGGCCACGGTCTGGTGGCAGGCGTCGGACGCCGAGGTTTATACGCTTTACCTTCTCTCGCTCTCAGTTTTGGCCTACGCCCTGGCTCGGTTTCTCACAAACCACGACCTGCGATGGCTCTTTTGCTCTTCATTCATATTCGGTCTCTCGCTCGGCAACCACATCTCGCTCGTTATGATGATTCCCGCGATCATCTGTGTGTTGTGGGGGCACAGGCGCATCAAGAGCCCCAGAGCGATTCTCGTGTGCTTCATGTTTCTTGTTGGCGGCCTTTCTTGCTACGTGTATCTGCCGATCCGCGCAGCGAGCCACCCCGCTATCAACTGGAGCGACCCGGACACGCTCGAAGGCATCATCTACCACGTTGGCGCTGCTGAACATCGAGGCAAGGCGATACTGACGACTGGATATGAAAGCCCTGGGCAGCGATTCGCGTCTGTGGTCAAGCTCTTCGCTGGGCAATACGGGTCGGCCACACCAGTCTTTCTTGTCATCGCGTTTTGGGGGCTGTGGTCGCTCAGGCGGCGTCGGCGATTGGTCATCGCGGCCGTATTGGCAATCGCCTTGAACGTCCTTTACATTCTGTTTATCAACACCGTGCCGCTTCAGGCGACCGGCTTCGGGTATCCGTCGTATTTGGTGCTCATCTTACTCTTCGCCCATGGTCTCACGCGCATCGTCCGAAAGGCCCCTCGCTCCGCGTTGGCCACCACAGTGTGTGTCGCTGTGGTCGGGATACTCGCCAACTACTACCCAAACGATCGTTCTGAGGATTACCTTGCATATAACTATGCCCGAAACCTGCTCACGCCACTTCCGCGCGGCGCAGCGCTCTTCGCCAAGGGCGACAACCAGATGTTTTCCCTCCTCTTTCTTCAGTCAGTGGAGCGATGCCGCCCTGATGTTTCGCTTTACGATGCTTATGGGGACATAGCGATAGCGCTGAGGTCATTCGCGGGTTTCAGGCGCGGCGATCAGCAGCCGAAGATCGAGCAAGTCTGCGGGTCCCACGACGCCTGCTTTTTCGGCTTTACGCCCGATGAGCAGCTCGGCTCATGGGCACAGGATGCGGAGCCGGTGGGCGTTCTGTTCGGCCTCGGCGACACTGCAAGGCCCGCAGGTCCTGTCTGGGGCCTTTATGAACTTCAGGGCATTGACGATCTGGGGATATTCAAACGGATTCTCGCGCAGGAAATCGCCTCCGGTTACCACTTCCATCTGGCAAGACACCACCTGATGCGCGGAGATAGAAGCGGTTGGAAGAGGGAACTAGCCCTGGCGGCGCGCGCCGGCCGCCAGGTCGATTTCATGCGGGCGAAGGTCGGGGATGAATACGCTGATGCAGGAATGATCGATGACGCGATACAGGAGTTCAAGGCCGCGCGGGAGCTCAACCCTTATCAGGCGGATTACAGCAATCAGCTGGGCGTCCTTTACAGGAGGCTGGGCAGAAACGTCGAGGCGGTCGAGGCCCTTCGGTTGGCGCATGAGATCAAGCCTGACGAGAGCGTCTATGCCTACAACCTCGGGAACGCGCTCAGCGACGCCGGACGAATTGACGAGGCGATTTCGTCTTACGAGCAGGCTCTGAAAGGCGCGACCAATCCGGCCGAGATTTACAATAACCTGGGCCAGGCATACCGTCGGAAGGGCAGCCTCGATCAAGCGGTCAAGCACTTCAGAGAGTCGATGCGCCTCGACCCTGCATACGTCGCGCCCAGGCTGAATCTGGGCGTTACGTTCGCGGACATGGAGCAATACGATCGCGCTGTGGCCGAGTATCTGGCCGCTCTAGAGATTGAACCCAATTCAAAGGAGGTTCACAACAATCTTGGGACGGCCTACAAGCGCAGCGGTCAGGTTCCTCTCGCCATTGAGCATTTTGAGAGGGCCGCAGCAATTGATTCCGAGTTCATAGCGGCTCATGTCAACCTGGGTTCCACCTACGCCCAGATGGCCAAATACGAGCTCGCGGTCCCGCACTATCTGGCCGTCATCCGCATTGATCCGAACTACGCTAGTGCCTATTTTGACCTCGGCTCAATCTACCTGAATCAGCGCAACTTCAGGATGTGTAAGAAGACGTGGGCAAGGTTCCTTCAGCTCGAACCGAGCGGTCCTCGAGCAAGCAAGGTTAGGGCGATTCTGTCGGATGTTAAGAGACGATGAGATTAGACTCAATCCGATTGACGATCGGGCTGCCCCGCCTTGAGCATCGCTGCTTGAGATCAATCCCACGTTTGAAAGCTATTGCGATGCGGATATGATTGACAGCGGTTAGTATATCAGTTTCTCAGGAGAGGCAATGACACTCAAAGGCGCTCGGGCCAATCCGCCGTATGGTGAAGGATTCGCCGGCCGCGGTTACGAGCGCGAGCCGTTTTCACCCAGCAAATCCGCCTTTGGCGAGAGTGCGCCTACCGGCGAGGGGCTGGTGCTGCTCGATAATGTGCAGTTCATCTATGAATTGGCGCTTGCGCGGCTTGAGCTTCTGTCCTTTGGCGTGCAGTTCGAGATCGTCGATGGCTTCAGGGATTTCAAGCTGCACGAGGCCGGGGACGAGCAGCTGCTGCGTCGAAGGCTGGCCTATTTCAAATCCGTCAACGGTTCTGAAACAGATTACTTCCACATCATAAAGAAGAACAGAACTAGGTCTGTCAATCAGTATCTCACCCACTGGATATATCCCTATAAGGGCAAGTTTCATCCGCAGATGATACGTGCTCTCCTGAACATCATCGGCCTCAAGCGGGGCGAGACTGTTCTGGACCCGTTCATCGGAAGCGGCACTACTGCGGTCGAGGCGCAGCTTTTGGGCGTCAATTGCGTGGGCGTGGACACATCTTCGCTGTGCGTCCTTCAGAGCAAGGTCAAAACCGAATCCGTTTTGGCCATTGAGCAGATTCGAGAGGTCAGCCAAGACATCGTAGAAGCAATACAGCGTACTCTATTTGACCGGGGCGCCGACGCTGTAAGGGCGCCGATTGATTCGCTCCCGGCTGGTCCGGCGCGCAACTTCTACAAGATGGCTATGCTGGTCGCAATCAGCGACCAGGCTAGGCGAAGGAGAGATTTTTCTAATTCGCTCTTAAAGAATCTCGATATGATGCTTGGCTCTGTGGAAGATCAACATACCATCGCGGAGGCGCTGCGCCTCGAGCTGGGCGAGGTCAACATCGTGAAAGGAGACGCACGGGCGCTTTCGCTGGCCGATAGCTCAATCGACGGCATAATAACGTCCCCGCCGTATTCGATTGCGCTCGATTACGTTGAGAACGACGCTCACTCCTTAGAAGAGCTCGGCCACGACGTCGCAGAGATAAGGGACCGTTTCGTCGGCCTCAGGGGGAAGGGCGAGGCGCGGATCGGCCTATATAACGAGGACATGCGGGCGTGCCTCGACGAGATGCAAAGGGTACTCAGGCCCGGCAAATGCGCCGCAATCGTCATCGGCGACGCCAAATACATGGGGCAAGAGGTCGGGACCGTCGCGCTTGTGATCGATTGTGCCAAGAGCATCGGGTTCGAGCTCCTGGCCAACGTCAACAAGATCATCTTCGGCCTCTACAACGTCATGCAAAAGGAGAACGTCCTCATCTTCCGCAAGTGCTGAATGGCGCCGCGCCCGGGTGCATTGCCCCCTCTCCCTTTCGCCCTGGTTTCCGCAGTCTGGGGAACACCTCATCCCCAGAAGAGCTAAATTGAAGGGATGTGTTTGAGGGGCTGTAATTGGGGAGTAGTGAATTGAGGAAAGAGGCAGGGAGTGGCTTTCTGGTTACAGGGCTATGCACTTTACTCTCGTGAGAAGGGCTATACAATATGTTGTATGGTGGCGTATCCGGCAACAATTCTGGATTTTGAAGAGGTGTTCTCCACGGACGAGGCGTGCGCGGCTTATCTTCTTCGGATTCGGTGGCCAGATGGGTTCGTTTGTCCGTGGTGTGGCTGCTTGGAGTCGTGGCCGACGAGTCGAGGTCTCTACCGCTGCAAGCGTTGGGACGTGCAGATTTCTGTCACCGCCGGCACGACCTTCGAGGGGACCCTGAAGCCTTTGCGCTTGTGGTTTCGTGCGATGTGGTATGTGACAGATCAGAAACAGGGGGTGAGTGCTTTGGGACTGCGAAGGGCTCTGGGCTTGGGTAGTTACCATACTGCGTGGGTTTGGATGTTCGCCGTACGGCGAATTGCGGCGTGCGATGGTCCGTCCGGGGCGGGACCGTCTCTTTGGCACCGTCGAAGTTGATGAGACCTATATTGGCGGGAAGAGACATGGTAAGTGCGGCCGTGGAGCCGAAGGCAACTCGTTGGTCCATGTTGGAGCGCAGGAAGATGGCGACCGAATAGGTCGGATTCGCCTATGCCGTGTTCCGAACGCCTGGAGCGATAGTCTGGAACATGCCATTGGGCAAGCCATAGAGCCTGGTTCGAGAATACGCACAGATGATTGGTCTTTTGTATCGCAGATTGGAGGGGTGTGGCTATAAGCACGAGGTTATCCGTCCGATCCCATTCCAGGAGCAATGAGCAGGCAACCAGTATGATGACCAATAGCCGCCGCCGCTGCTAAGCCACGGACGAAATAATGCTTAGAAGAATTGACCAAAGTAACGCAATTACGGCTCTAGTAGTAGCGGCGAGTCTAACGGGCATAGCCCTCGTCCTTCTTAGCACGTCTCGATATGGGGTAGGTCTTTCAGCGGATTCCGCAAGATATATATCGACTGCGAGAAACCTGTTAGCCGGCAATGGCTATATGCAGTTCGATGGCACACCCTACGTGTCCTTTCCCCCGTTGTTTCCTACATTGCTGGCTATTCTGGGTTTAGTAGGCATCGAACCTCTTGGTGCTGCCAGATGTCTAAACGCCGTTGTCTTTGGGTTGATCATTCTGTGTTCAGCAAGACTCTTCTTCAAGCACGTCAGGTCAAGGACCTTTGCGCTCGTGGGGCTGCTATCTATCGTATTCTCACTCCCGCTGATAAAGGTCTCTGTCATGGCTTGGACAGAGCCTCTCTTTATCTTGCTGGGTGTTGCATTCGTCCTATTCATGCCCAAACTGCTGAAACAACACGGACTTCCTTTACTCATTCTGCTTTCTTCCCTTGCTGGGCTGTCGTGTCTTGAGAAGTATATAGGCGTTACGTTCATCTGGACAGGATGCTTGCTGATAGTCTGCTGCATGTCCGGTGCCTCCCTAGTGAAGAGATTCAATTACCTCGTGGGCTTTGTGATTCTCTCTGGGACCCCGGTTGTGGCCTGGCTTGCTCGAAACTACATGCTGAGATCCACCTTGACGGGGGGGCGCTCGGCATCGAGCTATACGGTCCGGCAGAACCTCTTTTTTACCGCTGATAGCCTCGCAGAATGGTTTCTGCCTTCCGCAATCCCCTCTTGGATAAGGATGACGGGGCTGGGGTTCGCGTTATCCCTGATTGTGACAGTTACGGTCTGTTTGCATTGCAGATCGGACAAGGAGTCCAAGGTCAGATTGAGCCAACTGCGAGCAGCGCTCGCCTTCGTGCTGGTCTATTCAGTGTTCTTGCTTGCCGTCGCGGCGACGGTCAATTTCGACCGGATCTCCTATCGGCTGCTTTCGCCGATGTATGTCCCAACCATGTTACTACTGTTCTTCTCGGTAGAGCAGGGAGTAGGCTTGCTGCGCCCATATTTGAAAAACAAGGCGTTGATCAAGATTGTCGCCATTGGTTTATGTTCTCTATGGCTGATGCTCTCCCTGTCACGAGTCTGCAAGCTCGTATGGATAAAAGCTGCAACCGGTGCAGGGGGATACAGCACAGTCACGTGGCGACAATCTTCCCTCATGAGCTGGCTACGAACTCATGCGCTTCAGGGGACGGTCTATAGCAATGCTCCTCATGCTCTCTATATGCTGGCTGAAATCGGGGCGCAAATGAGTCCGCGTAGGAACAGTGACATCGCTGGGTTCAAGGAGCACGTGTCGTCATGTGAGAATAACTACCTTGTCTGGTTCACTAATGTTCACCGCGGCTACCTTTATGACAGGCAAGAACTTACGGCTGCATTGGAAACTGAAGAGATCGCAGCGTTCCCGGACGGGACAGTTGATCTCCTGAAGTAGGAGGCTGTCCAATAAGTCCAGTGTTACGATGTTCTGCATTAGTATGATAATAGGAACCATACACTATTAGAAATAATGGAGAACGCCGTGCCAACAAGGAAGTATATCTCTACACAGAGGCAGATGTTAGGCTACCAGGCCGAAGATCGGTTGCCGGAGGACCACATCTGTTTCTTGATCGATAAGATCGTCGATGAGCTAGAGTTGGGCCCTGCGGCTCGCGGCAACAGTGTCCTCGGGGCGCCGAGTTACGACCCACGGATGATGGTGAAAGTGCTCTTCTATGGCTATGTTCGTGGGGTCCGTAGTAGCCGCAGACTTGCGGCCGAGTGTCGCGAAAACATTGGCTTTATGAAGTTATGTCAAGGCGAGGCGCCAGATTTCAGGATTCGCCGTACGGCGAACCTTTTTCGACGTGAGACCGGGCCGCTGTTGGAGCGGGCATTCTCGTCCTTGGTTCGGCGACTTGCGGCGGGCATGCAATTGGCATTATAGTATAGTTGTAAGAAAGCGGGCATAACTCAGCTGGTAGAGTGCAAGCTTCCCAAGCTTGATGTCGCGGGTTCGAGCCCCGTTGCCCGCTCCAGAGCTGATTTCAACTACGGGAGTTGTAGGAGCATTAGATGGGATTCTTTGGCAAAGAGGACAGAAAACAGGCTCCTCAAGAGACATCAAAACAGGAAAAAACAGCATCTGTGGCGGTCAAACCCGAACCGAGACCCGTGATCAAAGGAAACAGCAGAGTGAACGCAAAGAAGCAGCCTCAAGCGCCGAGCGCCATCGGCGAGTCGATTATAGCTGAAGGGACCGTGATGACCGGTGAGATCCAAAGCGATAAGGCCATCGTCGTCCACGGGACTATCAAGGGCAAAGTGGATATTCAAAGCGACCTCATCGTCGCCGAGTCTGGCCTGGTTGAGGCGGATGTGAACGCTGAGAACGTATCGGTCAGCGGTCGAATAAGGGGCCGGACCGAGGCGAGGCGGCTTTTCGAGCTCAAGAATACGGGCACGATTGAGGGCGAGATAGTCGCAAAGAGCGTCAAGATTGACGAGGGCGGCCGCGTGATCGGCAAGATCGACATGCAGCAGGGCGGCTCACCGCAGGCGACGGCACGGATGGGTGAAACCGACATCAGGAAGAAAAAGGAGTTCCTACGAGGCGATCTCAATTCGCCGGCCGGCGAATGAGAAGAAGTAACCAGAGCACATCGGGGCGGCTGAGTGTCCGCTGAAGCCTGAAGTTGCGAAGGATGTGGGTGCTGCGAGCTTTCGACAGAGGATGGCTCGCAATGCTTGACTGACCGCTGCTCTGGTGTTAGTTTCTTCTGCGGCGATGACCTCGACGGTCTGTTTTTGCGTAATGGTAATGTAACCTAACTTGTGGGGGCGAAGGCCTAACGCGGGTATCTCACGATGGTTTCCACAGTGGCGACTACAGCCCTTACCTATCAGGTTAGAGGGGCGATAGGTTATTTGCGCGACGAGCAGAAGTTCCCTACGATGGGAATGGGTCTCGTGGCTCGATTCGGCGGGCATAACGCGGCAGTATATCTTGCGCTGCAAAAGAAGGCCGATTGTAGCATTTCCGGCTCATCACAAAGCGCGTGTAACCCGCCCCGGGGCACAGACGGGCTGAAGCTCTTGGCCGGCGCGCCGCCATATCGGAGCGACTCTCAGACGGTGGACAGTGGTGCGTTCGCGAGAATCGCCTGCCAGCTATACGATTGTTCAGGGCAGTTCTCCCGGCCGCTCTCGACGGGGCGCCAGCTCGACCTGACGGCGTAGCGAGCTCACCAATGAGCCTAGATACCATAGATGGAGCCACGGTTCAACGAACCATGACGCAGGGAACGGTAACCGGGGCCCCTTCGGCCAGAGCGCGACGCGGCGGCTCAAATCAGTCAGATGACATTGAGCACTCTGTGGCATAGCAGGGCCAAATAATCGACGGGGAGCAGACCCATGACCGGGGCATCCATGAGAGATGATCTTATCGTCCAATTCGACCGGCTACCTCACGAACTTCAGCTTCGTGTGCTTGATTTTGCCAGGAATCTGATTCGCAAGGGGGTCGAGGGCAAGTGTCTCTTGCGATTTGAGGGGGCCATTCCTGCTGACGACTTGGCGGTGATGTCAGAGCTGATAAAGCGCGAGTGTGGCGGTCCAAATGAGGGCTATCGATGGTAGAGCTGGATAATAACAAGGCGCCTCTATTTGGGCGGCGTGACGCATATTATGACAGGGCGCGAGCCCTTCTTGAGACAGGGGACCTGGACGCGATTTTTGCGCGCATGGAGAAGAACCCAGTGAACATCATATATTACTTCAAACGCGCCTTTGCGAACTGCGAGCGGTCGATGATGTTCTTTCCGGAACCGTCTCAGGACGAGCTGGACTTTCTCGAGCACCTCGACATATTGCTGGACGAGTCTCGGGCGGGCTATTTTGCCCATAAACACGGTCGGCTGATTGAGCAGGAGCAGAGCTTCATCACGAGCTTCTATGAGGAGAGTATGGAGGAGATCGCTCGCTATCGTGAATCGTATGTGAAGCGTGCGCGGGATTCGGTGGCCTATCTTCTGATGCACATGAAGCTCGCCGAGCGCAAGTATGAGGGGCTTAAGAGCTGGGAGCGCAGCGAGTTCGTTGGCTGCATGGACGGCGACGAGCTCATGTGCGGGAGCGAGCTGAACCGCTACTTAATGGCTTACAATTCTGTCTTGCAGCTCTATAAAAACCATACCGCCAACATTGCGGAGGACCTGTAGGCGCGTCTTTATGCGAGGGCTTGCATTCCGCGGCCTACGCCGGAGTCGGCTGCAGGTCTGCCAGGACCGAGTTGACTTGCAGGATGAACTCGCTGACCGAGAAGGGCTTTGAGATACACCTGATATCAATCTGCCTCATGAACTCGCGGGTTCTGGGTTCGTAGATATCGCCGGTGGTGAACAGCATCCGCTTTTCGAGCCCGGGCTTGTTCTCCTTGACCCAGTTGTAGAGCGCAAAGCCATCGAGGCCCGGCATGCGAAGGTCCGTGATGATCATCTCTATTGCCTCGCGCTGCAGGAGGTCTATGGCTTCGCGCCCGCCGCCAGCCAGGAATACTGTGTGGTCCGGTGAAAGGACCTCATTGACCATTCCCCTGAGCATCTCCTCGTCATCCACGAAAAGTATTCTGGCACTGGCCAACTCATCTTCAGAGACAGTCATCTCAGCGTCTCTGGGTTCCGGCTCCTCCTCGGCCTCGCCCTCGATTATCGGCAGTTCTATTGTGAAGGTGGTTCCCCTCGAGAGCTTGCTCGTGCATCGAAGATCACCGTCGTGAGCCTTAATGATGCTATAGGAGCAAGGCAGGCCCAGTCCAGTGCCCTTGCCGGCAGGTTTGGTCGTAAAGAACGGCTCGAATATGCGCGGCAAATCCGCTTCCGAAATGCCAGGCCCAGTGTCCGTTATCTGAAACGCGATGTTATCGCCCTCAGCAAACGAAACGATGTAAAGCGTGCCACCTCTCTCTCCCATCGCTTGGTAAGCGTTGTTTATGATGTTAAGAAAGACCTGTTCGATCTGCTTAGGATCAGCCATCGTTCGAGGCAGTCCCTCGTCGAGCTCCATCATGAGGTCTATGTTGGAAGCGTCGAGCCGATACTTGACCAGCTGCACCGTGTCTTGTAGTATCTTGTTCAAGTTGACTTGTTTTCTCACAGACGAGCTCGTTCTTGGGAACGCCAGGAGCGTCTCGACAACAGACTTCGCGCTCGTCGCGCATTTCTCGATGAAGGTTAGCCTTTCGGAGACCGCCTCATCAGAGGTTCTGTCCTGAAGCATTTGAGCGTAGGCGAGTATTGGGGCGAGCTTGTTGTTGAGCTCGTGCGCTATTGAGGCGGTGAGCTCGCCGAGCGAGGCGAGACGTTCTGCCTGAAGCAGCTGCTTGTGAAGTTCCTTGAGCTTGGTAATGTCAACGAGAATCACCTCGACCGCTTCAAGACCGCCGTAGGTGATCGGGACACCCTTGAAAAGAACCTGAAGCTCCTGCCCAGACCTGCTTGTCAGGCAGAGCTCCGTTTCCTGTGAGGACTTTTTGCCCTTGACGCTCTCAAGACACCTTGAAGCCTCTTGGCGCCAGTCAGGATGCACGACATCTGCGACAAGCTCGAAATCACTCGAGAACAGCTCGCGGGGCGAGAAACCTAGTTTTTCTATTAGCACTTTGTTAGCGTAGATCAACCGACCGGACTGAATGATGCACACCATGTCGGGCGAGGCCTCGACGAGCCTCTTGTATTTTTCTTCTGATTCCCTTATTTTGCGCTCAAATGTGTTTCTTTCCGTGACGTCATTTAGCAGAATGATCGACCCGATCACGTTGCCTTCCAGGTCTTTTTTGGGGCTAGCGGTTATGTCGAAGCACCGTGCGCCGCGACCATCCTCGTTTTGCTTCACCGCATGGCAGACCTGGTCGGTATCGATGGCCCTTTTGGCGAGGCAGTCATCGCAAGGCTTGTCGCGGTCATACACTACCTGGTAGCACTTCTGGCCGTCGGGCGCGCTGAACGCCGAAATAAACTCCGGATTAGCATACGTGATGTCGAGCTCCTCACCGACAATGATGAGAGGATTCCCGATGCTGCGCATAGCCTGTTCCAGGTTGGTCTTTTCGTGTCGCAACTGCTCGGTCTTCACGAGCATTATGCGTTCTAGTTCCCTGCCCCATTTCGTCGAAACGTAAACAGCAGTGATGCTCCCAAAAAGAACCAGGGACATAATGAAGCCCAGGAGCTGATACTGCTTTAGGTATGCCGAATCAATTGAGACCAGTACAAGGTCCCAGGGAGCAATGGCCACAAGATAGTAGCTCCTTTCATCCAGATGGGCCGCACAGTATGAGACGAGCTGCGAGGAATCCCTCGTTCTACACACCATCGCGCCCGGGTTACTGGAGGCTATTTTCGACAACAGGTCTTCCTTCCGCTCCCGGGAGGCTATGCCCAGATACCGAGCGATGTTGCCGGCTCCAAAATCCGGGGAACTGCAAAGGACGACCGTGCCGCTGGCGTCGATGAGGCTGACAAAACCTGGCGTTGAACCTGCTCCTCTTAGAAACCTGCTGGCAACTGTCTTGGCAGAGGCGAAGAGATATGTTTTTAGTAACAGTTGGTCGTGGTCGGCGTCCGAGGAGAACACGGGCGCGTAGAACACAATAAGGCCATCCCGAGCCCCGGTTGATGCTATGAACTTGGGCCCGAGCACCTGTTTGCCTTTGGGCGCGGCATTAGCTTCTATAAGCCCCGCCTCGGTCCGGCTCATCAGAGCGCTCGCCCTGTCGGCTGATGCATCGGTCCTAATGATCTGTCCCTGGGGATCGGTGATCAGTATGTTGCAGGGAATGTGATCGTTGGCCATTCTTAGGAATACGTCGAAGACCTCGCCTGTGCATTTGGGCTCTCCTGCCTCCTGGGCACAGGCCATCGCCAGCCCCGCGAGACATGACCGGAGCGTCTCCGACGCGTCATGCAGCCTCGAGCTGACGCCCAAGAGCTGAGATATCTGCCTGTTCTGAAGTTCTCTCGTGACCGCTGACGTTAACTCTTCGCCAGACCGCTGGATCAGAAGGAGCGACAACAGCACTGCCACAATCATACCCAGTCCGATGAGCACGATGGTGCGTTTTGACACGATCTTCTGAGCCCTGAGTTCTGTCCTCAACAAAGACCTCAGCTCAACGCGCCGGGCGCCTCTGGCGACGAGCATCACGATCACGCCACACAGTATGGTGCTGCATCCGAGTAGAAGTGTGTCAACGCCCCACCACAGGCGGCTCTTCGGAATTGTTGAGGCCACGAAGAAATACATCCTCAGCACGGGGTGCGCGAGGATTAGTAGGCAGGCTACTTTCGATAGGCTTTGGGCACCGGAGCCGATTCTCCCGAAGTGATGACCTGCGGCCGCTCCCAGAACTAGGTAAACCCAAGCCAGACAAACCACGGCTGAGTTGTAAACGGCGTAATGCAGGACCTCAATTGCAGAAAACGCGCCGAATATGCCGGATAGGGCTGGCACCAACCAGAAAGCCAGCGCTACGGCGATCATCGTTCGCCTGCGTTTCGGGCTTGTCGATATTCCCTGTACGGAGAGAAACGCCGATGACCCCATGATGGCGAGGGACATGGCGAGCAAGAGAACTATATCCAGAAACAGCCGGTAATGGTGCCCCGCGAGCGGCGACCTGGTCCCGAAGTCTATCAGTATAAGGAGATTACGACAGAACGCGACGAATGCTGCGAAGAAGAGGTGAACTGCGCCGGTGCTTTCCTTTGAATGTAAAGCCAGTGCGTACGAAAAAAGGGCAACGGCGAGTAAAGGGAATACCCAGGCCACGAATGAGACTAGAAAGCCTAATACGGCAGCTGTCATTCTACATCATCACTTCCTCTCATCCATCCTCCCAACCTAATCCTCTGACGTCACGACCTCCTTGACCGACAGAGTCAGAATCGTCCCTATATCCCTATTCGAAAAATCGATGTCCATGTCTTTAGCTACATTACTGATTTTTTCACCAATGCCCTCTTCCTGGCACGTGGCCATCACGATCTTTACATACCTTTTGCCCCCAAGAGAGCCTGCTGCCAGTCCGGCGAATATCGGCACGTCGAACGCAAGCACCTCCTGCATTCTTGTTCCCTCGACAACGATCGCATTTTCAAGTCCGAGCTCGGCAAATACGGAAAGAATATCGTCCAGCTGCTCTTCTTTATATAGAACTACTATGACCAGATACATCTCAATTCCTCAGGATACAATAAGGACTGGGCACAGACTTACGCCCCAGACATCTCGTCGAATTCCTCAAATGCTGCGAATATCTCATCCGCGGTCTTGGCGGACAGCAGTCTCTCTCGGTTGCTTTTCCTACGCGCAAACCTGGAGATCTTGGCCAGCACCTGAATATAGAGCTTAGTCTCCTCGGTGGGAATGCCAAACATGAATACTATCTGGACAAGAGGATCGTCCTTCGCACCGAAGTCTATCCCATCTTTGGAGATGCCAACGGCGATCACGAGGCTCCTAATCGAATCGGACCTTGCGTGTGGAATGCCGACTCCATCGCCGAGACTCGTGGCCATGACCGCCTCCCGCTCCTTCAGCGCGGCCAGAAACGTGTCGCGGTCCGGAATGAACTCCGACTGCGAGATGAGGTCTGACATCTCCTCGAATACTTCTGCCTTCGTGGCTGACTTCAGTTCAAGGCAGATTAGCTTTTCCTTCATAAATGATGTCAGTTCAACCATAGGCTACCTCTTAATCGAGTATTGTTCTGGACTGTGTCCGTCGCACGACTGCATTATCAGTCGAAAACCTCGGGACCAGTTCTATGAATCGTCCCACGCACGGTATTACACGTCGCGCTGCGTTCCATTTCAAGACCTATTTGGCTCGACGCTTTGTCTGTCCGACCTCGCCCGCCTTTCTCAGGGCATAGGCTGTGAACGGAGGACCGATAATCTCATTGACGGCAACAGTCCCAAGTATGATATTGGTCATCATTGGAGCAAACGAGGCAAAGGCCGGATTGCTCTTGGCAATGAGCACCAGTCCGATTGCCACGCCAGCCTGCGGTAATAAGCCCAGCCCGAGGTATTTGCTGACAGTCCGCGGGGCGTGACCGAACTTGGCGCCTATCTTTACGCCGGCCACCTTGCCTGCCAACCTCGCGACGACGTAGATCAACCCGAGTATACCGAGCATGCCGAGGTCCTCAAAGACCAGGTGCGTACCGGCGAGGGCAAAAAAGACCGCGTAGATCGGCGCCTCGACGTCCTCGAGGGAGCGGAAGAATCGGATGTTTCGCGGGGAGAGATTGATCAGAGTGAACCCAGCCAGCATATTTGTGAAAAGCGGTGACAGGCCCAATGCCACTGCGGTTCCTCCGGAGAGGAACACAAATCCTAGACCGCCGACAATCGTCTCACGCTTGCTTCTGAAGAACCTGGAACCATAATGGGCAATGAATCCCATCGCGATTCCAAGAATTGCGGCGCCGAGAATCTGGATCAGCGGATAAACCACCATCTTAGCAAAGCCCAGGGCTGCTTGCGAGGCGCTGACGACAAGACTGGCGGCAGTTGCGCTGGCAAAAGTGAAGATGAAAAGCGCGACGGCGTCGTCAAGCCCGACGACGCCAAGCAGCGTGGTAGTCACGTCGCCTCGTGCACGAAGCTCCCTTATCACGGCCACTGTTGCGGCCGGCGCTGTTGCCGCGGAGAGCGCCCCTAGAAGCAGCGCAAACGCGAGCACGGATTTGATAGGGGAGACTCCATCAATGGACGGCATGGTCCAAACAAAGGGCGTAATCAGGAAGATCAACAGGCCGACGCAAACGAAGGCGCCAAGACCCTCCATCAGGCCAATCCAGGCGATGCCGCGCCCCAGCCGTTTGAGCTGTCCAATGGGCAGGCTCCCACCGATCACGAATGCTATCAGCGCAAGCGTCATCTGCGGAACCTGTCCTAGGCGTTCTGTAAGCAGCACGTCGAGTCTGTCGGGCGCGATGACCCCGGTCCAGGATAGAAGTAACTTGAGAAGGATACCGGTGAGTATATAGCCGGTGACCTCAGGCAGTCGGAACCGGTTTGAGAGTCGGCCGCCAATGTAAGCGATGGTGAGAATCCCGCCCACGAGAAATATCAGGTCCGCTCCCTCTTGGATCACCTTCCTCCTCCGACTATCGTATTTCCGAGGTCCGTGTCGTCTTCGGGGCGGGCACGTCACCTGAACGCCTCAACGCATAGGCGGCCAGCGGCGGGCCGATAAGCTCATTCAGCGCGACCGACGCAAGCACAATGTCCACGAGGATACCCTTATAGATGGAAAAATGTGGGCTTTCCTGCGCCACGAGCATCAGGCCAATCGCCACGCCCGCCTGCGGAAGCAAAGCGAGCCCCAAGTGGCGCCTCGCCGTTCCCTTCACATTGGCCATGACGGCGCCCACGTAGGCTCCGCCCACTTTGCCGAAGAACCGGAACACGAGAAAAACCGAACCGATGATTCCGCAGCTTATTAGGTTCTCGAGGTGTAGCTGCGTGCCCGCAAGCGTGAAAAAAACCACGAAGATAGGCCCTTGAATTTGCTCGACGGATGTGAAGACGCGCTGGTTCCGACGCGACAGGTTCACGAGCACGAATCCGGCGATCATGACGGTGAGAAGCGGCGAGAGGCCAACGAGCATCGACAGCCCGCTGGTAAATGTAATGATCCCGAGCGAGACCGTCATCATTTCTATCTCTCCCTTGACCCTTGCTGCGACGAGGTGGTGAACCAAACCAACAAACGCGCCGACGCCCAGCGAGCTAACAACCTTGAACAGAGGTCCAACCCAAATCCAGGCAGTGTGGGATGTAGCGCCGGCCACGCCGGTCGTAAGCAGACTCTCCGCTATCGTAAGGCCAAAGGCGAATATCAGAAGGGCAATTGCATCGTCAATAGCAACAGTTGCCAGCAGCGTTGTGGTAAAAGACCCTTTGGCCCTGAGCTCCCTGATTACCGCTACTGTCGCCGCCGGCGCGGTGGCCGTCGCGATCCCACCAAGCACCAGCGCGAGTGGCAGCGCGCTCAAGAAGCCGCTCGCACGAACGCCTGCAATACCTGCATAGGGGCCGACAAGAGCTACTGCGGCCGCAACAACGATGAACGTGACGATCGCCTGAACGAACGCAATGCAAATGATGCCCTTTCCCAGCCGTTTCATCTGCTCGACTCGAAGGCCCCCGCAGACCGCGAACGCTATCATAGCAAGAGCAAGATGGTTGATCGGCACCAGATCTAGCGAGAAGAGCCTTGTGAACTTGGCCTCCGACATCAGCCCAAGTCCGAAGATGCCCTGCTTCAGCAGGATGCCAGCCGCTATATAGCCCGTAACTTCGGGTAGGTGGACTCTCTTGGCCAGAACGCCCAACGCGTAACCGACGAGAAGAAGGATGCTCAAAGCGAAAATGAGCTCAACCTCTTCCAGAAGCATCATGAGTTAAGGCCCCTCTCTAACAGTTCACGGCAAGTCGTCTTCGAGGCGGCATACTACTCATCGGTCAGTGTTTTGCAACCACTCTGCCAATCTGCAAAGAATCGGGTTAATGAATGGCAAGCGCGGCGCCGGCCTTTTGGAGTGCGTCCGCCGCGCGGCGGATTTCATTGGCGGTGGCTTGACACCACCCCTGATAGGCCGCTTTAAGACTGTAAAGGCACCGATCCGGACTTCCCGGAGCTCTTGTCAAAGAAGGCGCCGCGTCGGGCCGCGGCAATTGAAAGCGGCGTCAAGCCGCCGCACTCCATAGCACCCGTCAGGTGCACCGTTCATTACCACAGAATCTATCCTCTGAAAGACCTCAAAGGACCTCAGACTGTGATATACGTTACCCTCAAGCTTATTATTGGTGGCATGACGAGCTTGACGTGTCAGAGACAAGGGGCGCATGAATAACAAGACTACTGCTTTTCTGACGCAAACTAGCTGATGCGTGAGGAGGTGATGCGGCGCGCAAAGATGAAGTTTGGAATCTGCGGCGAGCCGCTTCACTGCGGCATAGGTCTTCGCCGGAAGACCCGGAATCAGCCTATATCTCGACTCTGGCGAGATAACCAGCGCTGATAATAAAGATCGGCGTCAATCGACGCCGGACCCGAGCCCGCCGGGCCCATTTGAGGCGGAGACCCAAGGGCAAAGTTGATAACTAATGCTGACATCTTTCCGAAGAGCGTCAGCAAAGAACGTAGGAGGTATTAAGATACACACTCGGATTCGTGTTTGTTTTCTCGCTCTGACATTTCTTGCGGGTCTCTGCTCATCCGTGCCCGCAGAAGAATGGCAGAACTTCGTTTACAGTGGGAACATAACCTCGCTCTGCGCCACTAGCACGACGATGTGGATAGGCACGGAGGGAGGTGTGGTAGCTCTCGACCAGACCACCGGCCAACTGACGCACTACACGCGTGCAGACGGTCTCGTCGCGTTGTACGCGGCTCAGCTAGGGATTGACGTTGAGGGCTCTTTATGGGCAGTGGGCCAGTTCTCGGACCTTGCCCAGTTCATGGGGACGAGGTGGATGTCCGTGCCGCCGCCTATTCATGGTATCCACAGCCGTCCGCTCGCCACGGGCTTCGCCATCGACCAGGAGGGCGTCAAGTGGCTTGCCGCGCAAGGCGGCGTGCTGCGTTTCGACGGCGAGGGCTGGATAACGCTCGACCTAGATAGCTCCCGAATCTCCTCAAACAAGGTGAACTCGATCGCGTTGGACTTCTTGGGCAACCGCTGGATAGCAACTTGGGAGGGCCTGTCGGTTCTCATGGCTGGCCCATTGGCCAACCATTATCCACAAGACCCGCAGGTCAGCGCCGATTGGCAAACTGCCTTGCTTGGCGAGGCGCTGACTTTCTCGGCGACGGCAGATGACCCGGACGGCGATGCACTCGGGTTCAGATTCATGTGGCCCGACGGCGCGACCTCGGAGTGGTCAGCTTATGCGCAGGAGATGTCGTTCGCAACCGCCGGCACATACCAGCTGCGAGCGTCTGCCAAGGACTCGAAGAAGGCAGTGTCGAGATGGTCGCCGCCCTTGACGATAGCTGTGATGGACGAATACGCGCCCTTCGTCGCGGTCTCGACCAATAGGGAGGAATATCATCCCGGACAGACCCTGTCTGTGACGGTCTATGTAGAGAACAGGGGCGAAGCCAAACAGGTCGAGGCGTTCATGGGGGTGCAGCTGCCGGACGGGACAAGGCTCTTCTATCCCGATTACAGCACCACCAGATTGACATTTGAGCTGTCGCTGCACACGGGCTTCAAGTTCGGCCCCTTCTTCTTCTGCGAGCTGCAAGTCGGCGAGGCGCTCGTCCCAGGGAGATACACGTTCTTCACGGCGGTTCTTGATGCTGCAACTGGTGAGACTATCTCTGAGTCCGAGGCGGTCTTCGAGCTTTTGGGGCTTGGCCCTTTGTGAGGATTTGTGCGCTTCCAGATAGGTAGGGTGGCTCTGTCCCGCAGTTTGCCAGTTTGGGCTCGGTGTGACTGCAGATTGTAGGTAGAGTTGACATAGCCATGTCGCCGTGTTTCAACACGGCGCGATGGTATGGCTCTAATTGTACTAGCACCCGACTTCGAGAGGCTGTCCAATAAGTCGGGTTGCGCGTTCGTTGGGGCGTGGGGGGGGGGGGGGGCGGGGGGGTGTGTGGGTGTGGGGGGGTGGGTCCACCCCCCCCGCCCTTTATTTTTGTTTGCCACTATCCCCCCCCCGTTTTTTTTTTTACACGTGCGGGGGGGGGTTTACCCCCCCACGCCCCTACACGCCGATTGCGACGATAGTCGTGCAAATGACCACCATCATTTTGACCTTGACAAGCGGTCGCATTTCCTGTATCATTATGGTAAGAATTGACACCAAAACCTATGTGACGCGACTTATTGGACAGCCTCTTCGAGTCGGGTGATCTGTAAGCCCATGTGCCTCCCTCCTCCTCGCCCAAAGTGCTTATCTGAGGAGGATGGAGAGAAGAGTGCCAAGTTCTGGGGTCTCCCGATTGAAATCGGGAGTTAACACAATGACAGCCAAGCTGTCGCCTCGGCTGAAGCCGGGCGACCTGGCCGCACCTTGGCGGGATGGGCAATTGCCCAGTCATGTTACTTACAATCCAGGGTCAAACCCGCTTGGGCTTGACGTGTGGCTCCGAGCTACTGTATCTTTGGACCGGAGGCCCCTAAGGGACAGGAGACACAATTCGATGGCCGGAGCCGCAGGAGGTTCATGTACCCAGTCTCATACGACAGCAATGCAGGTGGCTCGCATGGTTGTGATCGTCTTTCTCAAAAAAAGGATCAGGTCTTGAGAACCATAGTTGGCCCGTCAAATGGGTTCGCGCTCAGGATTCTCCGCTGTCTCCTCGTCGCACAGTTGTGCATGATTGGGACCGTTGCTGTTGCTGCCCAGATCGAGAGCTACACGAATCCTAACATCGTCAATTGCCTGGCCTCGGACGGGGACTACGTCTGGGCAGGCACGGCGGGGGGCCTCGTGCGCTGGTCGAGGCGCGATTTTAGCTACCGCGTGTTCAGGACGACTGACGGGCTGCCGTGCAACTTCGTCAAGTCACTTTGGCTTGCCGGTGACGGCACGCTCTGGATCGGCACCGGCGGCTTCGGCCTGGCCAAATATGACGGTCGATATTTCTGGATAGCCGGCCGACCGGATGTTCTCGGGTCGAACTGGATCTATTGCGTTATGCAGGACAAATTGGGTCGCATCTGGGCCGGGACGACGTACGGCGCCTCGGTTCTCGAAAACGGCAATTGGACCACCTACACGACTGATCACGGCCTGGCCGGCAATTGGGTCACGTCGATTGCTGTTGACGACGAGGGCGCAGTCTGGTTTGGGACGTATCAGGGCGGCGTAGGCCGCTTCGATGGTCAGGAGTGGTCGAAGATACGGCTTTTTGACGGCCTCGGGGACAACTGCGTCTTCGCAGTCGGCGCTGCGGCCGATGGGACCAAATGGTTTGGGACGCTCTATGGCCTGACCTTGATGGACCAGTGGGGCTTCACCACATACCGCGCCAAATACTACTTGCCGGACCCCAAGGTCAAGATGATCAGATGCGATCGCCTCGGCCGCAGCTGGTTCGGGACGAGGCGCGGGGTATCGCTCAACGAGGGCAGCACCTGGCGGACATTCACGTTGGACGATGGCCTTCCGGGCAACGACGTGTCCTCGGTCGCGGTTGACGACGACGGGATGACCTGGATAGGGACGACGGACGGCGGACTGTGCGTCTGGGACGGAGCCGACTTCACTCATCTGACGATAGACAACGTGCTGGAGCGACAGGTTGTGAAGGCAATCGCCATAGACAGCGAGGACAATAAGTGGCTCGGGACCGAGAATGGGCTCTGCCGGCTCAGCAGCGACGGTTCGAGGCTGTGGTTCGGCGTTGATGATGGCATCGAAAACACCCTGGTCAACGCGGTGATTCTCGCACAGGATACGTCGGTTTGGGTCGGCACGGCCGGCGGCGTTGGCCATCAGCGGGACGGGAGCCTTGATTGGTTCACGACTGAGGATGGTCTCGCGGACGACCTGGTCTTCTGCCTAGCGGAAAGTCCCGGCGGTGAGCTCTGGGCGGGGACGCGCTTCGGCGCGAGCAGGCTCGACGGCGATCGCTGGACCAGCTTCACGACCGCCGACGGCCTGAGCAATGACTGCGTCTTTGACATGGAGTTTGACGCATGGGGTGGCCTATGGTTCGGAACAGCAATCGGCGCAACTAGGTTCGCGGACGGCAGCTTTGCCACGTTCGACAGCGACGACGGTCTTATGGACAACCTTATCTTCGAGATAGAGACCGCGCCGGACGGGCCTTGGCTCTTTGGCTCGGGTGGTGGGCTGACCGTCTATGACGGCGGGGAGTTCACATACTATCGCCCGCCCGATGGTCTCGCATTCTTCTTCGTTAACACGATTGTGCGCGAGCAAAGCGGCATTCTTTGGCTGGGCACGGCGGTAGGTGTCAGCAGGTTCGACGGCCAGGATTTCGTCTCTTACTACGGGCTGGATGGGCTCTGCGACGCCAGGATTTACGACATCGCGCTCGATAGTCAGGGCGACAAATGGATCGGGACAGAAAGGGGGCTGACCCGGCTCACGGATGACCCGGCCGACGGTTTGCCTTTTATCTGCCTTAGGACTGACAGGGCCTCCTATCAGAGGGGTGAGGAGCTTGTGCTCTACGGTGATTTCGGGAACCAAGGCATGAACGCCACGGTCGATGCTTACGTCGCCCTCATCACGGCCGACGATTCGGTCTTTTTCCTGCCCGACTTCACCGCAACGCCCTCACCTTGGGTCTCCGGTCACCTCATTCGCTGTCACGCTCGGTGCCTATTCTTCCCCATTTTTTACCTCACAATTCCCCAAGATGCCCCGAAAGGCGCCTATTTCTTTGCGGGCGCGCTCGTAGAATCCGAGACAGGGCACGTCTTCGACAACATCACGCTGGAGCAATGGGAGCTACGGTAGCATTTCTGCGCTGCGGTTGACGTGGAGGAAGCCTGCCACAGCGGGCTGGGGCGATCATCTTTTGTGCAACCCGTTCAGGGTTGCGATCTGTTTTTTCCATGACTGTGATCCGCAGGTTGAAACCTACGGTTACTCACGTCCCGCCCCTTCAGGGCGAAGAAAGGCAAAAGCGGAACCATCTGTCCTCTTAGCCCCGCGCGAAGGCTCAATCCGCAATCGGAAATCCGCAATCTACAATCTCATTGTCCTTTGGTTCCCCGACAGGGGGACAACACCGGTAGCCGCGAAGTGTGCGTCCTGAAAGCTGTGGTATGTCCGCGTTGGTGAGAGGCCAACCCGCTAACCCAAAGGCATGGGAGCGGTAACCGAGTCTTGGGAGCGTATCAGCAATGATATGTTTTAAGCGTAGATAGGAAGGAATTCGAGGTGTGAGGGTAATCCCCGAAACCACTGACATTGAAGGTGCCGATGTTCAGAGCCGCAATCGCAGGCCACACCGGCTGTCGAAAATGCCTAGACAGTCGGGCCTTCCGGGGCCATTTGCTCACATCGAGTTTGCAGGGACAACCACGGAACAGGAGAGACCCAGAGGCAACCGCCGTTTGGTCCCGGCGGACGCAGCGATGCAAGGGATAACCGGAGCGGTGCTGTGTCAATGGTTTCTGGGAGTCGGACTTTCTCGTAGTAGTGATGAAGCCCGCGAAGGCGTTTCACGCCGAGTGGGTGGAGCGAAGGGGAAGGCCGAGCAGGGAACTCGACGGAGGGAAAGATGAGCCAGGCTCAGAAATGGACACCTGTCTGCCCAAAACTTCGCCGAGTGCAGGAGTTGGCGAAAGCCAACCCGAAGGAGAGGTTCACGAGCCTCGCGCATCTCATCACGCAAGACGCTCTTTTGC
>CAYZPW010000021.1:6907-41797 GCA_964480475.1 uncultured bacterium | reverse complement strand
CGTAGCCGATTCTACACGGTAATGATAATCCCGGACGCGAGGTCGAAGATCAGGACGGTTCTGATCAAGCGGGGATTGATCTATGCGGCTGTGGCTGTTCTGCTGGCGGCTGCGGTCGGTATTGGGCTGCTTGTCAGAGAGCATCTGGTCGCAAGGGACCGGATCGAGGAAATGACCGCTGAGGTAGCTCGGCTTCAGACCGAGGGCATTTCTTCGGCTCAAGTTTCGCGTCTCATGCGCGATATGGAGCTGATGAAGCAGCGCGTGTCCGAGGTTGGTGAGAAGGCCGGCCAGATTGAGACGATGGTTGGCCTCGATGGTGAAGTTGGTGTCGGCGGGCCTGACAGCGGTCGTCGCTCGGGCGCGTTTTCGCGTTATTACAAAGGCAAACAGAAGCAGCTCTTGTCGGAACTCTCGGATGAACTCGGTATGCTGGAGGCGAATCTGGGCCAGCAAGGGGCGCGAGCGGAGCTGCTCTTGTCTTATCTGGACGAGCACAAGAAGCTTCTCAGCTCGATTCCCTCGATAACGCCCATCGATGGCGGGTGGTTATCCTCCGCGTTCGGGTACAGGCGGGACCCCTTCACGCACCGCAGGGCCTTTCACCGCGGCGTCGATATCTCCTCGCCCAAAGGGACACCCATTCACGTTACCGCCGACGGTGTGATAGCGAAGGTCAAATGGTATTCGGACTGGGGCTATGCGGTCGAGGTTGACCACGGGAACGGGTTCTCTACCTGGTATGCGCACAGCTCGAAGGTCCTCTGCGAACGAGGCGACCGGGTTGAGCGCGGCGATATAATCGCGCTCGTCGGCACAACCGGCCGAAGCACAGGGCCGCACCTGCACTACGAAGTCCGCATCAACGGCAAAGCCCAGAACCCCATCTACTACATGCTCGACAGAGACTAGCGCCTCACCCCACGGAGCGCACGAAGACCAGTGTAGGGCCGGCTTTCCAGCCTGCCATTGCTCGTTTCTCAGTCCGCCTAGTCTGCACATGCAAAGGCCTCAATCCCGCGTTGCCCTATTCTTGTCTTTTTGCTATCTTTGAGGCATGAAGAGCTGCTTGTTCTAGTGTAAGAGGAGAAGCCGTCATTCAATGGCTATGGCTGAGCAGAGGGTTGTTTTCTCGGATCATGCTTTGCAGAAAATGGAGCAGAGGGGGGTAACTGAGCGCGAAGTTTTGGAGGCTGTTCAGAGGGGAGAGAGAATGCCGGCGAAGAAAGGTCGGCTATCGTTCAGGCTCAACTTCGACTTCAACAACTATTGGGGTGGGAAGCACTGTCCGGTCAAACAAGTGGTTCCCGTCGCCGTCGAGGAGAATGGCGAGATTGTCGTGGTTACGGTTTATGCTTTTTATTTCTAGGAGGAATCCCTGATGGAAATAACCTATGACCCAAAGGTCGATGCGCTTTACCTTCGGTTCATGGAGGGCAAGCACGAGGTCACGACCCTCCGCCTCAGCGAGGACGTTGCGCTCGACTGCGATCCGAAAGGCGGCATCGTGGGGATTGAGATACTGTACGCACGTGAGCACTTGAAGTTCATGGGCAACCTGCCGCTGATGCGGTTCGACAACCTCGCGGTTGAACAGGTTGGCGTGTCTTGAGGGCGCGTGGCCGCGAGGCGCCTCACCCCACGAAGCGCAGGAAGACCGGTGTAAGGCGGCCTTTCCAGCCTGCCATTGCTCTCTTGATGATATCCGTATCTTTGCGGTTCATTGAAGGGCGCAAAGCCACACGAAGCAAGGAACTCGGCCTCTCTGTGTCTCTGTGGTTCAGCTTCCCTCAATCTGCGTATCGTATTTGAGACGGCAGGCTGGAAAGGCCGCCCCACACCACCGGCTGACCCCATGCGGCCGTTCATCAATTATCCCTATTGGCCTCTTGAGCAACCATAGTATAGTTGGGCACGTAGTGTTCATTTCAAGCGGGATCAGCAAGGTAGTCTGGGTATGCTCAACGCGATTCTGAGCAAGATTATCGGGACGCGGAACGAGCGGGTCCTGAAACGGCTCTCTGTCGTTGTCGATGAGATCAACTCGTTTGAGGAGGGTATCTCGAAGCTGTCGGATGGCGAGCTGATGGCCAAGACCGAGCAGTTCCGCGGTCGGCTGATGGAGGGGGCCTCTCTGGATGACGTTCTGCCCGAGGCCTTCGCCGTGGTGAGGGAGGCCGCGACTCGCACGGTCGAGATGCGGCACTTCGACGTGCAGCTGATTGGCGGCATGGTGCTTCATCAGGGCAAGATAGCTGAGATGGCCACCGGTGAGGGCAAGACGCTGGTCGCGACGCTTGCGGCGTATCTCAATGCACTGTCCAGAAATGGCGTCCATATCGTTACGGTCAACGACTATCTCGCCAGAAGGGACGCGGCATGGATGGGGCCGATATACGAGATGCTGGGCCTTTCGGTCGCGGCACTTCAGCACGACATGGAGTATCAGGAGCGCTTTGACGCCTACCGCTGCGACATCACTTACGGGACGAACAGCGAGTTCGGGTTTGATTACCTGCGCGACAACATGCGGCACGACGTGAGGGATTTCGTCCAGCGAGGCCACAACTTCGCCATCGTCGATGAGGTTGACAGCATCTTGATAGACGAGGCGCGGACGCCCCTCATCATATCTGGGCCGTCGGAGAGGACGACGACGGGATACTACGACGCGGACCGCGTGGTTCGGCGCCTGCACAGGGACCGCGATTTCGAGATCGATGAGAAGGCTCGGACCATCACTCTCACCGAGACGGGCGCGCACTCGGTCGAGGCGCAGCTTGGCGTCGATAACCTCTACGATCCCGAGAAGATAGACTTCCTGTCCTACATCAACCAGGCGCTGAAGGCGCGGTTTCTGTTTAAGCGCGACGTAGATTACATGGTGAAGGACGGCAAGGTCCTCATAGTTGACGAGTTCACGGGTCGGCTGATGCCCGGACGGCGCTACTCGGACGGCCTGCACCAGGCGCTCGAGGCGAAGGAGGGCGTTCGGGTCGAGAGCGAGAACCAGACGCTGGCGAGCATCACGATTCAGAACTACTTCCGGATGTATGACAAGCTCGCCGGGATGACGGGCACCGCCGATACTGAGGCGGAGGAGTTCCACAAGATATACAAGCTTGAGGTCGTCGTCATACCGACGAATTGTCCACTGGTTAGGGACAATCAGCCCGATGCGATTTACCTGACGGAGAACGAGAAATACGAGGCGGTCATCGAGTCGATACAGGAGCTTAACGATAAGGGCCGGCCGGTGCTCGTCGGGACGACCTCCGTTGAGAACTCAGAGCGGCTGAGCCGGATGCTCAAGAAGAAGGGCATCAAGCATTCTGTGCTCAACGCGAAGCATCACGAGAAGGAGGCGGAGATCGTCGCGGATGCAGGCCAGATGGCCGCCGTTACGATAGCGACGAACATGGCGGGCCGGGGCACGGACATTGTCCTTGGAGATGGCGTTGCAGGCCGCGGCGGGCTTCACGTTCTGGGCACCGAGCGACACGAGGCCCGGCGCATCGATAACCAGCTCCGGGGCCGCTCGGGCCGGCAGGGCGATCCGGGGTCGTCCAAGTTCTTCATGTCGCTTGAGGACGACCTGCTGAGGATATTCGGCGCAGACCGCATCAAGTCTCTTCTAATGCGCATGAAGGTCGAACCCGGTGAACGGCTGGAGCATCCGCTGCTGACCAAGGCGATTCAGACGGCTCAGAAGCGGGTCGAGGCGCAGAACTTCGAGATACGCAAGCACCTCCTGGAATACGACGACGTCATGAACAAGCAGCGCGAGGTGGTCTATGACCTGCGGAAGCGCATCCTTTCGGGCGATGCGAAGGAGGAGTTCATGGACTTCGCCGAGCAGGCTGTCGATGACCTATTGGCGCAATATGCCGACAGGAAGAAAGACCCAGAGGATTGGGATGTTGAGGCGCTTCTGGGCGCGATGCGCGGCTCGCTCGGGATAGCGCTGACCGGCGAGATCGACCCAACCAAATACGATTATGAGGAATTCAGGGACATCCTGACCTCGTCCATAAGAAAGGGCTTCGAGCAGAAAGAGAAGATGATCGGCGCCGAGCAGCTGGAGCTCGTCTGCCGCGTCATAATGCTCCGCGTACTCGACCGCGACTTCAAGAATCACCTCCTCGAAATCGACCATATCCGCGAGGGGATCGGGCTTCGCGGCTATGCGCAGGTCGATCCATTGACCGAATACAAGCGTGAGAGCTTCGATATGTTCGAACAGCTGATGTCGGGCATCGCGCGCAGCTCGGTGTTCTACGTAATGACGCTGCAAGCCGCTCCCGAGGGCGCCTCAGGGCGACCGGCCGCCAGACCCGCTCGCCCAGTGCGCCCCCCAATTCAGGCGGCGGCGAGGCGCCAACTAGCCTCGTCAAAGCCGGGACCGAAGCGCAAATCAGCCCAGAAAATCGGCCGCAACGACCCCTGCCCCTGCGGCAGCGGCAAAAAATACAAGAAATGCTGCGGCCGTGCGGACGCGGAGGCATAGCCCCAGGTAGCCACGAATGAACACGAATAGGCACGAATGGGAGAACAGGACCCTCACTTAGCCCTTATTCGTGAGCATTCGTGTCCATTCGTGGTTCCTTTTTCCCGGTTACCGGCGCACCTCAACGGTCCGAGCTCGGCATTGGGAGGGCATTCACCGCATCGCAGCTCTTGTTGATGACGGCGATGGCGAGAATGTACACCGGGATGGTGAGAAAATACGAATGAGGCCCTAGCAAATACCCGACGCCTGTTATCGGCTTCAAAGTCGCGATTGTCCTGTATAGCCACCTCGCCGAGATGAGGATCGAGAACGCGAGGTAGAGTTTTTCAGGCAGCTTCGAGGCGGCAAGCTCATTGCGGTCCAGAAATCGGTTGAATTCCTTGGCAAATCCCCAGATTGCCCGAAACAACCAGTATATGTTGAAGAACGGTATCAGCAGGAAGCCAGTGGCTTTCCCGGCGGATGTCCGCGCATGTCTATCCTGAATCGCTGCCCAGACCTTATAGATGAAGACCAAAAAGACCACCAACGCGAAGAGAGAGGCGACACCGGAGATAGCGGACAGATACACCCACACATAGGGGTGTTCTCGCTCTACGAATCGAGGCCACAGCACGGAAGTTACGAGAGAAAGCGCAACGCTCAACGCGTAGGCCCAGACGAAGAAGGCGGTTGAGATGCGTTTGTGATTCATGGTGTCCTTTCCGTTCATAAGGTTAGCACCTACGCCAATCCACATTATAGCCTTTTGGGGTATTCAAGCCGCAACCGTTTTCGTCCTTCAGCACCTGCGCCCGCCCACCACCCCTAGACAATATATGTTGTTGGTCGGAATCCCCACGTTGCGCTTTCAGCTTACCTGGGGCTACTCATGTTTTGCCCTGTCAGGGCCAGGAATCGACTGAAGGTCAAGTTCGGAAAGGGCATCTATCAGAGGGTGGTGTCAAGCCACCACCAGGGAAAGCGGCGAGAGCTCGCCGCACTCCACAGGGGCTCAATATGTTCGGGTCAATCTGGGTTTTTGTGGTCAACCATTTGGACACGGAGGTATGATGTGCTTTTGAGGTCAATAATATGCTATGGAGAACGAACCAAATCTATAGGAGCCAATAACATGAAGAGATTAATGCTCATTCTTCTGGTGTTGATTTTTTGTGGAACGACAGCTGCGATTGCGAATCCGGTGATTACCATTTATGCTGAAGCAGGCACGAATGAGTTCGGCGAGACGGTCGAGGTGAGCCTGTCGGCTGAGAACGATGCCGCGGGGATGTCGGTTGACCTATACGTCGGCGTGATTCTGCCTGACGGTGAGATTTGGTCCACGCAATACGACGGCTGGAGCCATTCCATCGAGCCGTGGATTCCCAGTATCTACGTCCCCGCTTGGTTCGAGATGGGCCGCACCCAGTTCTGGACGTTCGAGCCTCCGTGCGAGGCCCCGCCAATCGATGAGACCGGGAATTACTGCTTTGCCGCGCTTCTCATGTATCCCGGGACGCTAGAGTATGTCAGCGCGGCCAGCGTGTCCGATTACAGCTACGAGCCGGGGAGTTCGACGGATGTCAATATGATCTCGATCCCGGCAGGCTCTTTCTTGATGGGCTCGCCAGATGACGAATCAGGAAGGCATGCCAACGAGGGACCTCAGCGGACGGTGTATATCTCCTCGTTTTCGATGCTGGAGACCGAGGTAACTGAGCGGCAATGGGAAGAGGTCATGGGCTGGAATGACTGCTCCGACAGCCGCGGAGACAATTACCCAGTGGAGTTTGTGTCTTGGCTGGACTGCGCCAGCTTCTGCAACAAACTGTCCCAGGCCCTGGGTTTAGAGAAGTGCTACGCGCTCTCCAACGTCTCATACAATGGTGTGCATATCAGCACGGCCGATGTCTCATGCGATTTCGAGGCGAGCGGTTTCCGACTGCCAACTGAGGCGGAGTGGGAGTACGCGTGTAGGGCGGGCACGACGACTCGCTTTTACACGGGCGATTCGAGGGCCGACCTCGATCTTGCGGCCTGGTACACTTCCAACTCGGATTCACTGAAGCAGAAGGTCTGTCAGAAGCAGGGCAATGAGTTTGGCCTCTACGATATGCACGGCAACGTATGGGAGTGGTGTTGGGACTGGTATTACAGTAATTATTACGGGACGCGGCCGGACCCGGACGACAACCCGACGGGAAGAACAACCGGCTCCGACCGGATACTGCGCGGCGGCAGCTGCTACGACATAGTTGATTTCTGCCGGTCAGCCTATCGCGGCAGTAGCGGACCGTACTACTGCCACCGCTACCTGGGATTCCGAGTCGTGAGGTCCAACTGATTCTTTGCAGCCTCGATCTGTTTGTGCAGCCCCTTCAGGGCTGAGGTGCTATTCTGTTCGCCCCTAATCCGTAGGTTAGCACCTACGGCTACCCACATTATACCCCTCTGGGGGTATTCAAGCTGCAACCGTTTTCGTCCCTCCGCTTTTTCGCCCTTGCTTTCGATGCTGATGATAGGCGGAAAGCCCGCTATTTAGCGGGAGGCGAGAGGTGCAGCGGGCCTTCTGGATCCCCCATCTGAAGATGGGGGTTAATGATAATGGTAGCCGGATGCATCGCCTCGGCTGAAGCCGGGCGATGAGCTCTGAATCACCGCATTTCAATATGGTGATATTGATGGCTCTCATTATATTAACGCCCGACTTCAGTCGGGTGGAGTTGACTGAGCGAGGCGCTCTACCTTCTCCTTTCCATAACACCACATTGGAGCCGAGCTCGGCACGTGCGAGGCGCCTATTCGCATTCGCCGGTAAAAACAGCTATACGGGTGCCGTTGGCACCTTGACTTTTTCTTTTTGTTCTCCTATAGTATAAGTGAGTGAGTAAAAAATAATCGTCCGAGGAGTCAAAAAATGGAGCAGCTGACGCGGCGTCAGGCACAGGTTTTGGAATATATCACGACGTATTTGCAGCAACACGGCTGTGCGCCGAGCCTCAGAGAGATAGCGGGGCGCCTCGGCGTTACCTCGGTCGGCTCGCTGCACAAGCATCTGGTTCGGCTTGAGCGGAAGGGGTTCATCCGCCGGGTTTGGAACAAGAGTCGGGCAATCGAGCTGGTTCGGGAGCAGAATCCGTTCTCTCGGTCGAGGGTCCCGCTCGTGGGCACGGTCGCGGCGGGTCTGCCGGTCGAGGCGCTGGAGGACGTGGAGGAGGTCGATTTTGCCGAGCTGCTAACGGCTGAGCGTGATTGCTTTGCGCTTCGTGTTCGCGGGGATTCGATGGTTGACGATCACATCGCGGACGGCGATTGCATCGTGGTCGAGAAGCGGGTTGAGGCGAACAATGGCGAGCTTGTCATAGCGCTGGTTGACGGCAGCGAGTGCACGCTGAAGCGGTTCTATCGTGAGGGCGATAAGGTTCGGCTTCAGCCGGCGAATGAAGAGTTTGAGCCGATAGTCGTCTCGGCGGACAGAGTGAGCGTTTTGGGCGTCGTTCGGGGCGTTGTGAGGCGATATTGATGCGTTTCGTTCACCTTCATTGTCACAGCAACTACAGCCTTTTGACGGGCGCCAGCTCGGTGGGCGACCTTTTGGCCCGGGCCAGGAGGCTCGGCATGAGCCATCTTGCGTTGACCGACACCAATAATCTTTATGGGGCGTATGCGTTTTGCAAGGCGGCCGAGGAGGTGGGGATCGAGCCGATTGTCGGGGCGCAGGTGGAGTTTTCGGATGGCGATGTGGTGCTTTTGGTGATGGACGATGAGGGTTACGGCAACCTCTGTGAGATTTTGACCCGGCATCACGTTGATGGCCCGCAGAGTTCCTGCGAATCGCTTGTGGAGTCTCATCGCGGCCTGATAGCCCTTGTGCGGGACGTTGAGCAGGCCGGGCGGCTGAGGGAGATCGTCCCAGCTGGCGATCTATACATCGAGGCGCGGGCAGACGATCGAGGGATTCACAAAGATAGCGTTGTCAGGGATACGGATGTCTCCTGTAGGGGCGTGGTCTCAGACCCGCCCGTCCACGTCAGGTCATCAATGCAGCATCCTCGACATGTTAATCAATTAAAACGGGCGGGTCTGAGACCACGCCCCTACAAACCCCCAATCGAAGCTACATCACAGATTCCAGCAATCGCACGCAATATCGGCGAGGAGAGGGCGGTTCGTGAACCGCCCCTACGGGATTTGCCGCGTGTGGCGACGGGGCCGGTCTTTTTCGCGGGGCCTGACGATTACGAGGCGCATCGCGTCTTGACGGCGATTCGGCTCAATCAGGTGCTCAAAAGCGTGCCCGATTCGGAGTTCGTCTCTAGAGAATGCTGGCTGAAGTCGGCGGCTGAGATGAGTCGGGCCTTCGCGGCCGATCCCGAGGCGGTTGCGAACACGGTGAAGGTAGCCGAGCGGTGCAAGTTCAGGCTGAAGGCGCGTCCGCCGATGTTGCCGGAGTTCCCGTTGCCGAATGGAGAAACATCCGCCCAGGAGTTTCTCGAGAAAATATGCCGACGCAATTTGCGAGTGCTGTATCTCAACGCCAACGAACGGCGGGTTCAGCAGCTTGAGGAGGAGCTCAAGGTCATCGGCGAGATGGGGATGGCGGCCTATTTTCTGATTGTTTGGGACATAGCGAACTTTGCGAGGCGTCAGGGCATCCCGATGTGGGGTCGCGGTTCGGCGGCCAACAGCCTCGTCTCGCACCTTTTGGGCCTGACGCAGCCTGACCCGCTGAAGTATAACCTCTATTTCCCGCGGTTTCTGTCCAGGGGGCGGGAGGGCTGCCCGGACGTCGATCTCGACTTCTGCCATCGCCGTCGCGACGAGGTTCTGAAATACGTCCTGCAAAAGTATGGACAGGAGCATGCGGCGCTGCTCTCGACGCACGTAACGTTTGGCCCCAGGTTTGCGCTTCGCGAGGTCGGCCGCGTGCTTGGCCTTTCACAAAGCGATCTCAACGCCCTCACGCGTGGGGTCCCACATTTTGGCTCCGCTCCTCTAATGGAGATAATCGAGAAGACGCCCGAGTGCAAAGGGCTTTCGCTCAAGAACAAGAGCTTCCGCAAGGTCGTGGCGATGGCGGAGCGCATACGCGGCTTCCCCAGACACCTGTCGATACACCCTGGGGGGACGCTCGTCAGCCGGGGCAAGCTCAACCGGCACACGCCTCTTCAGCGCGCCTCGCAAGGCCTCGTCGTAACGCAGTTCGAGATGCACGCAGCCGAGGCGACAGGGCTTGTGAAGATAGACCTTTTGGGCCAGCGCGGCCTTTCGGTGATCGCGGACACGCTGAAGGTTGTGAAGGCGAATTACGGCGTGAAGCTTGCTCTTACGCGGATAGACCGGAAGGACCCGGAGACGCTGACGCTTCTGGCCGAGGGGCGGACGCTTGGGTGCTTCCAGATCGAATCGCCGAGCATGAGGAACCTTTTGCAGCGTCTGCGGCCCACTTGCGAGGACGACGTGATAATCGCGATTGCGCTCGTCCGGCCTGGGCCGCGTGAGGGCGGGATGCTCGACCGCTTCATCCGCCGCTTCCACGGCGAGGAGCCAATCGATTATCTGCACCCGGCGCTTGAGCCTGTGCTTGCCGAATCGCTCGGGATCATCATGACCGAGGAGCAGGTGATGCGGCTTGCGGTCGAGGTGGTGGGCCTGAGCGATGCTGAGGCGCACACGATGCGGAAGATGATAACTAAGGGCCGCAGGTATCCGATGACGCAAAAGATCGAGGCGCGGTTCAAGGAGTGCGCGGTTGCTAACGGTTTTACGCCGGAGTTGGCCGGGCGGCTTTGGGAGCTTGTATCGCGGTTCGCCAGCTTCAGCTTCTGCAAGGCGCACGCGGTCTCTTACGGCCTGTTGTCGTATCAATGTGCGTATCTGAAGGCCCATTTTCCGGCGGAGTTTCTCGCCGCAGTGCTCAGCAATTACGGCGGCTATTACAACACGGCGGAGTATGTGCAGGAGGCGAAGCGCTGCGGTCTTGAGGTTCAGCTGCCGTGCCTCAACCGCAGCCTGGCCGATTTCAGCGGCCGGGGCAACGCCATCCGCATCGGATTCGAGCAGGTGAGCGGGCTCAAGCAGAAGACCATAGCTGCAATCTTGAGGTCGCGGGACACAGGCGGCGAATTTCTAGACCTTGCCGATTTTATTCTTCGTGTAAAGCCCTCATATCAGGAACTGGTAACCTTAATAAGGTGCGGCGCGGCGGATTGTTTCGGCCTATTTCGTCCACAGCTTTTGTGGCAGGCGATGCGCCTCCACCCGGCCCTTTCCGCTGAAGAGCAGCAGCAGCCTCTGCTTTCTGGGCTCAGCATTCCGTCTGCGCCGCCGGTTCCGCCCGAGCTGCCACAATACACGTGGCAGGAGATAGAGAGGATGGAGCTTCAGATACTCAACGTCGATCCACATCAAAGGACAGATTTGGTGGCCGAGCGGAGCGGCTTCGTCAAGAGCTCTGAGCTGGCAAGATACATAAATCGGAAAGTTACGGTGTCCGGCCGCGTCATCACTGGCAAGAGGATTCGGACGAAAAAGGGAGATTATATGAAGTTTGTTACGCTGGAGGATAATGATGGCCTCGTCGAGGTCGTTTTGTTTCCGAAGGTATATCAACGGGACGGCGCCAAGACCGTCGGCACGCCGAAACTCATGGTGAACGGCGTCGTGCGCGACGAGGGCGGCAGTCTAGTCATCAACGCGGAGAGGGTTACGTAGGGCTTGTGATGTTAATTCGGCTTTCGGCTGCGTAGGGGCGGCGTCTCAGACCCGCCCGTTCTAATTGATTAGTATGTCAATGATGCCGGAATTGGTGATTTAACAAGACGGGCGGGTCTGAGACCGCGCCCCTACAGAATCCCAGCGTGAATTAGAGGCGATTTGCACACATCATGGCGATAACGTGTAAAGAAGAAATAGAGGTTGTGTGTCATTTCGGGTTTCGGGGTGACGCTTATGGGATGTTCCCGCTGAAGGCGAGGCTCCTGTCGAAGGGCCGATCGAGCAGCGCCCTTGTGTTCAATATCAAGGAGGTAACGGGCCGCTGGGTGAGCAGGGAAGGCGCCTTTCGCCGCTATCACTACGCGGTCGTTGATGAGGTGAACAATTACGCCGAGATATTTTTGGATACGAGGCACATGAAGTGGTTCATAAGACTTTCTCCGGAGTAATAAGATTGAGAAACCACGAATGAACACGAATGTTCACGAATAAGGGTCGCGTTTTTCTTTTATTCGTGTTTATTTGTGTTCATTCGTGGCTACCTCTGGAGTTCATTCGTGGCTACCTCTGGAGTTCATTCGTGGTTACCTTAGGCTATGAAAGATTGTTTTCGGACGATCATACACATTGACATGGATTGCTTTTTCGCCGCGATTGAGCAGCGGGACAATCCGAATCTGCGAGGCAGGCCGGTGGTTATCTGCGGCAGCCCCGACAGGCGGAGCGTCGTCTCGACGGCCTCGTATGAGGCGCGGAAGTTCGGGATAGGCTCTGGCAGTTCGGCGTTCTCGGCGCGGCTCAAGTGCCCTGACGCGGCGTTCGTCGAGGGCAATTCCGACAAATACACCTACGCCTCGAGCAGGCTGATGCAAATACTAAAGGATGTTACGTCCGAGGTGGAGATAGCCAGCGTTGACGAGGCGTTTGTAGATATTACGGGCTGCGAGGCGATTTTTGGCCCGCCAGAGACCATCGCTTGGTCGATCAAGGACCGGGTCAAAAAGGAGCTCGGCCTGACCTGCTCGATCGGCATCGCGCCGAACAAGCTCGTGGCCAAGATGGCGTCAGGCCTGCACAAGCCGGACGGGCTGACGGTCGTCTTACCGGGCGAAGAGCAGAGCTTTTTGTCGAAACTTCCCATCGGCAAGCTCTACGGCGTCGGTGAGAAGACGCAACAGGTGCTGCATAAGCTCGGCGTCGGGACGGTTTTTGACCTAACGCTCGTGCCGCGCGACGTGCTGGTTCGCCATTTCGGCGTCGGCGGCGAGTGCCTCTACCACGCGTCCCGCGGCATCGACGACAGCCCGATCATCCCATATTACAAGTCGTACAGCGCCAAATCGATGGGCCACGAGCACACGTTCGACCGCGATGTGAACAACCCCCGGGCGGTGTTCGGGACGCTGCTTTGGCTGTCAGAGAAGCTCGGAAGGAGGCTTCGCAAGGGCAATTACTTCGCCAACAATATCACGGTCAAACTGCGCTTCGCCGATTTCAAAACGATCACCCGCTGCTGTCCGCTGCGGACGCCGACCAACCTGGAACGCGTGATATTCCCGTGCGCCAAGGAGCTTTTGCTCGCTTCCTGGAAGGATAGAAAGATGTTACGGTTGCTCGGTGTGTGCGCCGGCACCCTCGCCCGCTCGCAGAGCGTGCAGCTGGAGCTGTTCGGCGTCGGGAACAATAAAAGATACAAAAGACTGGTTGAAACAGTGGATAAGATACGCGACCGCTTCGGCGAGAGGGCTATCCGCTATGCAGGCTCACTTTCAGCGTATGCTGTCTGAGGAATCAACCACAGAGACACAGAGTCACAGAGATGTCAAGAAAACAAGCATAAAGGTCCCTCTCTGTGACTCTGTGTCTCTGTGGTGATTTATTAATATGTCGCAGCAATCTCTAGATTTTGGCTCGAAACAGCCTGATCAAAGCGGCCCGAAGAGGCGGCTCCTCATCGGGACCTCGGGCTACAGCTTTCAGGACTGGAAGGGTACGTTCTACCCTGAGAACATCCAGAATCGCGACATGCTGGCCTTCTACGCACAGCACTTCGGCGTGGCGGAGATCAACGCCACCTACTACCGCATCCCGGGGCCCAAGACGTTCGAGGCGATGCTCAAGAAAGTCGCCCCGGCCTTCGAGTTCGTCGTCAAGACGCACCAGGACATGACGCACACCCGACAGGCCACCGACGAGGATTACCGGACCTACGGCGAGTGCATCGCCCCGCTCCTCGACGCGGGCCAGCTATCCGGCCTCCTATCGCAGTTCCCCTGGTCGTTTAAGTATTCGACGGCGAACGTGGACTACATCAGGGCGATGCGGGACAGACTGCCGCCGGCGCCGCTCGTAGTGGAGTTTCGGCACTCAAGCTGGCTGCGCGACGAGACCTACGACTTCCTGAAGGCCGAGAACATCATCTATTCCTGTGTCGATGAGCCGCGCCTCAAGGGCCTGCTCCCGCCGCAAGACGTCACCACCTCCGACAGCATCGGCTACGTGCGCCTCCACGGCCGCAACGCCAAGCACTGGTGGCAAGGAGGCGCGCTGCGATACGACTACTCCTACAGCAACGAAGAACTGAACGACTGGGCCGAGCGCCTCAAGAACATGTCCAAGAACGCCCGCAAGATATTCGTCCTATTCAACAACTGCCACCTCGGCCAAGCCGCCAAGAATGCCCTCACATTAATGCTTATGATGGGGGAAGGGCGAGGGGCTTCATTGGGAGCGTCTTCATAGATCTGGGACGAGTGAGGACAAACTGGCCCCACAGTTCCCAAGTCTAACCTGGCGCTTCCCCTCCATTTGTATGGTTGCCTTTTGCGCCTTTTTCTGGTCTGCGGTTCTGTTCCAGTTGTTCGTGAGTATGACGGCATAGCATTTGAGCCGGCTGGGGCGCGTGGCACATTCAGCAAGAATCTTCCTGGCCTCCAGCCAGCCATTCGACAACTGCTTCAGAGCACGCCCCGCGTCCCGCATTCTTTTCTTGCACTCAGCAACAGTCACGTTCAGTTGCGGTCCCTCAACGAAGATCAGGCAATCGCACACCGGGTACCTGTCCCGGGTCAGCTTGTTCCCGTTCAGCACAACGTGATTATGGTCAACATCGATCACCAACCTGCATTTCGCTTCCTTCTCGTGACAGCCCTCCCTTGTCAGATGAGACTGGCTATTCCATATCCAATTGACGACCGAGAATCGCTCACCCAAGGCCGGCTACTCCTTTGCCAGGGCGATACGAGCATCGCTTAGGTCTTCATAGAGCTCGTCATTTGCTTCAATGAACATCACCTCTGGCAGGCCATCTTCCGTCATCTTATCCCTATCATGTAGCGCTTCAGTTCGATAGGCCATACCTGTCTTGATCCTTTTATCACGCTTGAATAGATAGGCACCGATCTCTTCGGGATTAAGATAATCCTTAGGCAGCTTATTCGACTTCTCTTTGAGGCGCTTCTCTCTGACCTTCCCCCACACGACATAGTTGTTGATCTGCCCAAACAGGTAATCGCTGTGGGTTGTGAGGATTAGATTGGCCCACTCACGGACGAGCCTCACCAGATACTTCGCGAGAATCCGAATCGCCCCGGGATGGAGATGCGCCTCAGGTTCGTCGATGATGAGAACATCCCCGGGCTTGATGGCATATCTCAAGTACAAAAAAAGCGGTGCTAGCTCGGATACGCCTGACGAGGCTCTGTAAACGGGCATTCTGCCGCCTTTGAACTCGTATGAGAAGCTCGGCGTCAGATTCGGGTGGGCTACTTCCAGGACTATCCTGCCCTGAATCAAATCATCAGACATCTGGCTTTCCATCTTGGCGAAAGGCCCTTCGGGTTGAGGCAAACGTGTCAGGAATCTCATGAAGTTGGAGGAGACGCCAGTCATAGAGGGGATTTCCACTTTCTCTCGCCCAGGTTCGCCCATCGGACGGAAGACCTCCGAAACAAGAGGTTTATAGATATCAAGCAAAGCTGATCTCGGGGCAGGCAAATATCGGAACTCTCGCTTGTGAATAGCCCATTTGTCATCGCCGAAAGCTTCAAGAAAATCGTACCAGAACTCATATTGCGCAGTTCGTGCAAGCCGCGCGAGCAAAAAGGCAAGTTCCTCATCGTGCGTAAGATCCGCCTCAAGTTTGCCATTCGCCACGGTTTTGATCCTGTCGCATATCCTGCTCAGCTCGCCCTCTCTCTCAAAGGCATGCAACGATCTCTCATCTCCCTCAGTTCGTATCTCCCCTCCATTCGAACCAGAGTCATATTCAAGACCCAAGTGACGAGTTCGGCAGAGGATTTGAAATCGCCTTAAGCCTGCTCTAACCAGGTCGGAGGGCTTTGTGTTGAACGATGTCCCGATTTGCGCGGAAACATTCCGTCCCAGTAGTTCTTGCTGATCGTTGAGGATTTCGGCGGAGAATCGGTTGAAGAAATCCTCTTTGTCGATTCGACCATTTCCAAATGAGATCAAATCCGGCACCATAGACTTGAGGATTGCATCATATGACTTGAACCATTCGGCTCCCTGGGGATCGGGGGAAAAAGAGAGCTGATGAGCCTCACTCTTTCTTATGTGCATTACTCGAGCGGGCAATACTGCGTAAACAGAAACTACCTGGAAGGCCCTCCACAGTGAATAAAACATCATCGCCGCATACGACTTCCCGGAATTATTCGGGCCGATGAAGATGGTCATTGGCTTCAGGTCGATTTCGGCTTTGCGCAGGGGGCCGAAGTTCTCAAGCGTCAGCTTGAGGTCTATTGGTTTTGGCTTCGCCTTTTCTGTCTTTTTCTTTGGGCTCATTTCGAGGCCCTCCTTTGTGCAACCCCTTCAGGGTTGATTTCTCATTCTCGTTCTCATCTTTCCGTAGGTTTCACCTACGGCTACCCACGTTATTCCCTTTCAGGGAATTGAAAAGGTTATAGTATTCTTACGCAGAAAGCGCGTCGAGCACTGCCTGGTGCTTCCTACACGTTGGAAGATACTCCTTCATTACCGTCCCATCAAATGGTTCTGCTCAAGCTCTGCGTTGAGCCCTCAATCGCTTTGCGATTGGTGGCTGGGCGGGAGGTTGCCGTGCAACATCTCGCCATGTTTCAAAAACAGCGGGGGGGCGTGGGGGCACGCTGCGGCTGCACCCACATGCCATCAATCGCGCTTGCGCAGCAGATAGGCGGCGAGGATGCTGAGCTCGTAGAGGACGAGGAGCGGGATTGCCATAAGGATTTGGGTGAGGACGTCGGGCGGCGTGAGGATTGCGGCGACCACGAAGATGAGGACGATGGCGTATTTTCGGGCCTTCTTGACTTGGTCCAGGGTGACGATGCCCGAGCGGACGAGGAAGACGATCACGAGCGGCAGCTGGAATACGATGCCGAAAGCCAGCATGACGCGTGCGCAGAAGCTCACGTAGAAAGCCAGCGAGATGTTGGGCGAGGCGATGCCTTGGGCGCTTTTTAGGAAGAACGTGAACGCATAAGGCAGTATCGTGAAGTAAGCAAAGAGAATCCCCGCCGCGAAGAGGACCGTGGAGGAAATGACGAGCGTCATGCCGACTTTGGCTTCCTTTTTCTTGAGGGCGGGGATAACGAATGCCCAGACCTGGTGGATGATGACCGGAAATGCGGCGATGACGGCGGCCACGAGGGCGACCTTGATGTGCGTTAGGAAAGCCTCCTGCACCTTGAGTATCGAGAGGCTGCCGCCTGATCTCAGCGCCTCCTCCATTGGCGCCGTGAGCAGCTTGAGTATCCGTTCGGAGAAGACGTATGCGGCCGCAAACGCGACGATGAGCGCCGCGATGCAAACGATGAGGCGCCGCCTGAGTTCGGCGAGGTGTTCGATGATCGACATCTTGCCGGCGATTGGATCGGCGTTAGTTTTGGAGTGCGTCATGTGTCATACTTCGCAGAAAGGTAATGTAGGGGCGGCTCACGAGCCGCCCTTCGAGGGTTGGCTCGGATTAGAATAGGGCGGGGCAAGCGCCGCCCCTAAGAGTCCGGGCGTTGCCCCTCGGAGAAGCCTCATAAGACTAACTCTTGGCGTTTTCTTCGGTTGTCATCTGTTCTTCTTTGCTCGCCCTTATTATCTGCACGAAGGACGTCTTGCCGACCCAGCACAGAATGAACCCGAGTATCGTCACGGGGATGATCGAAAGCGCCCACAGCATCAGCGCGTAGCTCGTTGCAATCTGTTCTTGAACGCCCAGAAGGACCATTGCGGCGGCGGTTGCGAGCTGGAATATGCCGATGAACCCTGGTGATGACGGCAGCATGACGCTAAGGGCCAGTATCGCTGTTACGAAGAAGCTCATGTAGATCGGCAGTGTCAACCCAAACGCAAGCGACATCAGCCACGGGCCGATGACAATTGAGCCCCAGGTGATAAGCGACCATAGAAAGACATTTCCCGCCTGCCTCAGCGTGTTGATTGAGGCGATTCCCTCCGAGAATGATAGCAATGTGTCCGTAATCTTATGAATGACGGTCTTTGGCGAGAAGAAAAGCACCTTGGAGATTACAGTCTCGGTCTTTCTTGGCGCGAAGTGCAGTAACACGAGAATTGAGACGACAACGAGATATAAGACGAGCGAGGAATAGCCGAAATAGCGCAATCGCTCTTGTGTAATTGCGGCGACGATCTTCTGCATTGGCTCGCTCAAAGTTGATGGGTCCGGCGCCTCGGGGAATGGTATGGCCGTTAGCGCGAGAACCAGAATGGCCAGGACGCAGAACCCGTCGCAGAGCCGCTCGACAACGATTGTAGCGAATGTTGACGTGGCACGGAGGTTCTGGTTCTTGGCGAGGACATAAGCTCGGACGAACTCACCGGCTCTCATCGGGAGGATGTTAGACGCAGTAAAGCCGATGATTGTCGCAGAAAACGAGGGCCCAACTTTGACCCGCTTGAGTGGCCTCAACAGGAAGGTCCATCTGACTCCCCGCCCAAAGTAGCTCGCGAAAATGGAGACCAATGTCAGTAAGACAAAGCAGAGGCTGGTTTTTCTGACCGCGGCCCACATCTGCGCGAAGTCGCACATTCTGATGAAGTAGTAGAGACAACTCCCGCTGACCAAGAGGCCTAGAAGGAGCTTCCAGTTTCTGGCGAGGAGGGATTTGTGTGCGGACGTTGCGTTCTTGGAGCTTGTCATTGGTCGGGTGCTCTCAAGATCAAGCCATCTTCAGTCCGACGACCCACAGCGCGAAAAAGAGCACGATGACAATGCCCCAAAACAGTCCTTTTCGGGGCAAGAACTTATTATCCTTCGTGAAGGCCGCAAAGATGAAGACAATCGTCGAGGCAACCCAACCGGCAAATCCCGCAACGCACAGAGCGGCCCAGAACTGAGACAAACAACTCTCCTCTCGTCATACAGGAAAACAAACGCGCCCGGTCATTACCATCGACGGATTATATGGGGCATCTGGCTTGGCTGTCAAGCACGGTGGCTCCCCCGGCTCCCCGGTGGGGAGCAGTTCAAAGTTCAAAGTCCAAAGTCCGAAGTCGGCGGGGTTTGTCTCTGTGGGTCTCTGTGTCTCAGTGGCGAGCAGCTGGCGCCAACACCAGATGATTGCTGTATTAAGGCCGGGCGAGATTCGCCTTCAGTTTTGGGGGCGCATCTCCGATAAGAGCTGCCAGTTCATATTGAAACGCTTTCTTATAGGGATATTGAGGTTAGGAGCGGGTTTGCAAGTGGTCAAGACCAGGAACTTGGGCGGTGTGTTCGTCTTGGGATTGGGCGGGATGGTCAATGTCACCAACACGCGCGATATCTTCAGCCAGGTGAAGCATCTGGTAGAGGACCCGTCCGTTCATAAGATCGTCTTGGACATGTCCGGCGTACTTGGGGTCGATAGTTCGGGCCTCGGGCTTCTCGTTAGAATTGCCAAGACGCTACAGGCTCACGACGCGGACTTGTGCCTCGCGGGGCTTTCAGGCCCGGTAGCGGAGGCTCTCGAGCACACGAAGTTGGACGTTTTCTTTAAGACTGCCAAAGGTGTGGACGAGGCGGTTGAGCTCTTGGAGGCGGGTGTGGATGTCGATGATGCCAGTGGGCGTATCCCCAACTGTTTGGGCGACGTTGACCTCGCGGCCAGCTTCAGGAGTCTGCTTCGATCGATTAGCCCGACGATTTCGGACGATGAGATTGGGGAGCTCGTAGGTTCGATACAGCGGGTTGAGAACTGGGAGAGGATGATGGGTCTTCTGGTGGACGCCTACGACAAGGACCTCTTGGCCAAGGCGGACGAGATAGCGACCAAGCGGCTGTCCGTTATCCGCGAAGTGGCTATCGGGCTTAACCACGAGATCAACAACCCTCTGACGGTCATTCTGGCAACGAGCGAGCTTTTGGAGAGAAGGCTCTCGGGCGGCGTAGAGGGCGCCATCATCCAGCGGCTCAAGTCGATACAGTCGCAGTGTGAGCGGATCAAGGAGATAGTGGGCAAAGTCTCGGCCATTGTTAAGCCGGTCTCCAGCGAATACTACTGCGGCGTGAAGATGATCGACGTTCACAGGTCCGCCTGATCTTGCAGGCGCGGCGCCGGCTCAGGTCTCCACGCAATCGCAGTCGTATCTCCTTCCGAATAGGTCTCGCATATCATAACACTCGACGAGTCCCGCACTTCCGGCCGCCAATGAGCCTGCCGTTCAGAGATTGACTTTGGATTCGCCGTTCGGCGAACGTCCTCAGCGCTCCGGCTTTAGGCTTTGGACTTCGGGCTGCTCCCCTTTCGGGAACTCCCAATTCGCTATTGACACTCCGCCTTCAATTGAGCTATTCTTTGCTTACCGATAATAGTATTGAGGCATTTTGGATAACCAGATGTTGGGGATGAGTAGGCCAAGCGGGGCAAATACTGGCTTGTTGCGCTACTTGTACTCTCTTCTTTGAAGGGCGAATCCGCCTTTCGAGGCGAGCTGATCCCCATCTGCGATGTGATTCTTTTTTGATTTGACAAGATTGAATATCAACACCGTGTTTGGTTCGAACCAAGAAAGGGTGGTGCAGCACTAATGACGGGACGACACAAGATCGCTTTGACGGTTAGCATTTTGGTTTTTTTTGGGCTGATTGCGTCTTCGGCCTCTTTTGCTCAGGGAGACGTTTGGCCGACTTATCTTTTTGATGCACGACATTCAGGGCAATGCCCCTGGGTAGGCCCGAATGGCCCGTTTCTCAAGTGGACCTATGAAGGGGTAGACGGCGGAGATCTACACGGCAGCTCTGTGACGATCGCGACTGACGGGACGCTGCGCTTCACCTCGCAATGGCCCTCCAGGGCCTATGCCTTGAATCCGGACAGCTCGTTCAAGTGGACCTACCCCCTATCGGCAGGATCGGCGCGGTGCACCCCAGCGATTGCAAGCGATTCCAGCATTATCGCCCAAGCTCAAGGCGGGGCCATTTATAGGATTGGCAAGGAAGGGAATCTCCTATGGTTAACCGCGCCCTATGCCGGCAGACCCACCACTTCCCCGGTGATTGCCGATGAGCTGAACCTGGTTTTCTGCCTCCGGAGCTATAGTCTTCACGCGATATACATGTCCGGGCCTTTACAGGGCACGGAGGCCTGGACGCAGGATTTTGCGGGCAGCATGGCGTTCGAGGAGACGGCGCCCGCGTTTTATGGCGACACCGTCTATGTGACAGGAGTCGAGTGGTCCCCCTCGTTCGGTCGCTTAAAGGCTGTTGACGCCCTCACGGGTGTCGTGAAGTGGGGGTACCCGGCAGGTGGTGCTGACGAGGTCACTTACTCATCACCGTCGATCTCTCAGGATGGGCAGTACATATATTTCGGCGATGATGACGATACAGTTAACCAAGATGTCCTGTATTGCGTTGCGTCGGATGGGACGTTATCTTGGGCTTGGGACAGTCCCATAAGCGGGGCTGGCATAGTCAATGCGCCGGCAATTGCCACGGACGGCACGCTATACGTTGTGGACAGCGACGCTAACCTGTTCGCGATTGCCTCCAGCGGCACACTCAAGTGGTCTATCGACCTTGGTTTCCCGCTGACTCATCACCCGAAGGGCGAGGTCATAATCGATTCTCTGGGGACGATCTACGTGACGGCCAGCGGGGGGAACTTCTATGGCGTTTCGCCGGAAGGCCACCTCTATTGGGCCTACGATCTCCACCACGATGATTATACTTGGCTGTCGGCGGGCTCAATCGGTACGGATGGCACGCTCTACTTCGCCACATTCATGTCGGGCGAGACCGTCTATGCTTTCCACAGCGGCAACTACCTGACCAATGCGACGGTAAGTCCAGACTGTGGGAGCAGCTCAACCATATTCGAGTTCTCGGTGGATTGCAGCGTTCCACCTACAGTAGCGACCCTTGCCGCGGTTCGATTGTTCATTGATGACGGCACGATCGCGGACCTGCATTTCGACAGCGGTGTCACGTGGGTCGGGACGGTAAGCTCACTGGCCGTGGGTCATCGCCAATACTATTTCAGCTACGAGACGTGGGGCGGCATAACGGGAACCTATCCTGACACAGGTTGGCTTGAGGGCCCGGATGTTGATGACACGGCGCCAACCTCCGATTCCTGGTGTTATTACCGATGCGCCACCGACTCGACAATTGAGATTGGTTTCACCTCGTCTGATGATTTCACTGGGGTGACGGCTGTCTCGCTGTGGTATCGTCGCACGCCCGACTGCGAGGGTCAGAAATGGTGGGGCGACTGGACATATCTCAGGTCCACCGACTCCACGGTCGGCGTCTTCTCAGTGCCCTGGTCGCTTGAGGGTAGGACGCAGTTCCTCACGATTGCCGAGGACTGCGCCAACTTCGAGGCGAAAAGCACGGCCGACTGCTGGATTATCTACGATGACACGGCACCGGTAACATACGTTTCCTCCCCGTCCTGGTGCTGGGGTGGACCGTATAGTCCTGCGCCTATCCGGGTGGACTACGACGTTGATGAAAGCTGCACCTATGAGCCGGACGTCGAGCTTTGGTATCAATATGACGGAGGCTCGTGGACCTACGACCAGAAGGAGGAGGGAAGCGGCCGGCAGGGCTACTTCAACTTCTTCCCAACTCTAGACGGACAATACACGTTCGGCTGCGTTACAACCGACAACTGTGGCAACGACGAGGGCACGCCCAGTACCACAGAGGTTATAACCTACGACACCACGGCTCCTACATCTGTCGTGACCGATGCTCCTACCTGCGATACCGACGGGACATTCGATGTTTATATGGCTGCGACCGATTCCGGCCCCAGCCAGAATGTGGCCGGCGTTTCCAACATCTTTCTGTATTATCAATATGAAGGAGGCAGCTGGCATCTTTTCAGTAGCGTTGCCGGACACTGCAACACCCATGTGTTCGATAGCCTACAGTTCGTTGCGCCTTACGGCGACGGCACATACGGCTTCTATGCTGTCGGCTTGGACTGCTGCGCCAATCGGGAGCCTAACCCAGACGCCTCGACACCTCCGGACGTGGAGACGATCGTCGATACAGTTCCTCCGCGCTCAAGGGCCATCTCGCCGGACATTACGAACACATCGCCTATTTACGTGAATTACGAGGCGTTCGATGCGACCAGCGGCGTGCATTACGTGAGGCTCTATTGGAACCTTGACGGCGGCGGATGGACCCCTTATGCAGGCGCGGGCGCCACCCAGACCGGCGCCACGGGGACGTTCCCGTTCTATTATCCTGGTCCGCAGACGAACGGCGCTCTTGGGTTCTGCACCCGTGCCTATGACAATTGCGGGAATGAAGAGGCGGCTCCTGACGGGGCGACGTCGCCGGATTGCGCGACGGTTTATGACGATGAGCCGCCGGTTTCAACGCCCTTGACTTGCTCCGATGCGAGTCAGGGCACTCTGCTGATTTCTGGCGAGTCGGTCGATAATTTCAGTATTACCTTGGTGCCGATGTTCTACCGCAAGGTTGCGGGGGCGTACTACCCGTTTGGAAAGCTGCCTCTAACAACATCGTGGATCGTTGTACCCAATCATCTGGCTTACCTGTATTCGTTCGTGCCGTCCGATGGTGATGGCGAATACGAGTTCTTCTTCCTTGCCCAGGACGCTGCCGGCAACGTAGAGCCGTTCCCCAGCGGCACCATCACCGGTTGGTGGGATACTACGCCGCCCGAATCCAGCTGCTGGGCAGACGATCACTACGCGAATTCAACGCCGGTGAATCTTGATTATTCGGCGATCGACGCGACGATGGATGTCGATGAGCTGTGGCTCTACTACCGGTTTGGGGACGAGGACGGCTTCAGCATAACCGGTTCGACCCTCGGAGGGGGCGCAGGGCTTGTTACCGGTGACGTTGACTTCGAGATGCAGCACGGCGAGGGCACATATTACTTCTACACGTTGGCCAAGGATGAGCTCGGCAACTGGGAGTTTCCGCCCGAGAACGCGGATTGGTGGGTGATGCTCGACCAGACGCCGCCGACATCGCACTGCATCTCTCCGGCTTATGCGACCTCCCTCCCGTTCGAGGTTCACTATTATTCTTATGACATGCCGTCGTCCGGCATTGAGGAGACGCAGCTGTGGTATCGGTTCAACGGCGGCGGATGGACTGATAGTATCCTGAGGGAAACCGGTGAATACGGAACGTTCTACTTCCCGCCGCCCGCCGACGGGACTTATGACTTCTGCACCAGAGCGCTCGATAGAGCTGGCAATCTCTCTGCCATTCCGTCCGCGCCGCACACGAGAACCATTTACGACACGACTCCGCCCATGTCAGGCGGGGGCTGCCACTCACCCGTCAATTACGCGCCGGTTGAGATTACATACTCCGCAACTGACTGGTCCGCGTTCGCTAGTGGGCTAGCAAGAGTATGCCTGTGGCACCGGTATTCTGCCGACGGAGGCACAACCTGGACCCCCGATTGGACGTTCACCGGGATGTGTAATGAGCATGACCAGGACCTCACCGGCATCTTCTATTACGACCCCACTCTCGGCGACGGTTGGTATGAATTCTACCTGCTTGCTCAGGACCATGCCGGTCTCTGGGAGAGCAAATCCACCCGAGATACATATTGTGATTACACTGGCTCAACGCCGACCTCGAAGGCCGATGCGCCGACCTACGCCAGCGATGGGACGATTGAGTTTCTTTCAATTCAATCGGCTGTGCCCGGCATTGAGGTTGAGTATTCGGCATACACGCCTGGTGCGGACGTGTCGGACGTAACGCTCTGGTGGCGTTGGGAGGGTGGCGATTGGAGCGAGTACGACGGCGACTACGGCTACACCGCTCCAACTGGCTCAATCCTCTTCCCATGGGCCGCGCCGCACGATGAAGAGGGCCTCTACGAGTTCTTCACCATCCTGGAGGACACCGACGGAGATGTGGAGCATGCGCCGCCGGTTCCTGATACTTGGTGCATCTATGACATCACGGCGCCCTGGTCATCGGTCGAATCCGTTGATGAGGTCAGCGCATCAACCATCTACCTCGATTACGTGGCGGACGACGATCCTCCTGAGGAGGGCATAACGCCGAGCGGGCTCTATTCTGTGACGCTGTGGTATCGCTACGAGGGCCGTTACTGGTTTGAGTATGAGACGATTGAGGACGCCCCGACCGCCGGGACGATAATCTTCGATCATCCGCCGGCCAGCGACGGCACGCTCGAGTTCTACACGATTGCTAAGGACCGCGCTGGGAATACTGAAATGACTCCGGCGGGGCCAGATGACACAACTGTGTATGATGGCACACCACCGGAATCAGCCGCCGATCCGATCCCACAGTATTACACGAGCAGTCCAAACGTCGTGGTCGGCTTCACGGCCACGGACAACTACAGCGGCGTCGCCTATGTTGACCTGTGGTATCGATACGCTGAGGCCAATTCGCCGTGGGGCTATTCCGGCTTGAGGCATCTCAATCCAGTAGGGGCAGGCTCGTTCGATTTCGTCGCGACAGAGGCCATTGTGGAGTTCTACACGATCGGGACCGATAACTTCGGCAACGTCGAGGCGCCGCCGGGAAGTGCTGACACATCTGTTTGCTACGATGTTACGCCCCCGGTTTCCAGTATCATCTGTGACCCTGATGCCGACCCTCAAGCTTTCAGCAGCACGCCGATACCGGTATATTACATGGCGTCGGATGAGGTGTCCGGCATCAACATCGTCCATCTGTATTATCGCTTCAACGGCGTTTCCTGGGCGTTTTCGAATCTCACGGATGCCGCCACAGACGGCGAGTTCCTCTTCACGCCACCCGACGGAGCCGGAACCTACGAGTTCTACACGATTGCTCAGGACAATGCGGGCAATTGGGAGACGTCGCCCACAGAAGATTTCTACACCATTCTCTATGACCTTCAGGAGCCGACCTCATCGGCAACCGGGCCGCTTTACACGGCTGTCCCGGACATCGATGTAGAATACGTGGCCTCGGACGATCTCTCTGGCGTGGCGATCGTTGGCGTTTGGTATCGCTTTGGCGCCGGTGGCTGGGCGCCATGGCTCGGTGACACTGGCGATTCCTCTGTGGGAACAATTGCGATGAGCCTGCCTTATGGAGAGGGTGATTACTATCTCTTCACGCAGGCGGTGGATAACGCAGCTAACGTAGAAGGTTTCAAATCCACCCACGACATTGTAACGATATACGACGCTCAGGAGCCGGGGTCTTGGTGCTATTGTGCGGAATACAGCATCAGCTCGCCAATACCCGTTCGGTTTGCGGCGCTTGACGCGAATTCGAGCGGCATAGCGGAAATCTGCCTGCAGTATAACTACGAGGGCGTAGGCTGGCAGGATTCGGGTCTGTGCTCGACCGACACATCTGGCACGTTCGATTTCGTTCCCGCCGAGGGCCCCGGCACGTATCAATTCAGGACCATCGCGACGGACAACAGCGGAAACGTGGAAACGCCGAGCGTCGCGGACTGCGAGACGTTCTATGACGATGTGCTGCCGACCTCTGAATGCACGTGTGCTACCGTAACGACGACTGCGCGGGTTGACATCGATTTCGAGGCGAATGATCCGACAGGCACACTTGAGAGCGTCGCGCTCTGGATGAGGTATTCACCCGACTACGGGACGACCTGGACGATTGGTTGGCAGGACAGCGGGACCTTCTCCGAGGCCACAAGCGGGACGTTCAGATTCGATCCAATGTTTGGCGACGGATTGTATCAGTTCTACACCATCGCGGGCGATGTTGCTGGCAATACCGAGCCGTCTCCCGCGACCTGCGATTGCTGGACGGCGTACACGTCATCCGAGCCGTCTTCATTTGCGCTAGCGCCCGCGCTCTGGAACGGGCCGAATATCCCCGTTGCATACACCGCTGCTCCTGCCTCAGGTGGTACGATTAACACGGTTACCCTGTGGTGGCGACGCTATGTGGGCCCAGATTACACAAGCTGGCACAAATACACCGATTCGTACGGCACAGGCACATCGGGAACGATTTACTTCGACTATCCCGTCGCCAACGCCCTGTATGACTTCTTTACGGTAGCCAGACAGACGGACGGCACTCCCGAGGTGCCTCCGTGGCCGTGGGTGCCTGATAGCTCATGTCTGCATGACTCCGCAGACCCGACGTCTAGCTCCTGCTCGGACCCCTACCTGGAAGATGCTCCCATAGTCGTCGGCTTCAACGCCTCCGATACTGGGTCTGGCATTGCGGATGTGGCGCTGTGGTTCAACTTCAACGGCGGGGCATACGACTTGTATGCAGAGCATCAGACGGGGACGTCTGGATACTTCGTCTTCGATCCACCGTCTGGGCAGGGCACTTATGGCTTCTACACCGTCGCAACGGACGAGGCGGGCAATGTCGAGGCAGCGCCTGTAACGCCTCCTGACACAGAAACGGTTTGGGATGTGTCTAAGCCTTGGTCCGACTGCATCGGTGGTGCGCCCGACCTCGTAGCTAGCACCACTTTGGCGGTTGACTTCACGTCATTTGACCCGGTCGGCAATGGCGTCGTGCTGGTCGGCCTGTGGTTTAACCTTGACGGCGGCCCCTGGAAGCACTCAGGGCTTGAGGCGCTTGACACCAACATCCTTTCCGGCACCTTCGATTTCACAGCGCTGGACGGCGACGGGCTCTACGGATTCTTCACGATAGCCGAGGACAACTGGGGCAACGTGGAGGACCCAGCGGCAACGCCTGACGACACAACGCTCGTCGATACCACGGCGCCTCAGTCAAGCTGCTCGTGCACGTTCGCGTATGCAAACACGTCACCCGTCAACATTGACTTTGTCGCCTCGGATGGCACTGGCAATGTCTCTGGCGTTGACACCACAAGTCTTGTTTTCCAATTGAACGGCGATGGCTGGAAGTATATAGGCGGTTGTACGGAGAGCGGCGAGTCCGGCACGTATATATTTGATCCACGATTCGGCGATGGCACGTACGAGTTCTTTACAAAATCGACTGATGTGGCCGGCAATTCGGAGGCTTGGGCCTCTGCGGCCGATTGCTCGTTCGTCTATGATACGCAGGCGCCGTCCTCATACGCTACCTCGCCAGGCTGTGTTACCACGCCTAGCATTGATGTTGACTTCGCTGCTACGGATCCGGGTCCTGCGGGTGTGTATACAGTTTACCTCTATCATAGATACAACGGTGGTGGCTGGCTCTATTGGGACCACATTTTTGCGGCATCCGGTACGTTTGCTTTTGTGCCGTCGCAAGAGGGAACCTATGAGTTCGCTACGCGCGCCAGGGATTCGGCCAACAACTGGGAGGCATATCCTGGCGCCGTTTCAGATAGCACAACACTATATGATGCGACGCCGCCATGGTCCAGTTGCCAGGCGCCGCCTTGCGCCGTGGACTTTGAGCAGATCGTGGTCTCATTTGCGGCCGGCGACACTCTTTCGGGTGTGGCGAGCACGGAGCTATGGGTCAGGCTTGACGATGGGACGTGGGCGGCGACAGGCCTTATCGAGACTGGGACGGCGGGCGAGTTCGTATGGCCGATCGCTCCTCCTGACTTTGAGGGCGTCGCCGAGTTCTACACCGTCTCGACTGACAACTGCGGCAACTCCGAGGACGCTCCTGACCTCTATCCCGATGCGATAACGGTCGTTGACTGGACCGCGCCAGAGTCGGTCTGCTCGGCCCCGGCTGAGGCGGCTGAAGCGAATATCGAAATAACCTGGATAGCGACGGATGCGACGGCGGGCGTGGCTTACACGGAGCTGTGGTTCAGCGAAAGCAGCGATCGATACGAGAAGTTCGGCGAGTATCTTGGCACGTCGGGGACAATCGACTTCGTGATGGACGGCGAGGGCATATACCACTTCTACACTGTATCAATGGATTCGTGCGGCAATCTTGAGGCCAGACCGGCTTACGCCGATGCCATTACGACGTTTGACGTAACGCCGCCTGCATCGACAATACAGGCGCCTGGATATGCCAATTCGCTGCCGATTGTCGTTAGCTTCATAGCGTCAGACAAGACCTCTGGCGTGGCGAGTACCGCTCTGTATTACAGCCTGGACGGCGGACCGTTTGCGCAATACGGAAGTCCCGTTGCAGGGGCATCAGGCGAGTTCCTCTTCGAGCCGGCGGATGTCGAGGGCACCTACGAATTCTACACTATTTCGACCGATAACCAGGGCAATATCGAGGCGACGCCGCTTTCTGCGAAGGTTGCGACGGTCTATGATAGAACGGCGCCATCGTCCTCATGCGCCTCGCCGGGCATTGTGACGAGCGTCCCGTTCGACGTGGCCTACGTGGCGCTAGACAATGGCCCGGCTGGGCTTGATACGATAGTCCTGTGGTATAAGCTGGATGCAGGCACTTGGCAGGAATACACGGGTGATTACGGCACGGCGCCTCTTGACTCAATATCATTCGACCCGCCAGGTGGCCTCGAGGGGAGCTATGACCTATTCACAATTGCGCTGGACAAGGCGGGCAACGACGAGCCGAAGCCGGGTCAAGGTGGCCAGCCGCCAGTCGTTGATACGACGACGGTCTATGACGCGACTGCTCCAGAGTCCTCAGCCTCAGTTGCTGAGTACTCGAACTCAGCGCGAATTGCGGTCTCCTTCGCGGCGGTTGACAACGCCTCTGGCATCGCCAACGTGGCGCTTTGGGTCAAGTTCGGCGCGGCAGGCGCGTGGGAGGCCACAGGTCTTACCTCCGAAAGTGCCGCGGGCACGTTCGATTACCTGCCGTTGACTGGCGAAGGCAGTTACTTCTTCTACACGATTGCGACCGATAACGCCGGCTTCGTTGAGGCCGCTCCGGTCCAGGCCGATGATTCTACGCTGTTCGATAGCACCGCCCCATTGACGCAGCTTGATGGTCCGGCCGGCGTGAGCGTTCTGCCGATCGAGCTCGATTTTGAGTGTGTCGAACCCGGCCAGCTTTCAGGCGCTCCGATTGAGACGGTTCGACTCTTCTACCGGTTCAACGTTGGGCGGTGGATGAGCACGGGGCTTTCGGCGCACAGCGAGGCGGGCACATTCTCCTTCACGCCTAGCGAGGGTCCCGGGATATACGATTTCTACACGATCGGGACCGATATGGCTGGCAACGAGGAGACTGCGGCCGGCAAGGTTCTGACGAAGGTCGCCTACGACGTTTCTTCGCCTACTTCGCAGTGTTCATGCCCGAGCACGTTCCGCGAGGCGCCGCTGGCGGTCAATTTCGTCGCGGACGGGACCGGCTCTGACCTTGCCTGGGTTGAGCTTTATTACAACTACGGGGGCATGGGCTGGCTATCGACTGGGCTTTCACTGACCGGCGGTATGGGCATTTTCCTATTTACTCCGGCAGAGGGCGATGGCCGATACGCGTTCTATACGGCTGCGACGGACGCCGCTGGCAACGTGCAGGCCTGGGATGGGCACGCTGACTGTAGCGGTTTCCTTGATACGGCGGCCCCACAGACGATGGCTACGGCGCCCGCTTGGACGACGGCCTCGCCAATAGTTGTGGCGTTCGAGGCCTCAGATGTGGGTATCGGCATTGCGGCAGTTGAGCTCTGGGCGCGATACGAGGTTTACAATTGGCAGAAGGTTGATGAGAAGGCCGCTCTGACCTCTGGTGAGTTCATATACCAGGCTGACATAACCGGCGGTGTTTACAGTTTCTACACGATTGGGCGCGACCTCGCGGGCAATGTCGAGGCAGCGCCTGCCGTTGCGGATGCTTCGACGGCCTTTGATAGGGCGGTGCCGATGACGCAAGCCATGGTTCCGGAATACACGATCGACGCGTTGATAGATGTCGGGTACACAGCTGTTGACCAATACTCCGGGCTCGAGTCCGTTACGCTGTGGTGCCGCTTTGGCCGCGGTGCGTGGTTCGACACCGGCTATGCCGCTACGGCAACACGGGGCACGATTGCTGTAACGTTGACGCACGGGCATGGGACGTATGACTTCTACACAATAGGCACTGACAAGGCTGGGAACGTGGAGGCCGCGCCTGCCGTTCCCGATGGCAGCTGCTTCTACGATACGAGTAGCCCGACGTCCAGTTGCTCTTGCGCGCCTTATACCACAAAGCTGCCATTGAACGTCAGGTTCAGCGCCCTGGACCCTGATACCGGCATTGCATCGGTCTCACTCTGGTACCGATTTGAGGACGGCGATTGGCAGGAGGCGGAACCTGGGATGATGTCGCTCAGACCTTGGGGCACATTCGAGTTCACCGCGCCCGACGGCGAGGGCAGGTATGAGTTCTACACGATCGCTACCAACAATGCAGGTTGGCAAGAGCTTGCGCCTACGGCGCCGGATGCATTCAGCTTCTATGACACAACCTTGCCGAGTTCGAGCGTTGGCTCGCCGGACGTCGTGACGGGCGACACTATTCCGGTGTCGTTCAGCGCGTGGGATGCGCTGAGCGGCGTCAAGTATGTCGATCTTTGGTATCGCTACGAGGATCGGCTCTGGGGCAAGTCAGGCTATCGGGAGCAGGCCACATCCGGGACGATTGATTTCGTTCCTCCCGACGGAGTCGGGACCTACTCGTTCTGGACGACAGCGGCCGATTATTGCGGCAACACTGAGCCGGCGCCGACTACTGGGGCCACTGTTGCGGCAGTAACCGTATTTGACAACATCCCGGCGGAGTCGAGGGTTTCGGTCGATGTCGAATACACGAATGAGTCACCGCTTTACGTGGCGTTTACCGCCTCAGACAAGGGCGTTGGCGTTGGGTCAGTGCGGCTCTGGTATAGCGTTGGCGGGGGTGCATACAAGGATACCGGCCTTTGGGTTACAGGAGCCACGATAGGGGTCTTTGATTTCGTTCCGATTGAAGGGGACGGCGCATATAGATTCTATTCGATCGCGGAGGACAACTTCGGCAACCGTGAGGCCGTTCCGTCTGTCCCTGACGACGCCGCGGTGTTCGATACGACCTCACCATTCTCCTCAGCAGATTCTCCGACGGAGGTCCACGCGACCGCGGTCACGGTTGCCTTCGCAGCTACTGACATTCTCAGCCCGATCGAGTCGGTCGCGCTGTGGTATCGATATACTGCTTCGCTTAGCGGCGGCTGGACTGACTGGGCCGACACCGGCTCATTAGCAGTAGCAGTAGCCGAGGGACAGCAGAGCTTCTTCTCATTTGAGGCCACGCACGGCGAAGGCTACTACGAGTTCTACACGATCGCGAGCGACGCGGCAGGGAACGTTGAGCAGCCGCCTACTTCCGCGGACTCCAGAACGCAATACAGGATTCTATATCCGGAGCTCTCGATCTCACACGCGTCCTACGATTTCGGCGATACTCAGGTCGGAATCAGTGCATTCTGGGCGGGGCTGTTTGTAGCGAATCAGGGCGAGGCGCCGCTGACGATCGAGAGCATTTCGATTGACAATCCTGTGTTTATTTGCAGCGTGTTAACTCCGATTACGATCGATCCCTGGCTGGGTGTGTTCGTGCCGGTCGTGTTCACACCAATGGATGCTGGATTTGTTGAGGGCACGATGACAATCGTGTCGAACGATCCCGAGCATCCTGAGGCTGAGGTTGCCCTCTCGGGGACCGGCGTTGCTGCCACGCTGAAGATGTCGCTCGAGCTCGAGAGCAACGGCCGTGTGTTCTATCCGGGAGATGCGTTGAGTGTCTCGCTCTCGTGCTACAACCGCGGATACACGCTGTTCGGCGTGGACCTCTACGTGAACCTTATCCTGCCGAACGGCAGCGTGTTGTATCTGCCTGATTTCAGCACAGACCCCGCACCTTACGTTTCAGACTTCGACGTTGCAGCCGGCTTCCAGGTTCGTGACCACGAGCTCGTAAGCGTGACAATTCCTGAGGGCTTCGCGCCCGGCGAGTATGTCTGGCGCGCATACATGGCGTGGCACGGACAGGGCGAGGATGTGATGGCCTCGCTGCCGCTCGCCACAAAGATCGACATTAGGCCAGAGATCGACCTCTCGCTTGGCGGGACGTATCCTGTTTATGGTGAGGGCGAGACGCAAGTGCTGACGGCAAGGTTCAAGAACGACGGGCTTTTCAAAACGCTAGACCTTTACGTCGCGCTTCAGATGCCGGACAACTCATTCCTCTTTGGCGCGGAATTGTCCCCCGTGTTTGCACCTCATTTCGACAACTTGGAGCTGCCGATGTTCGCTGATGTCTGGCCGGTCGTCCTGTTCAGCGAGAAACTGAACCTGTTCCCGGCTGGCAAATACATGTGGTTTGCCGCGTTCTCGGATGCCGAATCCTTCAGCCTGATCAGCTCGATTTCACAAGTCGAATGGGAACTTGAGTAGAGTAGATTTGCGGATTTGTTCTAAGAAGGCGGGTAGGTCTGTCCTGCCCGCCTTTTCTTTTGCCCCGGTTCGATATTCTCTGGGCGTTTTGTGCCTCTTTTTTGCCGCTGTTGCTGTGGCACAGGCGGAGCAGAGCCCACAATTGCTTACGCTAAAACCTGCCCCCGTAAACGAAGAACCGCTCCGTCTGTCGCTTCAGGACTGCATAGATATCGCGCTTGAGAAGAACCTCGGGTTGATAATAAGAAGAGACTCCGTGAGCACGGCAGAATCGGCGCTTGCGATTCAGCAGGGCAGCTTCCGGCCGATGCTGCATTCTACTTATCTCGGCTCAATCTATAACTCGCATCTCGTTCAGGACTATAGCAACCAGCTTGGGTTCTCGCTCACTCAGACACACAAATACGGCGGCGCGGTGTCATTGAGTAGCAACCTCGACTGGACGGAACACGAATCGGAATACCGCGCCGAGTTGGTGAGCTCCGCCTATCCCGACTCGTTCGGCTCGAAGTCCGAATTCGCGAGCTCGTTCGGCCTATCTGTATCGCAGCAGTTCTTGAGAGGCGCCTTTGAGTCAGCGGCGACCGCCTCGTTGAGGCAGGCAGAGCTTGACGTTGCGTTGGCCAAGCTTGATCTTGAGGACTTACTTCTTGACCTCTCACTTTTGGTCAAGCAGTCCTTCTACGCTGTGCTCAAGTCCCAGGAATACATCACGGTGATGGAGACAGCGCTTGCGGCATCGGAGCAGGACTTAAAGATAGCGCGGCTCAGGCTTACGGAGGGACTTTCGTCGCGCCTCGACCATTCGAGGGCGGAGCTGGTTCACATAAACCGCAAGCGCGACCTCAACACGGCCAAGAAACAGCTTCAAAGCGCTATCGACAGCCTGGTTGAGCTGATGGGACTCGACATCGGCGCGCGAGTCATGCCAGTTCCGGGCGCCGGCAAGGAGCGGATACCGATTCGGACTGAGGAATGGATAGAGACGGCTTTTCGCGCTAGGCCGGATATGAGAGCGATGCGAGTGCAGCTCGACAAATACAAAGTCTCTGAGGAGAGCGCGCGGAACAACATGCTGCCAACGCTTGAGGCAGAAGGAAGCTTCACGATGTCGGAGACCGACGATAAGCTCCGCGAGTCACTTGACGTCACCGAGCGCGTCTGGGGGTTCAGCTTGAAGTTTGACCATGGCTTCTTCGACATATCGGACGATGAGCTCCTCGTTCAATCAAAGATCGCGTCCCGCCAGTTTGCGAGGACGCTTGAGGACGCAGAACGTGAGATAGCGGTCTCGATACGGGAGCTTTCGAGGCAGCTCAAGAAGCTTGCGGAGGACATCGAGTATCTCGAAAGAGCCGAGCAGATAGCATCTGAGCAGCTTGAGCTGGCCAGATTGAGCTACGAGGAGGGCCTGATTACCAATAGAGACCTTATCACGGCTGAGAACGACTACACCGCCGCCAGAATCGACCACATAAGGGCGATATACGACTACCTCAGCACCGTCGCCAGCCTCGACCGCGCACTGGGAAAATGACCTCACCACAGAGACACAGAGAAACGGAAAGAAAGGGTATCAGGGAAATGACAAGGGTACTTCTCTGTGTCTCTGTGTCTCTGTGGTGAGAAAACGCCCAACAGGAACTACATCGTGGTATGCGTCCAGGCAATAGCCTCGTGAGCAATCTCGCAAAGGCCGTGAGCTTCCACCTGGCCAGGCGCGGCGTCGTGAGGCCGACACTGCCGGTAACTCTCACGTTTTCGGTAACCAATCGTTGCCAGTCCAGGTGTAAGACCTGCCTGATATGGAAGTTGTACGAGGAGCGGCCTGAACTCGTGCGGGATGAGCTCACGCTCGAGGAGATCGACAGGGTCTTCCGCAGCATGGGCAAGGTAGCTTTCTTTAACGTCAGCGGCGGCGAACCGTTCCTCCGCGACGA
>CAYZPW010000021.1:0-6807 GCA_964480475.1 uncultured bacterium | reverse complement strand
ACCGTCATCTCGCGCCTCAACTCAGACAGCATCGACGAGATAGCGTCATTCGTCCACTCGCTGGGCGTCCAGAGCTATCGCAACGAGCTCGCCGAGGTCAGGACGGAATTCGCCAATCAGGACACGGACATCACCCCATCCGCCGAGGAATACCAGCGCGCGACCGAGCTCTTCAAGAGAAAAACCATCGAGAGCCTCAAAGGGAAGAGTCTCTACACCCGTATGCTCGAATCGCTGCGCCTCGTCTATTACGACCTCGCCGTCAGAACGCTCCGTGAGCAGAGGCAGGTCATCCCATGCTACGCCGGTACCTCCAACGCGCACCTGGACCCTTATGGCAACGTGTGGCCGTGTTGCACGATGGCCGGCGACGCCTCGTTCGGTAACGTCCGCGACGCCGATTACGATTTCCTGAAGATTTGGCACTCAGAGCAAGCGAATGAGGTCCGAGCGTCCATCCGACGAGGCGAGTGCTTCTGCCCCCTCGCCAACCAAGCCTACTCCAACATACTCCTCAGCCCCCCGTGGCTGCTGAAGACCGCCGCCACGTTCGTCCGACATGGGTTGTTCAGGTGATTGATTGGGTGGGGGACGCATCCGCTCGTCCCCCACGACCCCCTCCGCGGCTTCTGTGCCATGCGCCGCGCGGCCTACGCGGCCGAACGTGAGCGAAGGGCAACGCCTCGCCGCTCATATCGCTGCGCAATCTGAGCGACCCGCCATCAATCGCTCTGCGATTGACGAGAGCAAGATAGGTATCGCGAAAAGGAAGGAGCTGCATTGGACATTGATAATGATTTGGTGCCAACATCAAGCTAGATTAGAGATTATGAGCAGAGAATTCGTACTTGCGCCGGAATGATTATCAGAATAGCCAGGAGGATAATTGGATGACTGTAGCGAACAAATGCCCGTTGTGTCAAACACCGGCTGAAAGCCGCGAAATCGATATAAGCAGAGGAATAAGCGAATGGCAATGTAGGCGATGTGGTCACTTCATTAAGCCGTATGGGGACCCGAGATCACACGAACATCTTGCCAACCGGCTTCACCTGATATCAGGTCTGGCGAGAGAGATGTCAGAACGAGGCCAGACGCTAAACATCCCCGGTTGGAAACCGAACGAAATCGACGAGCTTCTGTCCGCCCGCGTCCCGACGACTGTGCAAGAGAAGGCAGATAAGCTCCTTCAGGCCATTGCCCGGAAGTCAAAAGGAATACCGGGGACGTGGGTGCGAATCGATCCTCTAACGGACTATCCCTGGGCTTATGCAAGGGATTCCAGGGAGTTCATATGTTTTGTCAAGCATCTCGAGGAGTCGAAGCTGATTGAGACAGTAACAGGGCAGGGCGATGAGGTACTCACTGTCAAAGGCTGGCAGCGAGTCGAGAAGCTCAAAGAGTCGAGAGCGACCTCGACTAAGGCCTTCGTGGCAATGTGGTTCAAGAAGGGCGACGAGGAACTGAAGGCACTTCGGAAGGTGATCAAGAAGGCGGTTGAGGCTGCAGGCTACGCTCCTGTTATTGTTGATGAGGAGCCGCACATCGACAAGATAGACGATTACATCACTGTGTGCATTCGTGAGGCCCGATTCATGGTTGCTGATTTCACCGGACACAGACCGAACGTCTATTATGAGGCGGGTTTTGCCAGAGGCTTGGGAATGAGGGTCATCTCATTGTGCCACGAGGACCATATCGAAAAAGACGAGCAGAAGGGATCAATCGGACTTCAATTCGATACGCAGCAGTACAAGCACATCCCCTGGACGAATGAGACACTTGATGAGGTTCAGCAGAAACTGCTGTGGCACATAATAGAGAACTTCGGTCGCGGTCCGGTCAAATCCACCGCTGAATCTTAACTGCGGGCGGTTCGACCGGCCAATTCCCCTTCTCCGTTTGTCCTTTTCTCCCTTTTTCCCGCTTGCCCTGTGGCGAACTTTCCCGCTTGCTTTTTCGCCTCGCGCCGATAATGTTTAGCCGCTTACATAGAACCTTTCAAACCAAGGGGTAACGGTATGGCGGAAGAGCATGGAGCTGAGGCTGAGCACACGGATGAGAAGTCATCGGCCTACAAAACGCGGCTCGGCGTGAAGATGTTTTTGATCTACCTGGTCATTTATTCTGGCTTCGTGGTGATCAATAGCGTCAAGCCGACGCTTATGGGCGCGAATATCGGTGCGTTGAATTTGGCCATTGTCTATGGCATGGGGCTTATCGTTCTTGCTCTGGTCATGGCGATGATCTACACGAACTTGTGCAGCAAGGAAGAGCGGAAGCAAGGCGAATCGGATAAGGAGGGTCAGGCGTGAACTACGAGCACTCTTATCTGGCCATTGGCATCTTCCTGGTATTTGTTGTATTCGTCATCTGGCTGTCCTTCTATCTGGCTCGCCGGACAAGGTCTGCCAAGGGCTATTACGCGGCCGGTGGCAGGATTCACTGGTCCGTCAACGGCATTGCGTTTGCCGGCGACTATCTCTCTGCAGCGTCATTCTTGGGCATTTGCGGCATGATCGCCACTGTCGGCTACGATGGTTTTCTTTACTCGATAGGCTATCTCGCGGGCTGGATAGTCGCGCTGTTTGTCGTGGCCGAGGCGATGAAGCGCAGGGGCAAATACACGTTCACGGATGCATTGGACTCTACGTTCCAGTCCAAGGGGATTCAGCTGATGGCCGCCATCAGCACCTTGGTGGTGTCGATGTTCTACCTCATTCCGCAGATGGTAGGGGCTGGGGCGTTGGTCAAACCGCTGCTTGGGATTCCTCGTGATTGGGGAGTGATTATCGTCGGAGGCACGGTAATCATCATCGTGGCAACGGCGGGGATGGTCTCGACTACCTATGTCCAGTTTCTCAAAGGCGGGCTGCTCATTATCTTCTCCACGGTGCTCGTCATCGCGCTCTTCACTCGCGGCATCTCCAGCACCCCTGACCCGGGCGGTGGGAAGAAGTTCCACGAGCTGAAGACCCTCGAGGCGATGTTGGCCAGAGACGGAACACTTCTTTTGTCCGACGCATCATACAGCGTTCCTGCTGACTGGCAGAAGGGCCCCTACTGGAAGAACGGGTTCATCAGGGTCCGGGAGGGCGGCACGGCCCGCGCCTTGACCTCTATTTGGAGAGTCGAGAAGAAATCGGCCGAGTCCTTTTTGCTTACGGAGACGCTCTCCGTTACTGAGCTGCCAGAGGGCACGAAGTTCTACAACGGGGCCCCGAAGGAGGCGCACAGGTTTTTTCAGGTGGGGCACTTGAGCGAGATCAGGCAGGACGGGAGGGTCGTTACCGAGACGGAGCCTCTTGGCCCAGTGTCGTTCTTATCTACGATCAAGGACAGCACGGTTGTTCTTTGGGGCAATAAGATCCTGAAGGACGGCGACAGCAAGGTCACGGTCTATTATCAGAAGCCAACGCCCGGCGAGCGCGTCATGCGTCCGGGCCTGAAGTTCAAGGTGGGTGGGGCGCCGATTGAGACGGTGAACTTCATCTCATTGATGCTGGCGCTATTCTTCGGGACGGCTGCGCTGCCGCATATTCTCATCCGCTACTATACCGTGAAGAGCCCGGCGAGCGCGCGGAAGTCAACCATAGTCGCCATCGCGGCTATCGGCTTCTTCTACATTCTGACAATGTTCCTGGGGCTTGGCGCCATGGTCAACGGCGTCGTGGATGTTACGGACAGCAACATGTCGGCGCCGCTCTTGGCGAGGTCCTTCGGCTCGTTCTTGTTTTCCGTTATCACCGCAATTGCCTTCGCGACCGTGCTGGGCACGGTGAGTGGACTGATAATCGCATCCACTGGGGCGGTGGCGCACGATCTTTTAGATAGTTTCCTGGGCCTCAAGCTCTCCGACAGGGCGCAGGTTGTGGCGGGCAAAGTCTCCGCCGTTCTCGTCGGCTGCGTCGCCATAATCCTGGGCATCGTCTTCAAGGGGATGAACGTCTCCTTCCTGGTCGGGTGGGCGTTTGCCGTCGCGGCGTCGGCCAACTTACCTTCCATCATAATGCTCCTGTTCTGGAAGAAGACCACGAAAAGAGGGATCGCTGCCTCGATAGGGGTCGGCATCGTTTCGGCGATCGGGCTCATCCTGCTCTCGCCAAGCATGTATGTCAGATATGGGAGGCTCGCGTCCGAGGCGCCGCTGGCGCTCGACAATCCAGGGATTATCTCGATACCGCTGAGCTTCATTACGCTGGTTGTCGTGTCTCTTCTGACGCAGAAGACGGCTAAGAAGGCGATCTAAGATAGGCCGAATATCCCGAGTATCGGGTTTTGACTGACGTGATTTGAGTAAGACCTTTACGGGCGCGGGTTCGTAGCCCGCGACTTCTGCTTTCACACTGATTTCATGCGAGGTAGTTCCAATGCCCAAAGCGGAGGTTGACTTTAGCAAGCGACTGGTTCGACCGAGTGTACTGAAGATTCGGCCATATAAACCCGGCAAGCCAATCGAGGAGGTCCAACGCGAGCTTGGCCTTACCGACGTTGTCAAGCTCGCCTCAAACGAGAACCCACTCGGGCCGTCGCCGAAGGCTGTTGCTGCCTTACAGAACTTCATGCCCAGTATCCACCTTTATCCCGATGGCGGTTGCTATCGGCTGAAGAAGGAGCTGTCAGATCGGTTCTCGGCGCCGATGGACAGTATCTTGACGGGCAGCGGCTCGTGTGAGCTGATCGAGTTGATAGGAAAGGTGCTTCTCTCCCAAGGGGATGAGGTAATCTTTGCGCAGCCCTCCTTTATCATGTATCGCATCGTGGCAACGGCTTGCAGCGCCCACATAGTCGCAGTTCCCCTGAAGGCTTATGCTCAGGACCTTCCTGGCATGGCCGATATGATCAGGCCCAGAACCAAGCTCGTCTATATCGCGAACCCCAACAATCCTACTGGGACACTTGTAGGGCAGGAGGAGATTGACGAGTTTATGTCCCGCGTCCCGGATGACGTTGTAGTGGTAATGGACGAGGCGTATTTTGAATACAATGTTGATGGCACGTTCCCTGATACGATGAAGTTCTTCCGCGCTGGCCGCAACATTGTCATATTGCGGACTTTCTCCAAGATTCATGGTCTAGCCGGCCTTCGCATAGGCTATGGCTTCGCTCCGGCTTGGCTCGTGGATGCCATCGATCGCATCAGACGGCCCTTCCACGTCACCTCTGCAGCGCAGGTTGCCGCGCTCGCCGCTCTTTCGGATGAGCAGCATGTGAAGAAAAGCCAGCAGGTAAACGAGGCGGGCAAGGAGTACTTCTACAAAGTGCTCCCGGAGATGGGCCTTGAATACGTGCCGACGAGCGCGAACTTCATCCTGATCGACGTTGGACATGACTGCGTCGAGCTGTATGACAAGCTGCTGAGGCTGGGTGTGATTGTCCGGCCCATGGCCGCCTGGGGCTACAAGACTAAGCTCAGGGTGACAATCGGCACGCAAGAAGAGAACGAGAAGTTCATCGCGACGCTGAAGCGGGCGCTGATTTAGGGCTCCGACCCTAGACCGTAGAGTGTTGCGGCTGGACCTGGGCCTGATGTCTGCCAATCCTTAGATTCTTGTGAAGAACCAGCAATGATAGCCAGAGTGTCAAAAAGCTGCGTTTATTCAGCGATGACGACAGCAAGCATCTGCCGGTGATATACTGACAGGCGGGGGATGGGTGTCGGATTTGGAGCGATTGCCGCGCAGTTGAGACGGCAGATGGCAATTGGATTTGATCGAAATACAACCGATGGACAGAAATGCTGGAATCCACTAAGGCAGCGGCCGGCAAGTTCGGCCTGGACGCTCAATTCATTGAGACAAAGGCGAATACCGAGAAGAACATTCGTGTTCTGGGAAACGACCTGACCTTTCTCGACATTCGGGAGTCGGAAAGGACCAAGCACGTTCATCGCCTCCACCCCTATCTCGGCAAGTTCATTCCCCAGCTCGTTCACGTGTTCCTGAAAAAATACTTCAGAAAGGGTCAGACGATATTGGACCCATTCGCCGGCTCCGGGACAATGCTAGTCGAGGCAAACGTCCTGGGGATGAACTCGGTGGGAATAGAGCTATCGCCCTTCAACGTTCTAATCCAGAAGGTGAAAACCCAGGAATATGACATTCCAAGATTGGGGACGGAGGTCAGGGATGCACTAAGTAGGCTAAGGTCATTCAGCAATGAACTGACGAACGGCTCAAGGTCTTTGTTCCCACAAGGGACGGAGGGGTTTGATACAAGCAGTGATTATCTCAGGACTTGGTTTTCGGAACGGGCCTTGCAGGAGATGCTGTTCTACCGGAGCATCATCGACGACTATGAAAACAGTGATGTCCTGAGAGTTATCCTGTCCCGGTCCGCTCGGTCCGCGAGACTGATCCCGCATTATGATCTAGCTCGTCCAAAGACACCGGTGAGAGAAACGTATTGGTGTATCAAACACAAGAGATACTGTGAGCCGATTGATGAGGCGCTGAAGTTTGTCAACCGATATAGTCTTGACACTGTGAAGCGAATAAAGGAGTTCGCATCCCTTCGGACGGACGCAACCATCGAGATTCATCAAGGAGACGGGAGAAGTGTGCAGCTGCCCAATGATCTGGTGATCGATGGTGTTTTCACTTCCCCACCCTACGTAGGTATCATCGACTATCACGAGCAACATAGATACGCCTACGAACTGTTTGGCTTTCCGCGGCAAGACGAGCTTGAGATCGGTCCCGCGAGAAATGGTCAGAGCCGGGACAGAAAGAACGAATATGTTAGCGGTGTTGCTGGGGTCTTTCGGAACACTTTCAGTCAGCTAAGAAAGGCAGGGCTTGTCTTCGT
>CAYZPW010000020.1:0-41898 GCA_964480475.1 uncultured bacterium | reverse complement strand
GAGTGATACCTTGGGTCGGTCATGACCCCAAGGAAGATACTCGTGGCATTCGGGACCAGGCCCGAGGCGATAAAGCTCGCGCCGGTTATCCTTGCGCTCAGGCGGGAGGCGGACGCCTTTGAGTGCGAGGTGTGCGGGACGGCTCAGCACCGCGAGATGCTGGACCAGGTCCTCGATGTGTTTGGCATCTCGCTCGATTTCGACCTGAGGCTTATGCGGGCGGAGCAGGAGCCATCGGACGTTATCTCCCGTGGTTTGCCGCTTCTCATGGATGCCTTGGCGGCGTCCAGGCCTGACCTCGTGCTCGTGCAGGGCGACACTGCCAGCACTTTACTGGCCGCGTTTGCGGCGTTCCTCTCGAAAATTCAGGTCGCGCACGTTGAGGCAGGGCTTCGGACGTTCTGCAAGTATCATCCGTTCCCTGAGGAGATGAACAGACGTTTGACGAGCGCCCTGTGCGATTTTCATTTCGCCCCGACAGAGCGTGCAAGAGAGAACCTGCTGTCTGAGGGCGCGCCGGACGCGGACATCGTTGTGACGGGTAACACGGCGGTGGACGCCTTGTTCTATGTGCTGAACAAGGGACGTAACGCGAATGTATCGCCCCTTGCCAAGTCGTCCTCACGGCTTATACTTGTTACGGCGCATCGGAGGGAGAGCTTTGGAGAGCCGCTGCGCCGGATATGCTCCGCGCTGAAGATGATCGCGGAGCAGCATCCGGGCTACACGATGGTGTTTCCCGTGCATCCGAATCCCAATGTGCGGTCGGTTGTGAGGCTGCTTTTGTCAGGAATCAAAAACATCAGGCTAATGGAGCCAATGAACTACGACGAGTTCGTCGCTCTTATGAAGGAGGCATATCTGATCTTGACCGATTCGGGCGGCATCCAGGAGGAGGCGCCTTCGCTTGGCAAGCCGGTTCTGGTTCTTCGGGACAAGACCGAGCGTCCCGAGGGCCAGGAGGCGGGCGTTGCTATTCTGGTGGGTTCTGAGCCGGACAAGATATTTGACGAGACGCACAGGCTGTTGATCCATGAAGCGTATTATCGTAGCGTAGCGTCGCGTAGGAATCCTTTCGGCGACGGGAGAGCGTCGGAGCGGATAGTTGAGTTTCTCAAGGAGCGGGTTTAATGGGAATAAGAAGGCGATTCTAGGGTGAGAAAGGACCTGTCCGCCGGCCAGACTTCCGCAGTTGCTCAGCTGTGCGACCGGTTGCTCTTTGGCCTTTTCGCGTCGATGCTATGCGTGTCGCCGTTCATATACCACAAGTATATGGATGCGAGCGTGGCCTTCCGCCGGCCCAAGGAGACCGCTTTTCAGCTCCTCTGCATTCTTATCATTGGGACTTGGCTGGTTAGTTATATCGAGGGCGGCAGGTTCTCCACTCTGAGGAGGCTCGCGAGCCCCAGAGGCTGGCTGGACCTCTTGAAGCGGTCACCCATTGCCGCCCCGCTTCTGATGCTGGCCGTCGCCTGCCTCCTTTGTCTGATCAACGTGGCGAGCTACTTCTATTACTGGGACACGGCGCTAGGTGTCTTCGGCGGCATGTGGCTCTGCTTCATCCTCTATGAGGTGCTCAAGAATGACTACAAACGGCTTCTGGCGTTTCTCGGCCTAATAGCGATAGCGAGCAGCTTCATGGGTGGATATTGCATGCTTCAGTATTACAATCTTGACCCGCTTTTTGTGCCCAGGAAAGCAGAATACGCTGGAAGAACCGTCTCATCAGGCTTCATCGACAACCCCAACACAGTTTCGGGATACCTCGTTGCTGGTCTGCCGCTCTTGCTTAGCGTCTTCTTCTTCGCCAAGCGCAAGGAGGTCAAGGTCTATGGCCTGCTGGGCGCAATCGCGCTCTTCGGCGGGTTGCTCTCGGCCTGCACGCGTGGAGCCCTACTTGCAGGAGTTTCTGCGGTCGCGGCATTTCTCATCTTGGTGTTCTTTAGGAGCAGGTTTTCGCCGGGCGAGAAGCGGATGATTGCTGTCGCGAGCGTCGTTGTGATCGGGTTCATCGCCACTTATGTTGGCATAAATCCGTTCATTTACAACAGAATTGTGAACATAAAGAATGTGCTGAGCCTGCGGACGAACACGAGGTATATAGAATGGGCGTCCGGCAAGCGAATGATGGCGGACCACTTTCTCATTGGCCTTGGACTTGGCAATTACAAGTATTATTACCTCGACTATCGCGGCGACGCGGTTCGTGAGACCGATTTCATCGGGCGCTGGGAGAAGGCGAATCAGGCCCACAACGAGTATATACAGGTGGCGACAGAGCTTGGCTTCATCGGCTTATTCGCGGTGTTCTGGCTTATCGGTTCCTTTAGCTGGTTCGTCATCCGGGAGGGCATTAAGTCCAAGCGACTCATGCGGGAGCTGGACGAGCATCAGGCTCAACTGGAGCAACGTCGCGTCAATTTGCTCAACGGCCTTTTGGGCTCTTTTCTGGGGTTGGCTGGTCATTGCGCGTCCATGTTTCCCCTGCACATTGTGCCTTCGGCGGTTGTCGGCATCTTCGTGATTGCGATGGCTTGTGCGGCGGCTCGGATGCCGAGGAAGTGGTTTGACCTTGCCGAGCCCTCGCGCAAGGACGCTCTATTCGATGAGGCAGACTACGTGCCTTTCATGACCGGCGTATTCATGCTTGGGGGATTCCTGGCCATACCAGTACTCTGGTCCCAGCCGGAGCGAATCAACATGACCTATGGTCAGGCGCTTCCCTGGGCCATCGGCACGAGCTTGGTCTTCCTTGCCGCGTTCCGACGAAACGGGACGGTCTCCTGGCTTCGGGCCGTTCCCGCGGCCGCGGCGATGATACTGGCGGAGGTGTTCTTGGCCAAGAGCGATAGCACGCCGGCTCTCGTCTCGTATGCGGTTTTCGCCGTATTCGCAATCATGATCTGCGGCTATATCGGCATAGGTATCGGAAGGCTCTTTCGGCGAGAGTTATAATGGATTGCGGATTGCGGGCTTGTCCGCCATAGCCGTAGGCGAAGGCGGATTGTGGCAGAGGGTCTTATGACCCTGAAGATGAATAGGAAGCGACGTTGAAAAGGCTTCTTCAGATAGCAGTAATCATCCTGACCGTCTGGCTTTGCGCTACGATAGTTAGGCCGTTTCTCACGCAGGTCAACCTTGAGTGGGGGAAGCGCCGGATGGAGCAGGCGCTCAAGATGGGTCAGGCCGCGAGCAAGAAGAAGCAGCCCGCGACGACCGCTCTTAGGCTACTTCGCGACGCGGAGCGATTCTTCAGTACTGCGAGGCGAGTAACGCTTGGCGATGGCCAGGTCTGGCTCTATCTCGCTCATGTCGCCAATCTTGCACCCGGATTGGACAAGAGCATGTCGAAGGGGCGGCAGAAGAGCAAACAGCGGGAAGTGATCAAACTAGTCGATGAGGCGGAGGACTTCTACATCGACAACAACATGATCCTCCGTCGGGCGATGGCCTATTCGTCGCTTGGGAACACGATGAAGGCGATTCAGGGCTTTGAGTCTGCTCTGTATTACTACTCCATGTGGTCGCAGGCGATTCGGCCGACAGTCCAGATCTACATGCAAGAGATTATGAAAAGGAACAAGAAGGAGCCGAAGCGGATTCTGAGGGCGATGGAGCGCCTGGTTGACCGGTTCCCCGAGAATCGCGATGCGGCGAGGTATCTTGGCCGGCTCTATCTGGACCAGAAGCGGTTAGAGGAGGCGCGCATTTGCTTCCGTCAGGCGGAAGGGGGCAAAGAGGGCAACCTTGAGCTAGGCAGACTGATCGCTCAGTCTTACATTCAGGAAGGTGACTTCAGAAGGGCGATTTGGGAGCTCTGTCGGGCGTTGCACTTCTCCAAGGCCAAGAAGAGCAAGGACCTCGCTCCCGTCATTAGAACGATGCGGGCTTGCCTTGTGCGCGATCCCAATAACGGGGACGGGCATTTCGTCATGGGCACGGTGCAGCAGGACCGCTTGGCGGACCTCAACGCGGCCAGGCGGGACTATCTCAATGCCTACAAGGTCCGCAAGGCGCATCTCGGGACGGTCAAGAGGTTGGCCGAGGTGTGCGAGGGGCTGGGAGACACAGAGGAGGCGGCCAAGTGGCGGGAGGTTGCGGATAAGATCCGTGAGTACTCCAAGAAGATACAGCTTGTCCTGCCGTCAGGCAAGAAGAGAGACGCCTATTGTCTATTTGTGGCGGAGGCAAATGAGCTTTCGCCCCTAGTTGGTGAAGTTGTCAGGGACGATGCAGCCTCAAGCGGCAAAGCCGTCCTGCTGAGCAAGGACAACGGCCGCTCGGTGCCGATTACGCTCAGATGTCCGCCGCTTCCGGCTGGTGATTACGAGATGAGCGTTAGAATGAAAGTCGCAGACCTGCTGGGGCCTCCTAAGTCAGCGGTGGCGTCGCTGTGGGTCCAGGGTGAAAGCGTGCAACGCATTCGATCGAGAAAGAGTTCCAAGTTTGTGTTAGTTAGCGATTTCAAGCTGGCAAATGAGTATCGAGACTTCACATTCGGCTTTTATCATCCTGGCCTCGTCGATTACGAGATACGGATTGAATACAAGGCCCTCTGTGACGTGTATATCGACCGAATCACGGTCGGCTTCTTGGAGGATTGACGCTTTATAGGCCGATTTGCAGACTTCGCCATAGTAGCTCGCAGAGCTACGTCGGCTGAACAGGAGGGACAAGGATGAAAATCAAATGGCTTGGACATTCCGCGTTCACCATCACGGCGAGCGACGGGACAACATTGCTGACCGATCCGTATAGGGCTGGCGCGTTCGACGGTGCGGTCGCATACGGCCCAATTGGCGGGCGTTTCGACGTCGTAACAGTCAGCCACAAGCACGCTGACCACGACGGGGTTGATGGCCTTGCCGGAACCCCGACCGTCGTTGATTCGGTCGGCCGAACCGAGGCGAAAGGTATCGAGATCGAGGGCATTGCCTCGTTTCACGACAAGGCCAAAGGGGCCCAGCGAGGGCAAAACATCATCTTCTGTATCAAAGTTGATGGCCTGAAGGTCTGCCACCTCGGCGATCTCGGACACATCCCGGATGAGGCCGCTCTCGCCAAACTCAGCGACGTTGACGTGCTACTGACCCCGGTCGGCGGGACGTTCACGATCGACGCGGGCGAGGCCTGGCAGACCGTCCAGAAGATCAAGCCCAAGGTCGTCATCCCGATGCACTTCAAGACCCCGAAGGTCGGCTTTGATCTCGCGCGGGTTGAGCGGTTCACGGCCGGGAAGCCCGACGTCGTTCAGGCCGGCTCCGCCGAAGTTGAATTGACGCGGGAGACTCTGCCCATAAAGCCTCAGATTATCGTGCTTCAGCACGCCCTTTGATGTAACCTGAACAATTGGGGACCATGGGGCTGCTGGGCGTTGGGCGCGCTTTCCAGCCTGCTAGAGAAGCGCGAGCCCATACCGAAGCGTTTCAGCAATTGGGCACCGGCCTGACCGGTATCACCTCTGGGGTCCTATGTAGCCATCCAGGATACTCGGCAGGTCGCCAAACTCCTTGCTGATCTGGTAGAGATAATCGAGGACGTGCCAGCCGTGGATGCGGCGCGGCTGCGACAGATCGACGATCTGGATGGGGATGAGGTCCACGCGTCGAATCTTCTTGCCCACGATTGTCGCCCTGGCAATCAGACCTATTGACCAGGAGTATTTGGGCATGGGGAAGACCAGGTTCCCGAGGCTGTAAAGGACCGGCCTGCCCTTGTCCACGGCGACCGGCTGAATGACGTGCGGATGGTTGCCCACCACCATGTCGGCGCCTGCGTCAAGAGCGATCTTGGCGAGCTGTTTCTGCCGCTTAGAAGGGACAGCAGAGTCTTGTCCTCCAAAATGAAGGTTGACGAAAACCAGGTCCGCCTGCGTGCTGGCGGAGGCAATTGCCCTGCGCATGTCATCGGGATGTGCCCACGCACACCCAGGACGAGAGGCGCCCGCCTCGTAAGAGGTCGGATAGACGTCGCAGAACGCCAGAAAGGCGATTCTGGTTTGCCGGACCTCGACAACTACGGGGCTGTATGCCACTCGGCGATTATGCCCGGCGCCGACCGGTCGTATGCCGAGGCTTCGGAGCTTTTGTACCGTGTCAACCACGGCGCCCTCGTAATCGCCGATGTGGTTGTTGGCCAGGAAAGCCACGTCGATTCCTCCGGCAGAAAGCGCATCGCCGGCCGAGGGTTTGGCCTTCAGGTAGATTGGCTCCGCGAGCCCGGGCGGGGTCGGTTTCGGGGCCTTCCTGTCCGACAGGGTCAGCGGAGCCTCAAGGTTGACCGCCGCAATGTCGGCCCCTGACAGCAGCTCACGAATCCCCGCAAAAACGTACCCGGCGCCATACTTGTCTATCCGCCTGGCAACCTCGTCGCAGAGTGCGACGTCGCCGCCAAAAACCACAATGATCGGCTCTGTTTCCGAGGAGCCGCAACCTGCGAGAGTCATCGCGAGGCAGAGCGGTAACCATGCGGAGGCCAAGAGGATATGCCTACTCTTCCCCAACGGTCTGCCTCTTCATCTGAGCCCGATAGGACTCGAAACTGCGCCAAAGCTCACCCACGGGGACGCCCGAGGAAATGTGTGCCCAGGGTAGAATCTCATCGCGAGACCTTGTTCGCAGCGCATAGAACTCGGGGTTCACGTCAACGCTCTTCCGCGAGGCCTGCCAGTCAAAATTGGTCTCTGCGAGGGCTGAAACCAGCCTGGAGCAGCGCCTGTCGCCTCGAGAAAGAACGCCCTGGATGAACGCCCATTTCGGCAGGTCCGCATGAACCGAAACGCCGCGTGTCCCTGACAACCCTGTCTTTGCGGCTCTGATGCAACGCGCAAGCTCGGTCGGTCCGAGCATCGGCGCCCATTGCAGAGGTGTGTGCGCTTTCGGGACGAACGACGAGAGCGAGACGTTGATCAGAACGTCGCGCTTGCCGGAAGACCGCTTGCGCAGACCGTGTTTCATACGTTTCACGAGCGACACGATCTCCTCAACATCATCGAGCGACTCGCCCGGCAGGCCGACCATGAAGTAGAGCTTCAGGGCCGAGAAGCCGGCGCTGGCAACCTGGGCGGCCACATCAATGAGCAGCTCGTCGCTGTTCGGCTTGCCTAGTGCGAGTCGCAGCCGTTCTTGGCCAGCCTCGGGTGCAATCGTTATCGTCTGCTGCCCACCTCGCCTGAGTAAATCGAGCATTTGTGGGCTGATGCTGTCCGCCCTGAGAGACGAGACGGTAACGCCCATGTCCATGCTGAGCAGGCCCCTCAGTATTGCGAGGAGGTCGGGATGGTCCGCGACCGCCGACCCAAGAAGTCCGATCGCCTGCCTATGCTTCTTTGTGGAACGCGCCGCACGGAGGATGCTGCCTGCGCTCAGAAAGCGCGCCGGGCGGCTGCAAAATGACGCCATGCAGAATTTGCACGCCCGGGGGCAGCCCCTGACCGCCTCCACGAGGCCCAGGTGACCGAACTCGGTATCCTGGGTGAAGACGATGGTGCGCGCCGGGACGAGCTCTTCTCGCGGCGTTACGCGCCTCTTGACCTTCTCTCGGTCGCCCTGGACATGGATGGCCGAGACTGTCCCGTCCGGGCCGTATTCTGGCTCGAAGAGCTCCGGCACATAGACACCCTCTATCTCGGCCAGACGAGGCAATAGGTCACTTTGATTGAGCCTCTCCTGCTTCGCTATGAACAAGGTCTCCGCGAATTCCCCAGCGGCATGTTCTCCGTCCCCGACGACGAACGCATCGACGAACGCGGCAAGCGGCTCTGGATTGGCGCTCACCGCACATCCGCCCGCGACGACGAGCGGCTCGCCGTGTGACCTGCGGTCCCGGTCGGGCGTTATGCCGCTGAGCATGAGAAACCGCACCAGGTTCGGGTAGTCGTTCTCGAAAGGCATCGCAAAAGCGATCACGTCGAAGCGAGACGCCATGTCCCCGCTCTCAACTGAAAGCGGCATCTGCGCCTTTGCACTTCCCCGAAGAGATTCGTCCGGCATGAAGGACCGCTCGCACCGAACGTAATCGAGCGAGTTCAGGGCCGCGTAGATCGCGTGGAAGCCCAGGTTCGACATCCCAACGAAGTAGCTGTTTGGAAAGACCAAGAGCACGTTCAGCTTGCCGCCGGGGTCCTTGTGAATCGCCGCAATCTCACTTGTTGCGCGCCTCGCCTTCATCGTCGCCTCACGCTGTCTTGCTCATCCTCGATCCCCGCGTGTAGTGACGGCTCACGGGCCGCCCTCCGCTGATTTGATCCGACGTTCGAAGGGCGGCTCACGAGGCGCCCCTACCAGAAAGTTCTCTTGTATATACTCGGAGAGTATCTGGCCGACGAGCTCGTGCCCGTTCTCGTTCCAATGCGCCTCGTGAACATTGTAAAGCCGCACGTCGCTTTCCGCCAACTCGGCCGCTTTCTCCTCAAAGGTATCGGCTGGGTTCACAAAACGGATCGATTGCCGGCCACAGATGACGGCGAGCTCTTTCGCTGCGTTCTCAACGTCCCACTCGGCGTCCGAAAGGCCATAGTAGGACTTGGCGACGTCCCAGTAGAACCGGTGGATGCTCTCTCTGGCGCGGATATGGAAGACGATGAGCATGCCCCCGACCTCCTCCACTCGATCGCGCAGCCTCACCAGCAGCGCCTCGGTAAGGTCCCAGGCGTATTGCATCTGCGGGAGTCTGTTTTTTCGCCAGACTCTGAACTCATGTGGAATCGGGACGCCGTAACGGAGTTCGTCTTGAAGCGTCTCGAGCTGCCGGTTCCAGATCCGCTCGGCCATTCCTATGTTCCTGCGCGGCGGGCCGAACCATGAAGTCCGCTCGAGCAGCCGCGTGAGGAACGCGTAGATGTATGATTTCCGGGCGAGCCAGTCGTAAAGCCTGACCTTGTTCCTGCCTCCCAGCATCCACGGGATGTCCGGCTGAGGCACGGGGACGTTCGTGAGCCGAAGCTCGCCGTCCTTCAGCCTGAATAGCGGTTTGTAGTAATGCATGTGTTTGAGCTGTGTATTGTCCCACACGTCGTTCTCGCAAAACATCAGCACGACCAAGTCGGGACTGTATTCTCTGCCCTCTGACTCGAAGAACAAGAGCTCCTGGACCGTGGAATAGGCCATGGTCCCGGTGTTTATGACCTGGTAGCTGCGGCCGTCGCGGCGCCTGTTTAGGCTTTCGTTCAGCCGTTCGGAGAAGAGCTTTTCAAAGCTAACCGTGTATCCCTCCGCGAACGAATCGCCGAGAACTAGTATCCTGAACTCGTTCGCGGGCTTCTCGTATGGGTATTCCGGCCCGCGTATCCCCTTGGAGTTGATCTCCTCAAAGACCTCGAACTCCTTGTGGTATCTCCACCCCTTCTGGCCAGGGACCTTTCGCCAACCAAGCAGTGAATCATGCTCGTAAAAGCACTCCTCGCTGACGGGTTCCTTCGCTGGATGCGTCACATGGAGAACGATTTCCGCAAGAACAAGCGATACGCCCAGCGTGAAAACAAAAAGCGCCAGATTTGCCAAGCCCTGCCTCGTTTTGCTCGACCTTGTCATTGAACCTTCCCCGGGCCGATTGGTTCACTGGCTGACGTGCTCTTGAGTGTCGTGCTGGATTCACATGGTCGGGACGTAACGCGCGTCCCCCTTTCATGGTCGCGGCTTCGGGACGGTTGAAGATAATTCCACATCGCGAGTCTTCGTAGGGGCGAACCCCCGTTAGGCTGGGTCATACCTCCCATATCCGATCGGATCGATAACTGCGGGCGGGTCTGAGACCCACTCCTACAGGTCGTTTACGGACATCAGTTCCAAGACAACAACCCCGCCCTTGAACTTAGAAGCCGGCTGGATTTGCTATCAGCCCGGAGGCCATGCCATCTTGCGCCCGCCCAGGACATGGAAGTGGATGTGATTGACGACTTGACCAGCGTCTTCCCCGGTGTTTAGGACAAGCCTGTAGCCACTCTCGCGAATCGACTCGTGCTCAGCGATCTTGGCGCACGCTTCCAACGCCTTGGATAGAAGCGGAAGGTCTTCCGGGCTGCACTCAGTGATGCTCGGGATGTGCTTCCGTGGGATGACGAGTATGTGTGTCGGAGCCTGAGGATTCATGTCATGGAAAGCCACGACGTCCTCGTCGCTGTAGATGATCCTGGCCTTCAGCTCGGCCTGAGCTACTTTGCAGAAAATGCAATCAGTCATGGCGCCTCCTGAATCTTTTTGTCCATGATGGTTCTCTTAAAGCATTCTTGCAAGCTTGACGATATAGATCAAGTGCTAGATCATTCAGCCGAGTGAGGTGGGGGCAAGAAGAAAGTGAATGCGAGTTGGATGCCGAATGCAGCGGCGAGGATCAATGTGCTTGTAGTTGATGATCAGGACTGTATCGTTGATCTGCTATCCGACATTGTAGAGGGACTTGGTTTTGCCAGCGATGTGGCTCACGACGGTCAGGAGGCAATTGAGAAGTTTGGCGTCGGTGATTTTCAGATTGTTATCACCGACATAAAGATGCCGCGCATGGACGGTATAGAGTTGACGAAGCGGATCAAAGAAACACGGCCAGATGTGCCGGTGATAGCGATAACAGGCTATGGCACTGAGGACACGGAGGGCGATCTCTCCCAAGACGGCATGGACGGCTTCCTGGAAAAACCGTTCCGCGTGGCCAAGATAGAGGACATGATATGCAACGTTCTGGAGAGATACGAACTACTGGACCGCTGAGCGACTTCCGCGTCCCATGAACGGCCTGAAAGACCCCTTTGCGGGCAGAACTGACCGCTATTCTGGACGGAAACTCTCTCCCTTCATTGTTCTTTCGGTTGTTGTGCACATGGTGATCGCCTCGCTCCTTTTATCTGCGACGTTCAACAGACCCTCACCTGGCCCCATGCCGGCGAGCCTGAAGGTGCGACTTGAGGCGCCTGAAGCTGAGAGGGATGAGGACGCTGCGAAACGGGAGCTCGTAGAATCTGAGAAGTCGATGCCAAAGCCGCTCTCGAAGCCTGCCGCAGAAGCCAAGACCAAACCCAAATCGACAAAACCGGGCTCGAGAGAGCGTCCCCAAGAGCCAAGAGTTGCCGAAGTATCTACTCCAACGCTTCCTGACGCGCCCAGCTTTGAATACCCCTACTACCTCAATATGCTCAGGGGCAAGCTTTCGGATGCCTGGCTCTATCCAGCGGCTTCAGGCAAGAAAGTGTTGCGGGCAAAGGTGGCGTTTCGCATAAACCGCAACGGCAGGGCTGACCGCGTTAGGCTACAGGAGTCTTCGAAGAGCCAGGTGTTCGACCGGTCGGTGCTCAGGGCCGTCGAGGCCGCGGCGCCGTTCCCGCCCTTGCCCGATGGCTACAAAGGGGAGACACTAGGCACCCTTTTCGTTACGTTTGAGTATCATAAATAGTTCTGTTGGGGATGTGATGGCAGACTTCGCCATAGTAGCCCGCAAGGCTACGTCGGCTGAACTTGTTCTTCTTGGGGCAATTCCCGTTGGGACGCTCTAGCTTTGTCATTTGCTCGCTTCTTGCACTCGTTTTTCTTGTGCCCCTACACTTCTGGGCCGCCGACCGCGAGCCGCTCGATAAGGACGGCCGGATATATCTCACGATCAGCGCGGCGGGACCCCGACTCATCAAGGTCTGCCTGGCCGGGCCGCTCGGGGACGAGCCAGGGCCAATCGTAGAAACGACGCGGGGCATACTGGAGTTCGATTTGTCCCAGTCGAATCGGTTTGAGCTCGTAAAGGTGAAGCCCAAGCTCATTGGGATGGTGCGGTCTGGGAAAAGGAGCAGGTCGGGCTGGGTCAACTTGAAAGGCGGCGTGGACGTTTTCGTTGTTTGGGACGCTGTCTCCGACGCCAGCAGCTTTGCGTTCAACGGAGAGGTCAAGGACTCGAGGACCTTAAAGAACATCTTCACCAGGAGCTTCTCGGTGCCGATGGTGCAGCAGAGAGCCGTTTTGCACCAGTTCGTGGATGAGATAGCGCTAATGCTCTCGGGCAGGAGTGGGACGGCGCACTGCAAGATAACGTTCGTGTCCGATTGGACGGGCCACAAAGAGCTCTACACGGCGGACTACGACGGCCACAACGTGAGGCAGCGGACGGAGCTTTGTGGCATCGTGCTCTCACCCGCATATTCGCCAAAGGGGGACAAGATAGCGTTCATTAGATTCAAGGATAACGGTCCGGTTCTCTCGATACTGGATATGGTCTCCGGCCGTATCGACGACGTCCTGACCCCCGAGGGGATTGTCGCCTCACCCACTTGGTCGCCCGACGGCCAGATCATCGCGGTCTGTATCAGCAAACACGGCAACAGCGATGTCTATCTATTGGACGTCGGCACTGACGAGCTTACGAGGCTTACTTATTCGAGGTCGATAGAGACCTCACCAACGTTCGCGCCCAATGGTCGTTCCATTGCTTTTACGTCCGACAGGACTGGCCGGCCGCAGATATACGTCATGAACATCGACGGCAGTGGCCTCAGGAGGCTGACCTTTGAGGGCAAACACAACGAATCGCCCGTCTGGTCGCCCGACGGAAGCCTCATAGCCTATACTGCGCTTCGAGGAAGCACGTTTGAGCTCCGGCTGATTAGCCCTGACGGCGACGGCCCCTACACCGTCGTCGAAGAGCTCTCAGACGGCGAGGCGCCCGCATGGTCGCCCGATGGCGAAAAGCTCATCTTCAGCGCCAGGGATGACGGCTCACACAGCGCCTTGTATCTTGTCAATCACGACGGCAGCGGACTAACCAAGGTCATCTCAATCGCGGGCAACTGCACGGAGCCAAGCTGGTCACCGTGAGGTATATGTTCTCTTGAAACGCATAAAGATCGCGATTGACGGGCCGTGCGCGAGCGGCAAGAGCACGATCTCCAAGCTCCTGGCTCTGCGGCTTGGATATAAGCTCATCAATACTGGGGCCATGTATCGTGCCGTCGGCCTGCTGGCTATCGAAAAGGGGATCGAGCCCCTAGACGAAGCGGGCGTGAGTTCTATCCTGCCCAACATCGAGATCGACTTCGCCGGCCCTGCCTCAGACCAGCGCGTCATCCTAAATAGACGGGACGTTACCGAACGAATTGTACAGCCCGACGTCGCGTCGGCCGCGTCCAGCGTTTCGAGCCTACTTCCCGTGCGCGAGAACCTCGTCGCCCGTCAGCAAGCGATGGCAAGAAGCGGCGGAGTCGTGCTCGAGGGTCGGGACATTGGCACAGTCGTGCTGACCGACGCCGAGTGCAAGTTCTACGTTACCGCCTCCCTCGAGGAACGGGCGAGGCGCCGCCTGAAGGACTACGAGACCATGGGCATCCAAAAGGAGCTCGCCCAAGTGCAGGATGAGCTTCGCCGCCGCGACAGGAACGACATGACGAGGCAGCACTCGCCGCTCAAAAAGGCCCCAGACGCCACCGAAATCGACACAACCCACCTGACCATCGACCAAGTCATCGACCGCCTCATGGCCCACATCCAAGCCAAATGCGCAGCCCCGGACGCCGGGGACGTGTAAGGATAATCGCCCAGGACTCGTTGGCGGCGTGGGGCGTTCGCCGCGCGGCGAATGCTAGCGTCATGCATGTGAGTTGATCATGCAAGCAACATACCAGACACAAAGAACTCAGAAAAGGCGCAGGTCAGGCCCGTCCCTCTTGGTCCTTTCCCTGTTTCCGCCTCGCGGAGACTGCACTGGGTTTGCGCTTGAACGCTTGCCGCAAGAGTAGTCTAATCGCATACCGAAGGGAGAGATGCGATTGGAGCAAGGCGGCAAATATGGCTGAGGAGCGAAAGGCAGTTTCGAGGAGGCCTGGAGGACGGGGCGCGGAGACACCGTTCGTGGAGAACCTCTTGAGCCGGGGCCTTTATGGCGCGTGCCACGTTGTGGGCTGGGTTCTGTCGAAGGTCTTTTTGCGAGCGGAGGTCATCGGTCGGGAGAACATCCCGCGAAAGGGGCGAGTGATCTTCGCGTCCAATCATCGGAGTTATGCGGACCCTCCGCTTCTGGGGTTCATGGTCCGGCGGGCGCTGCACTTTGTGGCGAAGGCGGAGCTCTTTCGCAATCCGTTGTTTGGCTGGCTCATCCGGAACGTGCATGCGTTTCCCGTGAGCCGTTCGGGCGTTGACAGGGAGATGCTGAGGTGGGCGATGGCGGTTCTCGAGGCGGAGCGGGCGCTTCTGTTGTTTCCCGAGGGCACGAGGAGCATGAGCGACGAGCTGCTGCCACCGAGGCCGGGGATTGGGTTTTTGGCGGACAAGGGCGGCGCGCCGGTTATCCCGACTTATATCCATAATAGCTGGCGGATTCTGCGGCCCGGTTCAGCAATCATCAGGCCTCATAAGCTCTACGTGTGTCTGGGTAAGCCGATGCGCGTGCCCGGTGTCTCGGAGGGAGACGTTCGCACGCAAGTTCACGCTGAGTTCGCGCTACAGGTTATGAGAAGCATCTCAGGTCTGCGGAGGGACCTGCTGAAGAGCATCGGTCGGAGCGAGCCCTGCGATCAGCAAGGAGATGCACGATGAAAACGGGTGCTGACGGGATTCAGCTCACAACCGTCGAGGGCGGCCGGTTCGACATATGGTGTGCGGAAAACGCCGGATTCTGTTTCGGCGTTGAGCGCGCCGTGAAGCTGGCCCAGGACGCCGCTGCCCGGCTCGGCAAGGTATTCTCACTCGGCCCGCTTATCCACAACTGGGACGTAGTCGAGTCGCTGGCAACAGAGGGGATTCATGTCGCCAGAATGCTCGATGAGGTCAACGAGGGCGCCGTCATCGCGCGTTCGCACGGCCTTCCTCCAGACATCCTCAATGCCGCCAGGCGCAAGGGGATCACGGTAATCGACGGAACCTGCCCATTCGTCAAGAAGGCGCAGGATTACGCCGCACTATTGAAAACCGAGGGCTACCACATTGTAATCGTGGGAAATGCTGACCACCCAGAGGTGAAGGCCCTTCACGGGTTCTCAGGCCGGGATGCACAGATCGTGGGCAACGATTGCGAGGTCAATCTGCCTGAAGGCGTTCAGCGTGTTGGCGTGATCGCGCAGACCACTGAGCGAATACAGGTGTTCTCTCAAGTCGTCGCCTCGGTGGCCGCCAGTTCGAAAGAGGTGCGAGTTTTCAATACCGTGTGTGATTCTGCGCTCTCGAGGCGGGCAAATACGCTCAGACTGGCAGAGGTCTGTGACGTCGTGGTCGTTGTTGGCGGCAAACACAGCGCGAATACAAAGCAGCTAGCCGCGGTATCTCGACATTATGGAACTGAGACGCACCATATAGAGCGGCCGGAGGAGCTCAAGAGCGCATGGCTTGCCCGCAAGAGGAGCGTCGGCGTCACGGTAGGCGCCTCGACCCCGGTGTGGATCACATCTGCGGTGGTTGACAGGCTGAAAGAGCTCTCTCTGTCGCCCGAGACCTTGTAGGGGTGTTCGCCGCGCGGCGAACTGCACCCGTCTGCCTTTCGGGCGGGGCAAGCACCGTCCCTACACAACCGCACCGACTTATGAGACAGCCTCTTCCAGCCTGCAAAAGAAAGGTCCCGGCACTCGTGTGTCATCAGTGAGATGGGCCGTTTGGGAAAAAACTTCCATGCCTTGTCGCTGCGACCGCTGGTGTGATGGCCCTCCCTGTTCATCAGAATAGGGCTGTCTAAAGGCGATTCCGGCGCACTCAGCGGATTATTCCTCGGATTGGCACGCGGTCTGCTTCTATTGAGTGCAGTCGTGGGCTGAAGGAATCAGACCGAATCACTTGGAAGACAGGCTTACAAAGGGCGAGCTTAATAAGGATGCGAGGTGTTTGTGCACCAGATTAGCGCGTTTAAGCGGAAGATTTTTCCTGAAGAATATGGGGGACGGCGATGGAGATAGCAGATAATCCCATTTTGAAGGTGTTGGGTCGTGTGCTGGACGTGTCCTCGCGGCGGGCGAGCATCGTTGCGGCCAACGTAGCCAACGTTGACACGCCCGGCTACAAGGCGAAGAGCTTCGACTTCGATGCGGCGCTCGCAGCCTGTGAGGAGAGACAAATTGGCATGGCGCCTACCAGGACGCATCCGGGACACCTGGCGATGAGTCTGACCTCGACGCAGGTTGTGGAACGCGAGGATGACTCGGCGAGCGAGCGGAACGATGGCAACACAGTGGATATCGAGCGGGAGATGGCGGACTTGCTCGAGGCGGAGCTGATGTTTGCGGCGTCATCGAGATTGATAGCCAAGAAGATAGAGATGCTTAGGGCCTCTATTTCTTAAGGAGAGTGAGCGATGAGTATTTTTGACATTCTAGACGTTGGCAGTTCTGGTCTTGCGGCGCAGCGGATGAGGCAGGAGATAATCTCCTCGAACATCGCGAACGCCTCGACGACCCGGACCCCGGGAGGTGGGCCCTATGTCCGAAAGGACGTTGTCTTCGAGACGGCGAACGTAACGTCCAAGTTCGGCGAGGTTCTTTCCGCGCTCACACAAAACGGCCTTCGGGGAGTTCAGGTATCCGAGATACTCCAGGATAATCGGCCGCCTCAGAGACGTTTCCAGCCGAATCATCCTGACGCGGATGCCGACGGTTATGTTCGCTATCCCAACGTCAACATAATCGCCGAGATGGTGAACATGGTCGAGGCGACGAGGTCTTATGAGGCGAATCTGACGATAATGAATGCATCGAAGTCGATGGCGTTGCGCGCGATAGAGCTGGGCAAGTGAGAAGGAGTTAAGAGATGGTTGACATGAAGATACAGCCGTTTGGGCCAAACGCTATTGATAAGGGCGAGCAGGGCGAGCAGAAACGCCCCACTAAAACTGGCGAGAGCACATTCGGCGATTTCCTCAAGGAATCGATCAAAGAAGTGAATCAGCTGCAAAACGAGGCGGACAATTCGATGACGGATTTTGCGACGGGGCAAACAAAGGACATTCACGAGGTGATGATGTCCGTTCAAAAGGCCGACCTCAGCTTCAGGCTCATGCAGCAGATTCGCAACAAGTTGGTCGAGGCTTACAGAGAAATAATGCGAATGGGTGTTTGAGGTTTTTTGATCAAATATCGGGGATGATTTGATGGCGGAGTCAGTTCCAAGGATGGAAGAGGAGAGATCACCTACCGCGCTTCCGGGTGGTGCTTCTGGAGACGGGAAAAGAGGATTTGTGGACCAGATGCGACTCATGGCTTCGAATCTGTCGCTGTGGCAGAAGGTCAGCCTGAGCGGGGTCACCGCGGCAATAGTGATGGGCATCATTCTGTTGGTTTCTTGGAGCGGTCGGACTGAATACGATCTGCTGTTTGGCGATCTTGCGCCTGAGGATGCGTCGCTTATAGTCGAGCAGCTCAAGGAGCAGGAGATTCCATATAGGATTTCGGCTGGAGGGACTCGTCTTGAGGTTGAGCAGGGCAAGGCGAGGGATTTGCGTCTCTCGTTCGTAGGCCAGGGTCTTCCGAGCGGGGGCAGAGGCAAGGGGTTTGAGCTTTTTGACGAGCTCAAGCTCGGGGCCACGGATTTTGTGGAGAATCTCAATTACCGGCGTGCGTTGGAGGGCGAGTTGTCCCGGACAATCGTCAGGTTCAGGGAGGTTTCCCAAGCTCGGGTTCACCTCGTTATACCGAAGCGCACCCTTTATTGGGAGAAACAAGAGGAGCCAACGGCTTCGGTGTGGTTGAAGCTGAGAGGCGGGGCAGGACTTGACCGCGGTCAGGTGAAGGCGGTTGTTCATTTGGTTTCTGGCGCGGTCGAGGGGTTATCTACTGACAACATAACGGTGGTCGATTCGTTGGGCCACATCCTCACAGAGCCTGAGCAGCCGCAATCCAGCGGTTTGACGCATGCACAGCTGACACTTCGCCGGGAGGCGGAGGAAGGGTTTGAGAGCAAGGTCGTTTCACTGCTTTCGCCGATTGTTGGCCAGAATAAGGTCAGGGCGAAGGTCTCGGTCACGATGGACTTCAAGGAAGTGAAGCAGGAACAGGAGAGCTACGACCCTACCGAGCAAGTTCTGCGAAGCGAGCAGGACCTCAGTGAAGAGTCAGGGTTGCCGAACGCGGTCGGCGGTGTTCCTGGGACGCAGTCGAATCTTGGGGAAGACCGGGCCGGCACAGCTGGCAATGAAGGCAACAACTACCTCAAGCGTGTTCAACGGACTCGGAACTATGAAGTGGGAAAGACCGTTCGCACGACTATTGAACACCCTGGGGAGATAACGCGGGTCTCCGCGGCCGTCATCCTGGACGATAAGGCAGTGGTCAGTGAAGAGGATGGCGAGCTGAAGTATGAATATGAGCCTCTTCCGGCGGCCGTCGTGGCCAAATGCACAGAGATCGTGAAGAAAGCGATCGGATTCTCCAAGGACCGGGGCGACACGGTAGTAGTTGAGAACCTGTCCTTCGATAGACAAGAAGCTGGGGAGGAGCGGCTTGCAATGGCAGACAACGAGCGTGGGGCCCTGTGGAGCAAAGTGTTGGGCGCGGTCCGCACGCCTCTCATAATCATCTCACTCATGTTGGTCTTTGTCTTGATAATCAAGCCTCTTATGAAGGGCCTCGTAGTCCGGGAGGAACGACTTCTTGCGCCTCAAGCGGCGCTTGCAGGTGTTGCCGGAGGGGCTGGTGCTGAGGCTCTCCCGGGCGGCCAGGAGAGACCTGAGATGGTTCTCCGCGGGAAGACGATTGAGGAGATAGAGGCAGAGATACTTGCCGGGGCGCCTCCTTCAGAACGTGTGAGCAAACGAGATGTTCTGGTCAAACGCGTCTCGCAGATTATCGAGTCAGACACGGAGAACTCGATCCTGCTGCTCAGAACTTGGCTGACCACCAGCAAGTAACGGGAGGGAACTTTTCAGATGGCTACGCAGATGTCAACGGGAGCGGCAAAAGTCGCCAAGTTGTTGGTTCTTTTGGGTGAAGAACCCACGACCAAGGTGTTCAAGAACCTGGAGTATGAGGAGGTTCAGGAGATAACGAGGGAGATATCTCTCGCCAGTGCCATCGACAAGGAAGAGGCCGAGGTGCTGCTGGAAGAGTTTTACCACATGTATGTGGCGCAGGAGTACATCTCCAAGGGCGGCATTGAGTACGCCAAGAAAGTTCTCTCCAACTCGATGCCTCCGGACGAGGCCCGCCGGATAATAGATAGGCTTACAAAGTCTCTGAAGTCGACAAGCCGGTTTGCGACTCTTAGGAAGGTGGATCCGACACAGCTTTCCAAGGTAATCCAGAATGAGCATCCGCAGACGATAGCTCTCATCATTGGGCATCTTGATCCATCGCAGGCGGCGGAGCTATTGTCCTCATTGCCAGAGGAGATGAGGTCAGACGTCGCGCTTCGGCTGGCGGCCCTTGAGGAGATCTCGCCGGATGTGCTCTCGCGCATCGCCTCGGTCTTGGACGAGAAGCTCGAGTCGATTTCGGGTCTTCAGACAGAGGAGGTCGGCGGCGTGCGGATGGTTGCAGAGATACTCAACCGAATGGACAGAAGCACGAGTCGGGGAGTGCTTGAGCTCGTCGAGAGCAACAACCCCGAGCTAGCGGCATCGATTCGGGACCTCATGTTCGTTTTCGACGACATCCTGCTCTTGGACGACATGGGCATCCGCGAGATCCTTAAGAATGTCGATAGGAAGGTCCTGACAATGGCTCTTAAGGGCACAACCGAGGAGATGAAGGAGAAGTTCATGCGGAATATGTCAGAGCGCGCTCAGCAGCTTCTGGTCGAGGAAATGGACTATCTTGGCCCAGTTCGGTTGAAGGATGTCGAGACCGCGCAGCGTGAGATGGTTGAGATAGTGCGTGGTCTTGAGGAGGAGCAGGTAATCACGCTCGGTGGCGGAGGCGAGGAGCTCGTTGTCTAATCTGGTTAAATGCCGTCAGGCTCCAAGCGCTAATTACGTTGCTCTGGACCTCGAGAGGTTCGTGGTTCCGACGAGAGATTACGTCGGAGACCCTAAACTGTCGATGACGGGACACGCTGAGGCGGCGGTAGGGGGCCCAGTCGCCGAGAACATCGGGCCGATTGGCGCCGAGAATACTATCCGGGCAGCAGAGGCCGAGGCCGAGGCAATCCTAAACGAGGCCCGGGCGCAGGCGTCCGAGGTCCTGAACGAGGCCAAGGAGCAAGGCTTCCGCCTGGGCAAGGAAGAAGGCGCTCAGGAAGCGAAAGACGAAGCTCTGAAGGCGGCAAAGGCCGACGTTGCCTCGGCCGTCAGCGCGTTACGGAAGGCCACTTCTGAGCTGGGTTCAGTTCGCGAGAAGGCTCTCAAGGACAACGATACTGAGATGCTCGGCCTGGTTCTCGGAGTCACGAGGTTAGTCCTTTCACGGGAGATTTCGACAGACAAGGCGCTGATCCTTCAGCAGATCAGGCGCGCAGCGGAGATACTTGGCGAAGCGGACGAGGTGATTGTCAAGTTGCATCCGCTAGACCTCAAGGTTGCACAGCGAAACGTGGACGATCTTGTCCCGGAGGGGAAATCGATGAAGCTCTCGATAGTGGCTGACAAGAGTGTTGAGATGGGCGGTTGCTTGCTGGAATGCGACAGGGGTAAGGTCGATGCGCGTATCTCGACCCAGCTCGAAAGGATAGAGGCCGCGTTTGACGAGGTGATCGAGCAGACTGCTTCGGCTGGGCAAAAGGCGCCGATTGCCGCCGAGGCGTCGACCGAGTTCGCCGCGCGGCGAATTGAGGAGGCGGACTCGTCCGCCACAGCTTCAGCGGAGGCGGACGGTGCTTAATTCGCGGCTTTTGCTCGAGAAGGCTTATCGCGTTGGGTCTTTAGATGTATCGGGTCTTGTGGAGAAGGTCGCTGGGCTGGTAGTCGAATCTAAAGGTCCACCGGCGGCGGTTGGGGACCTTTGTGTTGTTCGCGGAGCCAGGGGCGACGTGATGACGGAGGTCGTGGGTCTTAGGGACAAGAAGGTCCTTTCAATGGCTCTTGAGGACATGCACGGCGTAAAGACGGGCGCCAAGATAGAGCTGCTCGGGGAGCGCGGGGGTGTGCCCGTCGGCTTTGGTCTTATGGGACGAGTTCTCAACGGCAAGTGCGAGCCGATTGATGACAAAGGGCCGATAGACGGCGCAGGTGACGTGTTTCCGCTCAGGAGACAGGGGCTCGCGCCGCTCAAGCGAGGCGAGATAAACGAACCAATAGCAACAGGTATCAGGTCAATTGATTCCCTTGCTACGGTCGGGAAAGGCCAGCGGATGGGCATCTTCTCCGGAAGCGGCGTCGGTAAGAGCATTTTGCTGGGCATGATCGCCAGAAACACTAGCGCGGATGTGAATGTCCTTGCACTCGTGGGCGAGCGTGGCCGTGAGGTTCGCGAGTTCTTGGAGCGCGATTTGGGCGAAGAGGGTCTGAAGCGAACGGTAGCATACGTCTCCACTTCAGATACTCCTGCGCCTCTTAAGATGCGCGCCGCATTCGCAGCGACAAGCGCGGCGGAGTTCTTCCGGGACCTGGGCCTTGACGTGATGCTGATGATGGACTCAGTAACGCGGCTTGCGATGGCACAGCGTGAGATTGGCCTTTCGGCGGGTGAGCCGCCGTCAACGCGGGGCTACCCGCCCTCGGTATTCGGAATGCTTCCCATGCTCTTTGAGCGCGCCGGTAAGAGGGAGGGCAAAGGAAGCATCACTGGCCTTTATACGGTCCTCGTGGAGGGCGACGATCTCGACGAGCCGGTCTCCGATCATTGCCGCTCGATCCTTGACGGACACATCGTTCTGTCCAGGAAGCTCGCCAACCGGGGGCATTATCCGGCGGTGGATGTTTTGCTGTCTTGCAGTCGAGTGGCAGACAACGTAACGGTAGAAGACCACGCGGGCGCGGCATCCGCTTTCAGAAGGGTCGTCGCGGTCTATCGTGACAACGAGGACCTGATCAACATCGGAGCCTACAAGAAGGGCAGCAACCCCCTGATCGATTATGCAATCTCAAAGATGGGAGACCTCAACCAGTTCCTTCGTCAGGAAGCTGACGAGAAGGCCGAGTTTTCGCGAACAGTTGAGGCGCTGAGGCTTCTGGTTGCCGATGCGCCGGATGAGTAGGAGAACAGAGGATGAGGGCGTTTAGATTCAGACTTGAAAGGGTTCTCCAGTTGCGGCGTCAGATGGAGGAGGAGAAGCGTCGCGAGTTGAGCATAATGTTGTTCGACCTGAGGCAGCTCGAGGCGAAGCTGCATTCGTTGCAGCGGGACCTCGAGTCGTGCAAGACAGAGATGATGACCGATCTTGAGCAAGAGGAGCTCTCGATGGCTCGGATCGAGGTTTTCGCCTCGTATCTGAAGAGGATCACCTCTTCCATCGAAGAGCAACGGGAGCTGATAACGGAGCTTCACAAGAAGATCGAGTCGAAAAAGAACGAGCTTTTGGAGGCTATCAAGGAACGTAAGGCCATGGAAAGCGTGAAGACGAGAAGGCTCGCTGAACACGACAAGGAATGTGCTCGTGAGGAGATGAAATTCCTGGACGAGATCGCGGGAATTGCTCGGCTCATGCCGACTCAATGGGAGGGACATTAAAAGCATGATGATTAGAAGGATGGTGAATTCAGCCGACGTAGCTCTGCGAGCTACTATGGCGAAGTCTGCCGTTTTCAGAAGCGCAAGGAGCGGCAGCCATCGCAGTTCGTGGGCTGGTCTTTCACTTGGCGTGCTGCTGATTGTGCTCGTAGTCCTTTTGCTTCAGAGCGCAACTGTATGCAGCGGCCAGAACAGCATGGATAGCATCAAGAAGTGGCTGCGCAAAAGCCCCAAGCCAACTGGGGCCAGGTATTCCTCTGACAAACGGGCCGTGGAGTCGATGCTTGAGGCGCTGCGGCTTCGGGAAGATGAACTCCTGAAAAAGGAGCAGGAGATCCAGGCGGAGCGCAAATCACTTGAGGAGCTCCAGGAACGGCTGAAGCAGCAGATGGCGTCAATCAAGGAGATGAAGGATGCAGTCGAGGGACTTCTCAAGAGAGCCGAGGCCCAGAAGCAGGAGCGCATCGACAGTCTAGTCTCTCTTTATGGGACCATGAACGCGCAGAACGCAGCCTCGGCGCTGCTTGCGCTATTCAAAGAAGACCCGTCCCTTGTGGGGGTAGTATTTCGATTCTTAGACAAGAAACGAGCGGCAATCATCCTTGATGCAATCACGGCGACTTCGCCCAGCATCGCGGCCGAGATAACGATGCGGGTCGCCAGGTATAGATAGGCTCAGACAAACAAGATGGCGGCAATGAACAGCAGTCTTATTCTTACGCTGATTGGCAAGAAGGCCGCGGCGGCGAGGACCAGCAAGAAGAGCGCCTCGCGCGTCGGTTCGCCTCTTGCGGAATCTCGCCATTGGGCGGACAGGTCCGGCGGGCCGCAATCCGGTTCTTTTTTGCATATTCTCAGAGCACGGCTCGCCAAGATGAGGGTGCTTCCCAAACACAAGCTACGGCCGGCGTCACGTCCAGACCGGAAAGCTCATGGCAAGGGGAAGGCATCTACCTCAAATGAGGCCTCTGAGCATTTCTCCGGCCAAGCGGACCTTGGCATCGGTCTTGTCTCGATGGCCGAGGGCGAGCCGTCAGGGGCCACAACTCACGGGACGATACGTGAGGGCCGCGATTGGCGGACGAGCGAGCAAAGCAGCAGTTCCGAGCGACTCTTCAGAGCCAACGGGAAAGCGCGAAAGCACGACGTTATCAACCGTTCAAGGCTTAGCAAGGCTCCGTGCAGGCTCACAAACAACCGTGCCTCGCTTGATGTGTATTCGACGCGCAGAGATTCCTCGCCTCGTCTGAGGAATGATGGATTGACAGCGGCTAGAGGCGTCGGGCGACGGGCGGAAGTGAAGATGACACGGCGTGCGTCAAAAGCTTCAACGAAGACCTGGGTCAAGAGACGTATGTCTCCCTTTCCAGGCGTGAAGGCCTCCTCTGGCCACGTATCCACTCAGGGCCCGGACAAGGTCGTTCGAGCTTTCGGCACATTGGCCGCGAAGACGCAGGCTCGGGGGATGCGGGCGAACCAATCGGCGTCCGACAAGACATCGCGGGCTAATCGAACAGAAGGACGAGCCACGCAGCGTGTCTCGGCGGGCAAGATTGGCTCGCGCACGGCGCGCCAGGCATCTTATCAATTGGAGAAGTCTTACCATTCCAGCCATAAACCCTTCCGACAGGCATCCGTTGGCATCCGGCGGCGCGTTCTCAGGAACGAGGGCCACACACAACCTCACTCGAGGCCCTCAGAACGCCGCCAGAATAGCTACATCCCGGCTAAACGTAGTGCGGCCAGGCGCTGGCTACCCAGCAAAGCTTCTCGCTTCTGGGGCAGGAGTGAATCGCATCATCCCTCCTTCCGCGCTCTTGGTCACCCACAAAGAGGCGACAGCAGGACGAGTGGTCTGGAGTCGTCTGGCCGCATCCCCTCCCTGTCGAAGGCGCTTCGAGCGAAGTTAGCGTTAGTCGGGACGCGACCGATGGATGATGCAGGATCGAAAGGCCAACGGCCAGCGGCTAACGGCCAACTGGCAACTGCCAACCGCCCAAGTCCGAAGGCGGGAGTTAGAAGACCGCGGTCTAGAGTCCAGGTTCCGAGTTCTAAGCCAAAAGTTGTTGGTTCCAGGTTGCAGGCCTCGAGTCATGGTGTGGAGGTTGGTGGCTCTCGGACGAGCGGTCTGCGGGTTGGGGCTGGAGGCCAGGCGAAGCTGGGCGACTCAGGGAGCCTGATGAAAGCGATATCCCGTGAGGCAAAGCCCAGGCGTCATCAACCGATTGCCGGGGATGAGAGGCCAGCGGAGGTGAAAGGAGACAGGCGTTCGTCGGTGCGTGCAACGCCGCACGGGAAGGGCGCCAAGAGCAGAGGGTCCTCAACAGTCAAGAGCCCCGCGATACATAAGTCGTTTCTGTCGAAGCCTGGACTAGATGTCCTTTTGAAGAGGCGTGAAAACGTGGAAGCCATGAAGGTTGAGAGCAAACACCCGCGCCGCTCAAGGCCGGCCGAAAACGCTCTGCGGCAAGATGTGCCCCGGCGGCCAGAAGCACTTCGGGGCAATACGGCCGTAAAGCGGATGAGTTCCCGCAGCGATTCGAGCGTAGCAAGGGCTGATGTGAAGCGTCCAAAGCCATCTGGGGCAAAGAGGCACGCATTCAGGCCAACGGACTCGGCCATCAAGAGTGAGGTCGCCTCTTCTTTGACGAGGAGGCCGGACGCTAGGGCTGAAGGCCGGCCCATCTCGAGCGACAAACCAAGAGCTCAACTGGCGCCTCGGAGGGCTGTATCCGAGAATGCTGGCACTCCGTCGAATGAGCCTCGGCCGAGCGTGGTCAGAATCCCCGCTGCTCGCGTCGAGACAGGCGGTAGGCACGAGACGAGCGCAAGAGCCGGGGCAGCTCCGAAGGTTGAGTCCAGCGCTCGGCCGGTGGATGATGCGCCTCATAGACCATCCCGGGCGGATGTCCAGCCTCGAATGACGCCTCGCAGTGATTCGCCCGGAACTCACAGCGATAGCAAGGCCGCCCAGCCGCAGCCGGTCGCCCGCACGGAGGACAGCAGTAATCATTACATTAGTAAAGATGAGTCGCTCAGCAGGACCGACCGGGAACATCGCAATCCGGTCAGGACATTGGATGAGCGGCCGAGATGGACGAGAGCCGGAAAGGAAGGCTCTACGAAGGCGGCTGCGAGGACAACGGCGCGGCCGGCTGAGCCGGTGAAGTCAAACAGCGTTGCCCGTGTTGTGACTTCGAGAGCCACATCGGGTCCCGCACTAAGCCATGGGTTACGAGACGTGCTGCCCCTGAATGCTGGGATTGAGGGCGATGCGAGGGCCTCTTCAGTTCAGCAATGGCAGGAGATGTTTTGGAGTGTTCCTTCGGACTTGCCGGCAGACGACAGGTCACAAGGAAGGTTTCAAACCATTCTGACTTCGCCCAGGGCTCTGGTTTCCCAGGTTGCCGCCCGCATACGGAGATTGCACCAGTCGGCGAGGCAGGAGATGCGGATACGGTTGCATCCCCCGGAGTTGGGCGCGATGAGGATCAGGATTCGGGTGGCAAGTGATGGCGTTAAGGCCACACTCATGGTTGAGCAGCCGCAGGCGCACGCGCTGTTGGAGGAGAATATGCCGGCGCTTTTGCGCGCTCTTCAGGAGCAAGGCCTCAAGGTTGATTCACTGTCCGTCGAGGTCAGTCACGGCTCCGACGAATTCGGGCTTTCGTCGCAGAGCGACGGACAAGGCGGCGAGCGCGGGCGCGGAAGTCTCCGGTCAAGCCAGCCGTGGCGAGAGGCCGTTGACGAGACGATGTTGCCGGCTGCAGCGGAGCTTTCGGCATCGAGATTACTGGATGTAATTGCATAGATATTCAAGAAAGGCAGACTTCGCCATAGTAGCTCGCGGAGCTATGTCGGCTGAAAGTGAATCAGTGAAAGGAGGTGATAAAAAACGATGGACGGAACTAGTGGAGTGAGCGGAACGTCATACGACGGAACGAATTATGCGCAGAAAACTGGCAAGGGCGCGGCGGGACTAAGCGAGCAGGATTTCTACACGCTTCTTGTCGCGCAAATGAAGAGCCAGAACCCGTTGGAGCCAATGAGTAACGAGGCTTACATCGCGCAGCTTGCGCAATTCTCCTCGCTCGCGCAGCTTGGCACAATCAATGAGAACCTAATGTATTTGCAGCTGTATCAAGCATCGCTCAACAACACGCTGGCAGTCTCGCTTGTAGGTAAGGAAGTGAAGGTTGGCACGAGCGAGCTCGAGCTCAAGGGCGGTCAGTGCAATAAGGTTTGGTATGCGCTCGAGTCGGACGCCTCGGAGATCAAGATACTGGTGAAGGACGCGGACGGGAGTGTCGTCCGTGAGGAGGTGCTCGGCGCGCAGGAGGCCGGCGAATACACGGTCGAGTGGGACGGTAAGGATTCGCAAGGTAACACAGTTTCAGACGGCACGTATAGGGTTGAGGTGATAGCGACGGACGAAGACGGAGGTAGCGTTTCGGTAACTTACGGAATCAGGGCGAGGGTTACAGGCATCTCCTTCGACGAGGGCATCACATACCTTCTATTGAACGGACAGAGGGTGCCGCTATCAGAGATAACCGAGATAAACGAGGGAGAGAGTTCAGATGGTGAATGAGCTTGCTGGTCCGGGCCTTCTCAGAGGTCTGAAACAGGTCCAGCAGACGGGGACAGCAAAGCCCCGAGAAGTCGCGAAGCCGACCAAAGGCAAGAGGTTTGACGCGTTCCTTAGCGAGGCTGAGGCCAGCGGGGAGCGGCTGAGGTTCTCTGCACATGCCTTGATGCGGCTTGAGTCGCGGGGCATCGAGCTTTCATCAGGCGATCTTTCCCGCCTCTCAAATGCGGTTGGTCAGGCCCAGGCGAAGGGAAGTCGGGAATCGCTTGTCTTGATGGACGACCTGGCCGCGATAGTCAGCGTTAGGAATCGAACTGTCGTAACGGTATTGGACGCTAGTAGCAACAGGGAGAACATCTTCACGAACATAGACAGCACCGTCCTAGTTAGGAGGTAATAGCGAAGTTCTGCGACGGCGAAGTGGCTGGCCCGTTTGAGGGAGTCCGTTGCCGCTGAATGACAGACGCGGCATGCCCGTCCCGCAGAACACAAGACAAAAGACAAAAACAAACAAGAAAAGTCACAGTTAGAATCGCAGCCGCGGGCCGTAGAAGTGGCTGGGCCCTGGCAAGGGAGCTAAAGCGCTGCTGAATGACGGATGCAGCGCCCCCGCCTGCCGGTTGCAGAAAACAGGAGGAAAGGAAAAGATGCTTTCATCGTTCTATTCCGGATTATCGGGCCTCAGCGCTCACGTTGTGGGAATGGACGTGCTCGGTAACAACATCGCCAACATCAACACAGTTGGCTTCAAGGCGTCTTCGCCGATATTTCAGGACATCCTCAGCCAGTCGATTGGCCAGGACATGGAGGGTGGCACTCAGATAGGCCTCGGCGTTTGCCTGGGTGGTATTACACCGTCGTTCTCTCAAGGGGTTTTCCAGAGCACTGACGTGACGACACATCTTGCCATTCAGGGCAACGGGTTCTTTGTGCTCGGTGACGATTCTGGCAACAGGTTCTACACCCGTGCGGGCAACTTCATCTTTGACAAAGAATACGACCTGGTCAACCCAAATGGGCTCAACGTGCTGGGCTGGTCTGAGATGTTAGAATCGGGTGCTATCGACACGTCGGGCAAAACGACCAACATAAACCTACCAATCGGCATGACGATGGAGCCCCAGGCGACCACGCTGTTCAAGACGAACATCAACCTCAACACTGAGGCAGCGGTCGATAACCCCGCGACAACGTCAGTCGATGAGGCTGAGGTATTCAGCACGTCGCTGACCACTTACGATTCGCTCGGCGCGGCGCACACCATAACGCTGGAGTTCACCCCCGTCGATGAGAACGGCGACTCCATTCTGGACCGGTGGGACTGGACGGCTTACGTTGCAAGGTCAGAGGTTGCCTCGTCAACCGTAGGGTATGGTGCAGGGCAGCTTCCGCCTACGGACGATGGCAAAGGAGTGATCATCGCAAGAGGCGATCCTGACTACGCGCCCACGGGCAATCCGGCGCTCGACGACTTCGATCCCATGAGATTCGACTCGAGCGGGGTACTTATCTCCAACGGGGGCGCGGCGTCGCTGGACTTCGCCACTGTTGATTGGGCCAACGGCGCAGTAGATCAGGAACTGGCTTGGCAGATAAGGAGCGAAATCGACAGCAGCTCAACCTATCTGACGGGCTATGCACTGAACTCGGCGATATCGTACACCTACCAGGATGGCTTCTCGATTGGCGAGATGGAGTCGGTGTTAATACGAGGCGACGGGACGATAATCGGTGTGTTCTCGAATGGAACAACCAAGGCTGTCGCGCAGATCGCCATTGCGACGTTCCCGGCGCCGACTTCGCTAACGATGATGGGTCAGAATATGTTCGCTGAGGCGCCCGGGTCCGGTAACCCGACGATTGGCACCGCGAAAACCGGTGGTCGCGGGACAATACTCGGTCAGAGCCTAGAGATGGCGAACGTCGATTTGACCGGCCAGTTTACGTCGATGATCGTTATGCAGCGCGGCTTCGAGGCGAACTCGAAGATAATCACGGTCACAGATGAGATGATACGGCAGATGCTGGCTCTCAAGCGGTAGCGCGAACCTCTCCGCCAAAGGCGAGATTCCGCCAAAGGCGGACCGAATACAAGTTCGTCGGTATTGATGTTTTGGGGCTTGGAGTTCGTCTTCGAGCCCCTTCTTGTTTTTTTGGCCTTCCTGCGTATGATCGGCCTACCTTGACGTTGAGATGACATTGAACTCATTGCATTGCTATGCGGAGGGATTCTATTGCCGGCCAAAGTGCGTAAGAGGCATCGATGGTTGAAGCGCATTTTGATTCTCTTGGCCGTCGTAATCGGTCTTGGCTTGGCGGGTTATGTGGGTTACTCGCATTTTTCGGAGAGCGCCGATGACCCCGAGGAGTTTGACGTTTACAAGGTGGACATAGGCGATATCACCTCTCGGCTGACTGAGATAGGAGAGACGTTCCTCGAGAGCACGACCGAGGTCATGTCGAAGGTCTCTGGGACGGTAACTGAGACCACTGTGGAGGAGGGCGATAGCGTAGAAAAAGGCCAGGTTGTGGCGGTTGTTGAGCCTGACAACACGGAGCTTCTGCGGCTCTATGGCCGGCGGGCTCAGGTCGCAAACGCCTACGTGCAGATGGTTCAGGCCAAGGACGATCTTCTGCACCAGAGGCGGCTTTTTGAGAAGGTGCGAGGCACTTCGCGGGACATGGTGCTTCGTTCGGAGAGGAGTCTCTCGACGGCAAGGACGAACTTCCGGCTCGCGCTCATGGAGCTTCACATACTGGAGAAGGACATGGAGATAGAGGGAGGAATGGCGATGCGGGTCATGGCGGCGCTGAAGTCTGGTTCCGAGGCCGAGATCAGGCGGACCATCGACAGCTCAATGGACATCTCTCCCGCGGAAGGCGAGGGTTTTGTCCGGCTAGCAGATGTCCGTGTTCTTGCCCCGAGCCCGGGCGTCGTCATCAGTAAGGGCGTTGAGGTGGGCGAGATGGTGATTTCGGGCACCTCGGCACTCAGTAGAGGCACAGTGCTTTTCGCGATTGGCGATCTTGGCTCAATGTTCATTAGCTGCCGGGTGAGCGAGGTTGACGCCGGAGAGCTCGAGATGGGCCAGCGAGTGAGCGTCACGTTTGAGGCGTTTCTGGACGAGAAGCCGACGGGCAGAATCGTCTGGATATCGCCCATCGGCAGCAAGGCGCAGGGCTCGTCCATCATCTCTTTCCCGCTGAAGATCAAGCTTGACGAGGCATACCAATTTGCTAAGCCCGGGATGTCGTGCGACATAGACATAGTAACTTCCGAGAAGAAGGACGTGCTCAGGGCGCTCCTGGAGTCCGTGGCCACTAAAGAGGATAGCGAAGACGAGGACTGGGAGGATGAGGGCAAGGAAGAGGAGCGCGAAGCGAAAGAAGAAAAACACGTCTATGTCAAGAAGGGGGAGACCTATGAAAAGCGTCCAATAGAGGTCGGAGAGGAGGACGAGAAGTATTGCGAGGTCACATCTGGCCTCGAGGAGGGCGAGGAGGTTGTAAGGGACATCGACGAGTATGAGGAGGCCCAGGAGGAGAAGGGAGAAGAGGCTAATAAGGGCAAAAAGAAGGGAAAGGACAAGAAAGGGGAATCGTCGAGGCGCCGCAGACGGACAAGGTTGCACTAGGGGTAACAGCCCGGCGGAGGAAGCGGCCACAACTTGAGATTGGGATGTTTTCTAGCAGCTCGGAGCTTCGTGGAGGCGGTAACAGCGATAGGGCCCGGGGGACGGCCGACGGTCTAGATGCCGGAGCCGGCACGAGGTTCACCTTGTTGGCTTGCGCCGTTATCGTCGTCGTCGCCTCACTCATGCTCACCTACGAGATTACTGAGCCCTTCTGGGGCATCCACGACTTCAACTGCGTATTTCACTCTATCCCGGCCAGGAACTTCCTGAAGCATGGATTTGCAGCAACGCATTTCATGCCCGCGATCAATACCGGTGATGTGCCGGACGGTGATTTCGCCCTCTACGTTCACCACCCGCCTGCCATTACCTACTTTTTGGCGCTGTTCTACGGCGTTTTCGGTGAGACCGAATGGGTGGGCAGGCTTTTCTTTGTGCTTTGTGCGATCGGGAGCGCCCTGCTGGTATTCGCGATTGGCAGAGTTCATCTCCCGCCGCTTGAGGCGTTCTTGGCGGCCATGGTCTTCACACTTTTCCCCGGCACGGCCTATTTCGGCCGGATGATCAACCACGAGAGCCCGGGCCTATTCTTTGCCTTGCTCGCGTTCCTGGGCTATTGCAGGTTCTTAAGAACACGATCGAATCGCCCGCTCATCCTCCTTTATCTGTCGAGCGTCTTGGGATTACTGACCTGTTGGCAGGATTACCTTTTGCCCTTCGCGATAGCGTTTCACTACCTTGTTTGGGGAAAGCGACCGGGCGAGTCCCGGTGGAGGATATTTGTTCTCCCGGTGCTAACGGCGACGGTCTTTGTGGCCCTTTTGGGCTGCTCACTGACGCTGGTTGGCGGCCGGTCCGGCTCTGCGTTCGGTGGGCCCATCGGCTCCATACTCAAGCTGAGGATTGGCTCTGTGGCAGCGCCGGGTAAGTATTTTACATTCGTCGAGTTCCTGGGCCGGGAGCTGACGGCGCTTGACAAGCTGTTCACTCCGGTCGTCAGCTACGCGGCCGCGGCCTGGCTTGTCATTCTCGTCGTGGAGCGCATAAGAGGCAGACGGCAGAGGGAGCATTTCGACTGGCTTGTCCTTTGCTTTCTCGCGTTTGGTATTTCGTATCTCTTGGTCTTCAAACAACAGGCCTATCATCATGATTACTTGCTGTATTACACCGCGCCCGCCTTCGCATACGCCAGTGTTCTCGTAACCCGCCACCTCATCGGCCTCTGCCTCGCCCCCAAACGTTGGGTTAAAGTGGCCGCAGTCGTGCTTTTGGGTTACTTGTTTCTCGTCGCCGGCCTTTCCGAGTTCTTCGAGCTGCACAGCAATCCGCCTCGCAGCGACTGGATCGACCTGGGCAAGTATCTGCGGCGGCACATTGACTCGGACGAGGCAGTCATTCTCTCCTTTCGCGACGGGGACCTCTACACCGAATACTACAGCGATCGGGAGATACTGCGCGGCGTTACCACCCTGGACGAGTTTCAGGAAGCGCTAGACGCGTCTCGCAACGAGGTGGTGGTCTATATGGACACTGCAAAGGCCAGGGCCTCCGCGGAGCTCTCCGAGTTCTTGCAGGCGAACTACGTGAGCATGCCCATTAGGGTGAACACCAGCGACTACGTAGCATTCATCATAAGAATCCCGGAAAGATACCGGCGAGAGCGCGTGGCTCAGTTTTCCATGGGTCCCTCAGGCACTAACACACAGAGAGCGCGATGAGGGTGAGAACCTTGGGTCTATTGTTGGGACCGGCTGGTGAACGCACCGATGGAGATTCGGGCGACGTCTCGCCGACTTCAGTGGTACCAGGCTGATGAAAGCAGCTGCGTTATTCAAGAGCGTTCTTTCGAGGCCGGTCGTCAATTATGCATCCGTGATTGCGGCATTTGTGCTGGCGGCGCTCCTCGTCCAAGTTATGTGTGGAGCCCTGTCGAGAGAGCAGATGAGAATCCGCGGTGTCGATCCCGTCGAGTACTACGTCTATCTCCCATCCCTATTCTTTGATGGAGATGTCAACTTCTTCAACGAGTTCTTTCACTTCGGCCCGAGCAGATTGAAGAAGCAATGGGTCGAAACGGAGACCGGTTACAGAAGGAACCCGCACGGGATAGGGATGGCGATCGCTCAATCACCATTTTTTGTGGCGGCATATCTCGTCTTGGCGGTCGAGAGCGGTTGCTTCCCTTTGCCTTTGAGCCTCAAGTACCACCCTCTTTTCGAGCAGGCTTGGTTTGTTGGCAATATCGCGTGGTTCACATTCGCGACATTCCTTCTTGCCTGGTGGCTGAAGCGATTTGCTGGGGTTGAACACCCGCTCGTCATCGCTGTCTTTTTCTTTCTTGCGACGCCAATGCTCCACTACACGTTCCCGATCGTTCCGATGGCGCATGGCGTGGGTCTCGCAACCATTATTCTATTGCTTATTTCCGTTGGCAAGTATGAGAAGACAGTAAGGCTTCGGTGGTGTTTCATCGCGGGCTTGTGCCTCGGCTTTGTGGTCTCGGTCCGAACGGCCAATTTCGTGTTTCTTGCCTACTTGGCGCCTCACCTGTTCCTCATAATACGCAGCCGAGCGCAAGTCCCGCATTCGACGACTCGGGAAACTTGGCTCAGATGGCTCGAAGCCCCGGCGGTGACTGGAATGGGTTTGTTGCTGGGATTTCTGCCTCAGTTAGTCGTATGGAAAAGGGTATTCGGCAAGCTGATCGTGAACCCTAATGCGGGCGAGTTCGTGCTTATACCGGCCAATTTTTTTAGGGTGGCATTCTCTACCAGGCATGGCTTCATAACCTGGCATCCGATTTTACTGATCGGTCTCATTGGACTGTTCGTGGCCGCGTTTGCGAAGCGTCGGAGATCGCTTGCTTTCTCTGGTATTCTCGCGGTCCTCGGCGTATGGGTCCTGATCAGTACCTTGTATGACTGGTCGGGCGGCTGGTCTTTCGGGCACAGAGTATTCATTGAAGCCTATCCGTTCTTCGCTCTGGGCACAGCTGTAGTCGTCGACGCGGCGCTCGAATCAAGGCACAGAGGCAAATGTATCTTGGTCTTACTTGTCGCGATCGTTGCTATTCTGTGGAACGTCTTGTTCATGATCCAATTCAGAATCGGCCTTATACCTCGTGAAGGTGAGCTGACTTTCCATCAATACTCCTGGCAGAAGCTCGATCTGCTTCGGGCAATGCTCTCCGGGGGGCAGATACTGCCGCGGTGATCCTGGAATGTAGCTTCAGCCATTCCGCTTGGACTTCTTGTCGAACCAGGCACCTCGTCTGCCAGCTGCGCAGAAAAAAGGGCAAACCCAAGAGCCTGCCCCTTTTCATAGTCAGAACCTTGCCTGGCGTTCAGACGGTGCAGCCTTCCCGCGCGAGCAGCTTCTCCCACTGCTTATCCACCTCGGCCTGGAACTCCTCGATGAGGTGCTCGTTGCCCGGCTTCACGATGTGGGAGTATCTGCCCTGCAGCTTCAGCCACTCGACTATCGGGACCTTCTCCTTTGGCTTATAGGTGATCTTCCACTTGCCATCGACCACCTCAAACAGCGGCCAGAAGCACGTCTCGACGGCCATCTTCGCCATGTCCAACGAGTCCTCCATCGGGATTCTCCATCCGCGATGGCATGGCGAGAAGATGTTCAAAAACGCCGGGCCGTCAGCCGCAAACGCCTTCTCGGCCTTGCCGACAACGTCCCGCCAGTTATGAGGCGAGCATTGGGCTACGTATGGGATGTTGTGCGCGGCGACTATCGCCGTCAGGTCCTTTCTATGCTGCGGCTTGCCGGGGATGACCTCGCCTGCGGGACAGGTAGTGGTGCTGGCCCTGAACGGCGTGGCGCTAGAGCGCTGGATGCCGGTGTTCATATATGCCTCGTTGTCGTAGCAGACATAGACAAACTTGTGGCCTCGCTCGAGCGCCCCGGACAGAGCCTGAATGCCGATGTCGTACGTGCCGCCATCGCCGCCGAACGCCACGAAGTTGACCTCCTTGTCGTATTTGCCCTGTTTCTTGAGGGCGCGATACATCGTCTCGACGCCTGTTATGGTAGCCGCGGCGTTCTCAAAAGCGTTGTGTATCCACGGTATCTTCCAAGCAGTGTATGGATATATCGTCGTTCCGACCTCCAGGCAGCCCGTCGCGTTTGCAGCGATGACCGGCTTGTCCGAGGCCAAGAGCACCTGCCTCACGATGATACTGGCCGCGCAGCCCGCGCAGAGACGATGCCCGGGGGCAAGGCCGTCATGGCGGTGTGTTAGCTCTTTCAGAGTAACCATACTTATTCCTCCTAAGATCAATCGATTAGCTTCTAACCGTGATATAGTCAAAGACTTTCTCAACCTTGCCCGTCTTGGCCACCTTCTCTAGCTCGCCGAATACGTATTCCACGTCATCGATGTTCAGGTCGCGGCCGCCGAGCCCATAGACATATTGGATGACCTTCGGCACCTGCGGCAGATTACAGACCGCCGAGCGTACTTCGTGAGCGATTGGCCCGCCCTGAGCCCCGAACGAATCGCACCTGTCCAGAACGGCAATGGCCTTGCAGTGCCCAAGTGAGTGTGCGACCAGCTCCGCCGGGAACGGCCTGAACATCCTTATCTTCAGCAACCCAGCCTTGATGCCCCTCTCGCGCATCATATCCACGACCGTCCTGGTCGTGCCGGCCGCTGAGTTCAACACCACTATCGCGACCTCGGCGTCGTCGAGCCTGTAACCATCGACCAGCCCATACTTGCGCCCGGTCAGCGCCTCGAACCTCTTGGCCGATGCAAGGACAGCGTCCGGCACGAACTTCATCGCCTCGTGCTGCTGCCTCTTATGCTCGATGTAATAATCTTGTAGGTCAAGTGGCCCGAACGTCTTCGGATTGTCAAGGTCCAGAAGCGAGTATTTCGGCTTGTATTCACCGACGAAATCCTTGACCTGTTTGTCGTCAAGCAGCTCAAGCCTCTCGATCGAATGTGAGATGATGAACCCGTCGAGGCAGACCATGATGGGCAGAAGCACGTTCTCAGGCTCGACAATTGGCAGAGCCATGATCAGGCTATCATACGCCTCCTGGGCGTTCTCGGAGTAAAGCTGTATCCAGCCCGAGTCCCTGGCTCCCATCGTGTCTGAATGGTCGCAATGAATGTTGATTGGCGCACTCATGGCTCTGTTCACGACGGTCATTACGATCGGCAGACGGTTACCGGACGCGCAGTAGAGTATCTCCCACATCAGCGCCAGGCCGTTGGCCGCTGTAACGGTCATAGCCCTCCCGCCGGCCGCAGAGGCCCCGACGCACGCGCTCATCGCGCTGTGCTCGCTCTCGACAGTCATCATCTCCGTCCCGATGATGCCGTCATTGACGAATCCGGAGAACGTCTGCACAACCTCCGTCGCAGGCGTAATCGGATATGCGGCTACGACGTCAGGTTCTATCTGACGCATGGCCTCGGCAACTGCCTCGTTGCCGGTATATGCAACTACTTTTGGCATTTAACTTACCTCCTAAATAGGCTTGGCAATCCCTTATGTTTCCTCAATCACCATCGTTATCGCTTGGACCTTGTCCGGACAGACACTTGCGCACAGCCCGCAGCCCTTGCAGTGGAAATAGTCGATGCCCACCATCTTCTCGTCCTTCACCTGGATCGAGCTATCGGGGCAGTAAATCCAACAGGTCAGACACTGAATGCACTTGTCCGCGTCCCAGATCGGCTTGCTGGAACGCCACGTGCCCGTCTCATACTTGGCGGAATTGCCCGCATCCAAAATCATCCCGCCGATAGGTATATCTCTCCAACCTGGCATCTTGTCGCTCATTCTCCCTTTACCTCCCCAAAGCCTCTTTCCGCCATCTTGATGTTGGCGTTTATGATCTTGTCAGAGAACTTCTTGCCGAGACGCAGCTTGATCGCATCCGTCAGGGTTTGAAGACTAATCTCGCCTGATATCTTCGCAATGGCGCCCAACATCGGCGTGTTAGGCAACGGCCTGTCGAGTTCCTCTCGCGAGATTCCGGTCGCATCGATCGTGAACAATTTTCCGCCCGAAAGACCCATGATCTCCCGGACCTCGCTCGCCGGCTTAGTGGTGTTGATCAGATAGGTCGCATCCTCGTGGGCGCCCTTCTTAACATCGACACCGCCCGTCAAGAGCGTCGCGTCAACCACCGCCACGTAATGCGGGTTCTTCACCGCACAGTGGATATAGATCGGCTCGTCGCTGACGCGATTGTAGGCCGCCAGCGGCGCACCCGCCCGTTCAGGGCCATATTCAGGGAACGCCTGAATGAACTTGTCCTCGGCAAGGGCCGCCTCCGCGAACACTTTGGCCGCCGTTACCGTCCCCTGGCCGCCTCGGCCGTGCCAGCGGAACTCCAATATCTCAGCCATCGCTATGCTCCTTTTATCGGTAACTACTAATCAGAAAACCTCCCCAGCTACAGGTAGGGCAGAAGACAAACGACGGGATTGTAGTGAGGCGCTGCTGTCGGGTCAAGCGAATACTGCGAGCAGTTTCCAGAAGTGATTTGACATACTTGTCGATTTGTGTTTAACTACGTGAAAGGTCAAATCTGCGCTTCCCTGGGCCGAGCCCCTGACGCGCTAGCGTTCTTTGCTGGGGAAGACGCCTCTTTTGGCGCCAGAGAGAAATATGTTGAGATGACGCAGTCAGGCATTTGATGAACAAGTTTAGGAGGGCCTTATCGACAACGGTAGCGAATCCACGGTACCACAGAGTGCTATTAGTCTAGAAGTCCCAAAGCTGCAAATCCTCGTGGTAAGAAAGGACGAGGATTTGCCCGCATATCTGGACCGGCAGAAGCTTGCCCGATTTCTCCACAAGAGTCTCAAGCCCTTCGAAGACCCTCTAGCCGATATTCGCAGCGGCATCGACTACGCTCTTTCGTCCGGCCCAGGGGAAGGCGGCTTTATTCTAGTCGCTGAAAGCGCTGGTCGGCTCGCGGGAGGGCTGGTGATGCTGCGAACAGGTATGAAGGGCTACGTTCCCGAGAATCTGCTCCTCTTTGTGGCAGTGTCGCGGTCATTGAGGCGCAAGGGCATTGGAGTGAGACTGGTTAGGAAGGCGGTCCAGGTCAGCGATGGCGACGTCAAACTTCACGTGGAGCACGCGAACCCAGCCAAGCGACTCTACTATCGACTCGGCTTCACGAATAAATACGCCGAGATGCGGTATATCAAATGAGTCGAGTCATTATTGACCTCCACGCGTTGGCCCACAATCTCAGCGCAATCAACGCCTGGATGGAGCGTCACGGCGCTACCTGGACGGTAGTTACCAAGGTTCTGTGTGGTCATACAGAGTCGCTACGCGCTTTGCAGCTTCTGGGCGTCCGGTCGATGGGCGATTCTCGGCTGGATAACCTCCGCGCCATCGAGCGAATCATCCCTGATTTCGAGGCATGGTACCTACGAGGGCCTTCCCTTTCGTCGGTCGATGAGACCGTGCGCCTGGCCGATGTGAGCCTCAACAGCGAGATCGAGGTCATTGAGGCGCTTAGCGGAGCCAGCGCACACCTCAGCAAGCTTCATTGCGTCATTATCATGATTGAGCTAGGCGATCTCCGGGAGGGGATATTGCCGGGCTCGCTGATGAGGTTCTACGAGCAGGTGTTTCGATTGCCGCACATTCGGGTTATTGGGATCGGCGCCAACCTGGGCTGTCTTGCTGGCGCGGTGCCGACCGTTGATCAGTTCATGCAGCTTTTGCTTTACCGTGAACTGCTTGAGCTGAAGTTCGAGCGCAGCCTGCCTATGATCTCCGCCGGCTCTACCGTCTCGCTGCCGCTTGTTATTGACGGTCAGCTGCCCAAAGCTATCAATCACTTCCGCATAGGTGAGGCGGTTTTCTTGGGTACCAATCTGATTGACGGGGGCACGTTACCTGGACTTCGCGACGACGTGATGTTGCTGGAGGCAGAGATCACGGAGATCAAGAAGAAGGGACTGGTTCCGCTGGTTGAGACTACTTCCATAACTCCTTTCGAGAACGATATGGATGAGGACGCGACTTCGCCTGGGCAGCGGGGCTACCGGGCGCTGGTCAACGTAGGAGAACTGGACACAGACGTTTCTGGGCTGACGCCGGTAAGCGAGAATTATAGGATTGCAGGGGCGAGTAGCGACATAACTGTCATCAATGTGGGCGAAAAGAGCGGCGGTCTGAGAGTAGGCGATAAGATGCGCTTTCGTTTGGACTACTCAGCTCTTCTCAGGCTTATGAGCGGGGAATATGTCCAGAAGGTCGTCGATCCCCCCCTTGAAGAATTCAAGAAGGCCTGCCAGGGCCAGCAATGCAACGTTCTCCCAGCCGTTTTGCAGACCGTCGAGAATGGAGGTTCCGAGAGGACCGATGGTTGACTCGCTGCGTGAGGCATACGAGCGCGACCGAAATATCTGGGACTCATGCGCCGGAGACTATGAGGATCAGATTGTCTGCGGGCATCCAGACATTGTCGCATACGAGGCTTTTGAGGAGGATTTTCTCGACCGCATCTTGCTCTATCTTGCCCGCGAGTGTGGCCGGTCCGCTGAATTGTTTGATGTCGCCTGTGGGTCTGGCCGTTTACATCTGCGCTATGGTCTGAAAGTGACCGATGATCCGGATTTGGACCCCGATTCGGCGGAAAAGCTCCGCCGGGCGCGCCAGTCCATTCCCAGTAGCGAGTACGACGCCCTGCTGGCGCGCCGGCTACGTGCTGTCAGGGGATTGGATTTCTCGGACGCAATGATCAAACTGGCCAGGAAGAAACTTGTTTCCGCCGGGCTCGGCGCCTCGATTAGCTCGAGGTTGTTTTTTCGCGTAGGCTCTGCATTCGACTTGAAGCCTCTAAGGAAATACCCGGTACCAGTCGCTGTTTCGCTGTGCAACAGCATTGGCGTCATGCAGGGGCCGGCAGGCGCAGTGGAGCTCTTCAAGGCGATGCGCCGAGCTGTGGAGTCCGCGGGCGGGGTCGCGATCATTAGCGGTTACCGTAGGCAGGCAGTTGAGACATTCGCGCTAGGTAATTACGAATCCACAATGAACGTTTGTGGCCAGCCGCTGTGGCTGGAGCCGGACACCCATGCCGGCCCTCGCTACACTCAGGTCCCTCGAGCCTATAAGTTGGCTCACGACCCGGACCAAACAATCTGCGTCGATGTCCTTGACAAAGAGGGCCAGCTCTTGAAAGAGAAGTTTATGCTCCGTCGTAGCGAGCCGGCCGTTCAACAGGTCATCGAAACGGGGCACATTGAAACGCATTCTGATTATGAATCTTACTGGTATAGCTTCGAGCAATTCGAGGAGTGGATCGACAGCCTGTGGCCGAAGCGCCAATCATATCATCTTGTAGGTAAGAGCATTGACGCGCTTCGCGCCGAACCTGCACAGATCGCTATTCTTGATGCGGGCGGGCGCCTCGAGGGATTGCTGAACCGCTGGCAAACCTTGTAACGGCCCGCCAGAACCGTGATCGCCTCGTGGTGATTTGTATCCATTGGGGAGGCAGCCATTGTCCAATCAGCTAATACTGTGGGCTATCGTCGTTGGCTACATGGTGTTCGTCTTCATTAAGGGCGTCCTGAAGGCCAAGAAGATCGGCAGCACTGACGACTTCCTGCTTGCCGGGCGCAACGTTGGGTGGTTCTTTCTCTTTTGCACAATGGGCGCTACGGTCATTGGAGGCGGCGCCTCAATCGGGGCTATCGGCAAGACCTACGACTGGGGCATCCTGATGGTCCTGGTCTCAACGGGCTGGTATATTCATTTCATTTTCTCAGGCTTGGTTGTAGCCCCGAAGTTTCGGAAAGCAGAGCTCTATACGGTCGCGGGGTATTTTGGCCACCGCTTTGGCGAGGGCCCGCGATTCTTGGTTCTGATTCTCTCCCTTCTGTTCTCGGTCTTCATCGTTGCCGCCCAGATGGCAGCTTTCGGCACAGTTCTATCCGCCATTCTCCCACAATTCGCCGATGCTCAGAATGTTTTACTGTGGGCCATCCTCATCGGCGGCTCAATGGTCGTCATCTACAGCACCGCCGGCGGCTTGCTCGCGGTCATCCATACTGATGTGTACCAGTTCATCGTCCTGCTGCTTGGATTCATTATCACTCTCTTTGCCTGTGTTCCGGACATCGTAGGCTCCTGGGGGCGAGTTACGGATATCGTCCCCGCTGAGTTCCTTCAACTAGAGGGAGGCAAGGGCTGGCTATTTCTGATTACGACGTTTCTGGCCTTCCTACTTGGCGAGACGTTCGCGCCCGGCTACGCGACTCGCTATTGCGTCGGGAAGGACATCAGACAAACTCGGTTCGGCATCGCTGGCGTCGGCTTTTTTCTGGCAATTGTGTTTCCCGTTGTCCTCTTCTTCATCGCGCTTTACGCCCGCATTCACTTTCCCGATATTGACCCGCAGCAGGCGTTGCCCATGGTCGTGCAGCAGCTGAACAACCCCATCCTCGGGGGTCTCATCATCGGCGCACTGCTGATGGCCGTCATGTCGTCCGCTGACTCGGCCCTGAACTCCTCCACCGCCATCTTCGTCAAAGACCTCTTTGAACATCAACTCGGCTGGAACGACAAGGGTGACGGGAAGATGCTCAAGCTCGCTCGTATTTGCTCCGCCGCGCTGGGGGCCGCGGCCATACTGGTCGCTATCCTTTGGTCCGACATAATCGGCTTACTGCTCTTCACGTATCATGTGTGGGCTCCGGCGATCATTCTTCCCGTGGTTGTAGGGGTGCTGTCAAAGAGACGCTCCAGGAAACTCGCTAGAGACATCTTCGTCACGATGCTCGTGGCGACTGGGGCGACGTTGGCCTACCGAGGCCTCCTATTCCTGAACGCCAAGTTCGGTTGGGCGCCTCTTGGCAGGGCCGCTCATCAGTTCATGGAGACGTTTGACCCATCAGTCTTCGGCGTCATCGTGTCCTGCCTGGCCTTCTCTGCCCTTAAGCTGTTTCACCGCACCAAGGACGACACGACTCATTGATGGCCGAGGGGGCTCCCCATGCTCCTTCTTCGGAAACCACAAATGACAAAACTCCTCACCTATCCCGAATAATTCAAGGGCATGACTCTCGTCGGTGTCGGGCAGGCTTTCTGAGGCTGCCAAAGACAGGGTCTCGCGTGACAGAGTGTCGCGTGCGAGGAATGCGGCAATCGCTACAAAAGGCAGGCTGGAAAGCCCGCCCCACACCTCATGGCATC
>CAYZPW010000019.1:0-42013 GCA_964480475.1 uncultured bacterium | reverse complement strand
CCCGCGACCCTCAGCTTGGAAGGCTGATGCTCTAGCCAACTGAGCTATTCCCGCCTAAAACATCTAATCGATCGGAGCGAGTTACCCACCTCACCCCGGCAGGCACGAAAAAACCGATCTGGCAGCCAGTCAGCAAGGCCCAGCACATTCTCAAGGAAAATTAGCACCTCTACTTCGCGAACTAATATAAGCTCTCCTTTCACCGAGTCAAGAAGCTTTTTGCGCGGTTTTCCTCAAAAGACACAAAAAACCATACCACCACCCCGGCGCTCAACCGCCTTCGAAAGCAACCCCATTACAAGGGGAAATGCCGAAAAAAACATTCACAACGAAGCGAGCCTTTAACATTACACGCTTCTGCAGTTGAGTCAAGAGAAAAACACCTCAAACGCGCCTTGGTTCCTGGAGCTCACGGCCACAGAATGAAACGGGCGCCTCAACAGACGAGGCGCCCGCCATCTACATTCGTTCTGATTGCTTCCCTATTCTAGCGCGAACGTGGTCATGCCCAGGTCAGAAATCGGCGTCAACGTGCCCAACTCGACCAGCGCTGTGAAGACTGTGTAATTCCCAGGCATGTCAAAAGGCGCCCCAGAAGGCAGGTCAGCAGTGAATGCTACCGCCGAGAACTCGAAGCCCGCGTCGAGCGAAATCCCAGCGAAAATAGGGATGGCATCCGCTACCCAGGGAGCGTCCAGGAAGCCCGTAGGAGACCAAAAGGCGCCGTCTGGGGTGAACATGATGACATAGTAGTCAGCGGTTACATCGTATGGCACGCGCGCATCGAGCGAGATTGACACAGTATCTCCAGCCGTTGAATATGTGGCTTTATCCGCTAACAAATCCACAAACGGCTCACCCGCGAGCGTGAATGTGTCGATCACCACGTCAGTCACGAGATCGGACGTCCCCGCCTCTAGAACGGTCATTTCGAGCGTGTAGATACCAGATTTCACTATCATCGGCACCTGGCACGGAAGTGTTGTATAAAGCAGCTGCGTAGTCTCATCGTGACCGGTCTCAATCTCCCAGTTGGTGTCATACAGCGAGAATCCTTCCGTCCAGTCGCCCTCAGAAGACGCGGACCAGGTCCGCTCCTCTGGGCCGCCGAGGTCGAACACCAGCACAACGGAGAGATCGACCGACACAGGATCATTGCTGTTGAAGATGCTCATCTCCATCTCGAGCGCGTCGCCGAAGTGGAACAAGTTTCTGTTGGCCCAAACATCCACGACGAACTCACCTGGGACCTCTACACCCACTCCTGAGAGGTCAACGGTCACGACCGGCGTTTCGGGATCGTCCGTTACAACTGAAAGCTCGCCGGAGAACTCACCGTCCGCATCAGGCGCAAAAGTGACCCTAGTAAGAATGGCGGTGTCAGGTCTCAGCGTCTGAGGCAGTCCGCCCGCGAACGAGACCTCAAACGCAGGATCGCTAGTGGAGACCTCAGTAACCGTCAGGTCTGCATCGCCATCGTTTCTTATAATAAGGGATTCAGCGCTCTGCTCGCCCACGTTGACCTCGCCGAATGAGAGGCTCTCCGCGCTGACATAAACCTCCGGTTTTGGAATGTGATAGGTCGTGGCGCCGTCCGAGACAGTCGGCGGTTTCTCGACGTTGCCGACGTTATCTTGACAGACCGTGTAGAACCAATATGTGCCCTGCCCCTCGGGCGCGGTGAACTCAAACTGGCCCACGGTTCCAGTGCTCTCAAGACCCGAATCCACCCAAGCGCCGCCGTTGTAGCTATACCACAAAGCGGTTGTTGAGACGCCTGAACCGTCATCTCGAGCGCTGAACAAAACGAAGAACGGAACACTCTTGACAGAGGCATCCGGCGTAAAGGCCGACGACCTCGGCGCGGTAGTATCAACGCTGATACTATCATCGGCGCCGGCCGTCGCTTCCTCATTTGAGGCGAAGTCGTATGCCTGGGTGTAGAACTCGTAATAGCCATCAGCGGTAGAATCCGGCGTGAACTCGAACGTGCCTGAGGCCTCGGCAAGGGTCGCCGCGTAAGCCCACGCCCCGCTGTTGAACCGATAGAACACATCAATATGCTCGACGCCCGTCCCGGTGTCCGAACTCGTGTAGTCCAGAGAAAGCGGGAACGAGTTGACGACTGTCCCTTCTATCGAGCATGACGATGTCGGCGTCGTCCTGTCCACGACAATCGAGGCGTCCGCTTCTTCCGGCGCGAGCTCGACGTTGCCAGCCACATCAGAACCCACGGTGTAGAACCTATAGGCGCCGTCCGCCAACGTCCCTGGCACGTAATTGAAAGTACCCGAAGGAGCAATTGAAGAAAGCCCCGTATAAGCATAGTCGCCGCTGTTGAAACTGGCCCACAGCTTCACATTGGAAAGCCCGGTTCCGCCGTCGGAAGCGGCAAAAGAGACGGCAATCGGGAACGCGTTCGTGTATTCGGACGGCACACTCGCCTCAGAAACAGGCGCGATGATGTCGAATATCACAGTTGCATCCGCAGCATCGGGCGCCAGCTCAACATTGCCCGCATTGTCCGCCGCAACGGAGTAGAACCTGTATGTGCCCGCAACGAGCGTTTCCGGGGTGTAATCGAAATTGCCCTCCGCGCCGGTCGCGGTCAAACCAGTGTCCTCGTAGGCCGCGCCATCAAGCGACACGTAAAGCGCTACGTTCGCCACACCGGATGTCGTGTCGGCGGCCGTGAACGGAAGACAGATGGGGAACCCGATCGCATACGTTCCTTCAAAGGCCACGGACGACGAGGGGGCCGCTTGGTCAAAGACCAGCGCCCCGCCATCGGGCGTGTCAGGAAGCGACTCGAGATTGCCGGCGTTGTCGAGGGCACTCGTGGCAAACTCGTAGGTCCCATCGCCGTCAGGCGGATCGAAGGAGAAGCTGCCGTCAACCATGAGCGAGAAGGCAGACTTCGCCATAGTAGCCTGTTGGGCTACGTCGGCTGAACCGGTAGGCGTATTTATGAGCCCAGAATCCTCCCAAGCCCCGCCATTGAACCTAAACCAAAGCGCCGCGCTCGCAACGCCGCTGGCGGTATCGTCTGCCGTGTATGGCACATTGACCGGCGTGGTGTTGGCGAAGACTCCCTCAGCCGGCAGGCCCGCCGCAGAGACCGGCTCCGTGGCGTCATAGACCGTTGTAGTTGGAGCCTCGGCTGGCAGGTCCTCAACGTTACCGCAGTTATCCCGGCCGCGGGTGGAGAACCCGAACGTGCCCTCGCCCCACGCCGAGACGTCAACCTCGATGACTCCGCCGTTGGCCGGCCCAACGAGGCCCGTATCCTGCCACACGCCGCCGGCATATATCCAAGCAGAGACGGAGCTCATCCCTGACAGCGGGTCAATCGCCGTGTACGTCACGCCTATCAACGCAGCGTTAGAGAACTCAGGCGACGTGCAGCTCGTCTGAGGCGCAGTCCAATCCACCATTATCTGGTCGTCCGGCACAACGGGGACCGCCTCGGCATGACCTGCCTCGTCAAGGGCCACCGTGTAGAAGTAATACGAGCCTTCTATGGCGGACGCCGGCGTGTAGTACAGCGTGCCCAACTCGCCCACACCCGAAAGACCGGTATCAACCCAGGGGCCGCCCTCGAACTTGGCCCACAAGGCAACATCAACGACCGGCGTTACCGTGTCGCTGGCCATATAGATCACCTCTATCGGGAACACGGTCCCGTAGGTGTCAACGCTCGCCAGCGACTGTGGCGGATTCAGGTCAACGGTGACCGTGCAGTCGTAACCGGCAGGAGGCACACCCTCGATATTGCCGGCTGCATCCGTGCCAATGGTGTAGAAGTCATAAACACCCTCGTTACCCTGAGCATCAAACGTTAAGGCGCCGTCCATGTCATAAACCGTCGCGAACAGATAGCAGACGCCCCCATAGCAGTAGTAAACGCGGATGGAGGCAAGGCCATAGGCCTCAACCGTCGTGTATGTCAGGTCAAACTGTGCGCTCGGCGAGATGGCTGGCCCGGCAATTGATGTCTCTGGAGCTATACCATCGTAGAGCGTGGTCCCATCAGGAAAGTCCGGAATCGGCTCCAGGAACCAACTGCCGCTCGTGGCCCTCGTGAAGAACTGATAGTAGCCATCGCCGTCGGGGCAGACGAAATCGAGCGTCCCTGAAGGCTCGGTCGAGACCGTTGACGTTGTTATCCACCCCGCCGCCTCAGCCTCGGGAAGAGTCTCGCCATATCGGTAGTACAGCGTGACGTGGTCGTATCCGTCGTTGCCGATATCGGTCGTGAAGTCTATCGGTACCGTCGGCTCCGTAACGTATCCCGGCGCGTCCATGTCGGACAGCGCCAGCCTCGGATCATAGAGGCAGACCGCGTCCGCATCGCCGCCCGTGCCCTCAACGTTGCCGGCGGCGTCCGTCGCCGCGAGGTAGAAGTTGTAGTAGCCAGGTCCCATGTCAGGCGCCCAAACAAACTCGCCGGCCGCCGCGCTCTCGTCGAGGCCCGTGTCCCGCAGCGTGTCGTCTAAAACTCCGTCAAGGCCCGTGTATTTGTAATACAGGTGAACGTTCGCTATCGCGGTAAGAACATCAACCGATTGATAAGCCACGCTTATCGTCGGATCGTTCACGACGCCTTCCGTCTGGCCCATGCTGACCGGTGGGGTCGTGTCAAAGACGCACGTGCAATCCGCCGCGCCCGGCGCCTCATCATTGCCCGCAGCGTCGGTGGCGAGGCTCATAAAGCCATAGACCCCGTCGCCGTGCGGGAATGCAAACGCGAACGTGCCGCTCTTCATGGCTATGGAATAGCCCGAGGTCCCGAACGTGTCGAAAAGACCAGAATCAGCCCAGGTCCCGCCATCGAAGTTATACCAGAGCGCAACTTTGGCGACGCCCGACAGGCTGTCGTTAGCGGTGTAATCCAGCATCAATGGGGACGTTGGTGTCTGCGCTAGACAGTCAATCGATGACGCTGGTGGGGTTGTGTCTAAGATTACTACTTGGTCCGGCGTGCTTGGCGGCGCCTCCTTATTCCCAACGTTGTCGGTGGCAATTGTCATGAGCTCATAATTGCCGTCGCCAAACTGCGGCGTAATCACGGTCGGATCGAGCGAGAACGTGCCGCTTTCGCCTGGGAGCGACTGATAGGAGTCCTGCCACTGAGTCTCTCCCTCGAAACGGTAGTAAAGCTTCGTGGAGGCGACGCCCGTGCCCGCATCTGAGGCCGTGAAATCGACGTCAAATGGCAGGGCGCCGATCAGTGGATCAGCCGTGCAGCTCGACTGAGGCATCGTCTGGTCGAGGCTCACCGTTGTATCAGCAGAGGCTGGCGGGTCCTCAACGTTGCCAGCCATATCCTGCGAAATAGTATAGAAGCCATACACGCCGTCGCCGTCCGCGAACGTGAACGTGAATGTCCCAGAACCAGCGGAATTCGTCTGGCCCGTATCTGTCCACGCGCCGCTCTCATACTGATACCAAAGAGCGACCTCGTCCAGCTCATCGTTGTCGGACGCCGTAAAATCGATATTGACCGAGACAGCGTTCGTCTCGTCTGTGCTCGTGCAGCTCGAGACCGGCTTGGTCGCGTCGTAGAGCATGTTGGCCTGTGAAGCCGCGGGCGGGTTCTCAACGTTGCCGTTTAAGTCCGTCGCTATCGTGTAGAAGTCATACGCGCCTTCACCAGGGGGAGCATAGAAATCAAATGTGCCAGCGACGCCCGATTCCGAGAGCCCGCTATCGGTCCACGCACCGCCCTCGTACCGATACCAAAGGACGGTCGAATCCACACCGCTTTCGTTATCGTCAGCGGTGAAATCGACCTGAACCGGCAGATTCGTCCAGTAATACTCAAGCGACGGGTCTGCCGACGAGTCCGGCGGCGTGTCGTCGTATATCGTCGTGGCGTCGGGCGCCCCTGGGGGGTCCTCTGTATTGGACACATGGTCCGTGGCTCTCGTATAGAAATCATATACGCCATTGCCCAAAGTGAGCGTCACGTCGAAGCTGCCGTTTTGGTTGGCGGAGCTGTCTATCATGCTGTAGCCGCCACCGTCGGACTGCATCCAGAGATCGACTCTGTCCACTCCCGAATTATCGTCCGATGACGTGTAATCAACCGTTATGTTGTTGCTCTGCGACCGGCCCGGCGCGGAACAACTCGACGAAGGCGGAGTGTAGTCGTCATAGACATAAGGCCCGTCCAGCTGCCCAGCATCCGGATACCTATCCGTTCCGCCTCGTCCGTCGTCGGCCGTGAAGTAATAGGTCGCGAGTCCCTCCTCAGCAATGGTTCCCGTCCAGATGTACGTGCCGTTGTAGGCATCGCCCGAATCTAGCGACATCAAGCGCGGCACATCGTTGACATAGACCATGACCGTAGCAGGCGTGTCGCTGTCAGCATCGTAGTAGTCGATGTAAAAGTCGAAGTCGGTATCCGTCCGGCCAAAGCCGGGATCGAAGTCCGGGTTGGAGAGCTCCGGGGCAGAATTGCACAGGTCAAGCATGTCGTTCTCTATCTCCTCCTGAAGCTCCTGCGCACAAGCTCCTTCGCAGGCGCCCCCGTGATACCAGCCGATCTTCACGTCGCAGCCGATCGCCCAGCTATAGGGCACGCTGCCACTGCCGTCGTTATACGCGTTCCTCCCCTCGTTATAGGTGTCGAGACCAAAGTCAAACTCGAAGCCGTTATCATTCTTGTAATCCCGCACCTTATCCGCACTGTCACCCCAAGTGTTCAGCGCGAGAATTGTAACCGGGTCGCCCCGAGCCTGAAAATACTCATAGACGTAAGTGTTATACGCTACCAGCGTTCTATAGCAGTAGCCTCAGTCCACGCCGAATAACTCGAGGACAACGATCATGTCCTCGTATTCTTCGTGCAGCCAGACGTCGTTTTCGTCTAGGTCCTGGTATCTGATGTTGGGCGCATCATCGCCCTCAGCCGGCTTGCCCCAGACAAATGTGCTGCTCAGAATGAGCGCGACCAACAGAACGGTCAAAATGATATTCCGATGCATTGCTTACCTCCTTACCGTGGTTTCGCATCGACCTCGTAAAAGATACTTCCAGTGCCGCCGAGCCCCTTGTGGCTCTACAAGCGGCAAAATAGCCCAAGTGGGGAGAGGAGGGTTCGAACCTCCGAAGGACTACGCCAACAGGTTTACAGCCTGCCCCCTTTGACCACTTGGGTATCTCCCCAACAACAATAACACAACACTCATTCCAGAATCAAGCTGGCGAAGGGAGTCGAACCCCCGACCGGCTGATTACAAATCAGCTGCTCTACCACTGAGCTACGCCAGCCCAGTATCAAGAATCTCTCGCCGCAAGAATAATTGCTCCCACCTATCAAGGTCAAGAGGCAAAACGCAGAGGAGTTTGCGCGAGGCGGCTATAGGGAGGGACAGCTCGTGTAGGGGTTCGCCGCGCGGCGAACTGTGCCCTTCTCCGTTTCGGGCGCTGCGAGGGAGAAATGGGGAGGGACGGCTCGCGTAGGGGTGCTGCTTGCCGCACCCTTAATACACGTTCCGTTGTGATGTCAACCCAGGGCGGAGCAAGCGCCGCCCCTACAGGCCGACGGCCAACCATTCCGGCGGAGACAAGCACCGCCACAAAAGACCCGGCCGTTCTGGTCAACCCCGCTGCGCCACAGTGGCCGCCGCCAAGGCCGCGATGCCCTCTTTTGCACCCAGGAAACCGAGGCCCTCAGTGGTCGAGGCCTTGACGCTGACGCACGGCAGGGGAATGCGCAGGGCGCCGGCTATCGCTTTCTGCATCTGGGAGTAATAGGAGGCAAGCTTCGGCTCCTGCGCGATAATCACGCTGTCAATGAATTCGGGAACGTAGCCGGCCTTTTCTATCGTCTCACGGACCTTCGCCAAGAGGTCGAGGCTGAGGGCGTCCTTGTAACGAGCGTCGGTGTCTGGGAATTGCTGGCCGATGTCCGGCAAACAGGCTGCACCCAAGAGGGCGTCGGAGATGGCGTGGCAGAGGCAGTCCCCGTCAGAGTGCCCCAGAAGACCCTTTTGGTATGGGACCTCGACGCCGCCCAGCACCAGCTTGCGGCCGAAAGCGAGCCGATGACAATCAAAACCTATTCCGAACCGAACCATTCCCCGCTCCTCGCGCTCAAGAGGGCGTTTGCGAGGACAAGATCATCCTGGAACGTGACCTTCAGGTTTGCCGGATGGCCTCGCAGAATCCTGATCTTGCCTCCTATCGCCTCAACCAGCGCAGCGTCGTCAGTGGCGACCAGTCCCTCGGCCCTGGCATGTTCGTGAGCCTTCAGCAGCCACTCTTTCTTGAAGACCTGCGGCGTCTGGACCTCGTAAAGGTTTTCTCTTGAGACCGTTTGCTGCACAATTCCATCAGCCGTCGCGCGCTTCAAGGTATCGGTAACAGGCGCCCCGTAAATCGCTCCTGCGCAGTCGCCGAGCCCCTCGATTGCCGAGGCCACCCATTCACTCCGCAACATAGGCCGCACAGCATCGTGGATCACGACGATCTCCATCCTTTCGTCGCACGCGTGCAAACCGTTGAACACTGAATCCTGGCGACGCGGGCCGCCAAGGACGGTCCTGGTCAACTTTGGGAATCGCCCCGCGGGGCCAAGCGACTCGAAGCGCTTTCTGCCCCCTTTGGAGAGCACAAGAACTATCTCTGACACGCCCTCGCAGCTCTGGAAGGCCTGAACCGAATACAAGACCATCGGGACCCCGCAGACCTCAACGAAAGGTTTCTCAACGCCCGAACGCATCCTAGCGCCCAAGCCGCCCGCAACTACTATCGCTGAAACGAACATCTGACCACAACCGTCATTCTTGTTCCTCGGAGGCTAGAGCAGCAATTGCGTGTCGCGTCCGTTCAGTGTAGGGGCGCGGTCTGAAGACCCGCCCGTTCTAATATACTGCCGTATAGACAACACCGCATTCGATAGAATTCACGAAGGCGGGCGGGTCTGAGACCCGCCCCTACAGAGCCTTCCCGTCGTTCTGGGGCCGCGCTCTGGAGACCCGCTGGTTGCAGAGGAGTACCCTCCCTGGCGTTGGTCTGTCTATGTCCGACTGCCCTTGGAGTGCTGGCCGCGTCCTCCGCGCCTCGACTCCTGAGCAGCGCGCTCGTTGGTCTTCGCAAAGATCATCCGGCCAGCGGTCGTCTGAAGAACGCTCGTTACTTCCGCCTCGACCATCTTGCCCATGTGTTTCTTAGCTTCCTCGACAACGACCATTGTCCCGTCGTCGAGGTATGCTACGCCCTGATTATGCTCCTTGCCCTCCTTGACGACACAAACGTTCATCATTTCACCAGGCAGGACAACCGGCTTCACAGAATTGGCGAGCTCATTGACGTTGAGAACAACCACGTCCTGGAGCCTCGCCACCTTGTTGAGGTTGAAATCATTCGTCACGAGCTTGGCGTTCATTCTCTTTCCAAGCTGCACGAGCTTGGCATCAACATCTTTGATTGACGGGAAATCAGTGTCAACAATGACTACTTGAACGTCGGTCTTCTTCTGTAGTTTATGCAATATATCAAGGCCCCGCCGCCCACGGTTGCGCTTCAACGGGTCGCCAGAATCGGCGATCTGCTGAAGCTCCTTGAGCACAAACTGCGGAACGATAAACTTGCCCTCAACGAACCCCGTCTCGCACACATCGGCTATCCGCCCATCGATGATGACGCTTGTATCGAGTATCTTGTTCCCCTCGTCAGCAGCCTTCGCCTGAAGCAAAGACCTGACGCTTCCGACTGTCATCTCCCTGAACTTCAGAGCGCCGATCCTAATGCCCAGGTAGAGTATGCCTACGCCGAGCAAGAACTTGAACGGGCCCGGCAGCGTGTCAGGCCCAGCAAGCTGGCCTATCAAAGCATAAAGCCACCAGGCAAGCAGCAAGGAGAGCAGCAGACCGAGCGTCCCACCCACAATGGTTCTGAATGGGTTTCTTTCGGCCAGCCGCTCGATCATCATGCAGAGCTGCCATACAATCAGACCTATTGCCAGTCCAACGGTATAGCCCCAAAACCATAAATCGGGAAAGGCGCCCGCGAGCTGCATTCCCAGCACGTAGCCAGCCGCAGCACAAACGGCCAGGAAGATTATCTTTGCTACATATTTCATCTTACTCAACCTCCTGTAAGAAAGCTGCACCTTCCCTTGACCGGCCCATTCATCTGAAAAACTCGGGACTGGCGCCCAATACGCTTGTGTAATGCCATCACGTTCCGCTCGACAGATAAGCGTGAAGGGCTCTTGCCCTTGCTGCGGGCCGGTTCAAACGTGCACAAACTAAAAGAATAAATAATATGCCACAAAATCAACGAGGGGCTCGCTACTTATATCCTCGCCCGTCATTCAGCATGCACTAAGCATCCCAAATATCAGATCGGTTTCAACCCGCAGTCTTGTGCTCAATAAGTGTAACTTACTTGGGCCCTACTGGTTCCATCTCCTCGATTCTTTTCTTTTTTCTCTTTTGGGGCTTAGCGCGCCGCTTCCGCCTGCCCGGACACTTCATCGGCTCCCGCGTCTTGAGCCCCAAATAAAGAGGAATCCTTATCTCGTCGCCAATCTTCAGCGTATTCGGGTCCAGGTCGTTGTTGAAGTCCCTTATCTTCCGCCAGTTGTTGGGGTTGCCGGTATACCACCTGGAAATAGCAAAAAGAGTCTCGCCATTACACCTAATGTTGTGCAGTATGTAGCCCTCTCTCAAGGCAGCGCTCGCTATATCCACGAGCTCCCCTGCGAGTCTATCCGTCAGACTTGCGCATTCCTTTAGCTTGCCCTTCTCGAGTAGTTGCTTGGCCCTTGTAATGCCTCTCTCCCATGCTCCCAGGTCGGACCGTAGCCCGTCAATAACGCTCCTTTTCGCGGCGCCGGTCGAAGCCTCGAATACTCGCCTTGCGGCGGACACATACCGCTTCTCGAGCGACGTAATCGACGCTCTCAGGTCCTGCTTCCTCAGATCGCTGGCCTTCCTGATCTCTGCCTGAGCGGCCCCAGAACTAAGCAGTCTGAAGCTCTTGAATACTCCGTGAATCTCATCCTTCACCAACTCATAGAGCAAGTCAGAAGTCCGGCAGACAATCGCAAAGCCACTAGACCCGGCCGTTATGAGCCAAATCCTGTAGATAAACCCATCCGATTCAACCTGTTGGTTGTAAACCATCTCGAGCGCCTCACCCCAGGGCATTGTCAGTTTGCGCCGTTCAATCTGGCGCATCGGATAGACCTGGCGAGTTACCGAGGCAATCATCTTCTCATACTTCTCAGGATTGCTCAGATTGCGCTTCGGATTGAAACTGAACACAGCGACCTTGCCGAACGTTGCGTTGTCCTTGCCCCGGAACGTAACAAGAGTGCCTCGCATATACCACGGGGCCTGAGTAGCTGCCCATCCCAGAGGAACGACGAACCGAAAACCGTAACCCTGGTTTACATAGGTCCGATGAATGAAAATCCCCGGATCTGAACGGACCCGAACGGGAAAAGAAGCCCCGCAGCCAACCAACCAGAAGCAGAAGAACAACAAGAAAACAGCCCGGGCAAAAAAGCTCGACCTCGCAACGCCATCGAAGCCCGTTGAACTACCGTCTGCGCTAGCCTGACGCATTCCCCAGCTGCCCTCGAACTTGGTCTCTCTTTCTCCTCAAGTCTCTGTTGTCCGGACACGCCCTGACGCCCTCCGAGAAAACCTTCGCCGCGCGCTGCAGGTTACCCATCTTGTGATAAGTTACGCCCAAATTGATGTAAGCGTCACATACAAGAGACGAACCCGAGCCTATCACAACCTTGAACTCCTCGGCCGCCTTTGAATAGCTCTTGAGCGAAAGGTACGCATGACCCAGGTTGAAATGAGCGAGCGGAAGGTCCGGCTTGATCGAGAGTGCTTTCCTATAGTTGGAGAGCGCTCGTTGATAGTCGCTCGCACGTGAATGAATCCGACCGGCCTGCAAATACGCCTCGTAGGAATCGGGATGAATCTGAATAGCTTTGCGGAAGAACTCAAGCGCAGTGTCTGGATCATCCTTCATCCTGTCCTTGCCGACTTCTACACAGCAATCCGAGTAGTTCTTTGGGAGCTCGGGGAGCTCTCCCCGAGCAAGCTCCATCGCCTTCTCAAACCTGACCAGAGCCTTTCGCCTTTCGCCCTTGTCAGACAACGCCTTGGCCTGCAAAGCCATGTCCCTCGCCAAGTCCACGCGGTCCGACCGTACGCTTCTGCGCCCAGGCGCCGATGCGTCCAACCTGGGCTCCGAGAGCTCGCTCGGCACCGGAGCCGTCAACCTGATCCCCCCTCTCGTCTCTCCCCCTACTAGAGCCAAAATCAAGTATCCCGAAAGGAAAACAACGCCGAGCATCAGCATCAAAAGGAACATGAGCAGCGGCTCACGCTGGAGCGCTCGAGGAGACCTTGCCGCCCGCAACAGGACGGAAACCGCGCCCTTCAACGTTCCTCTGTGCCTACGCAACGGGGAAGCGGAGGGCCTTTTGGCCTCTCCTTTCTCGGCCGGCTTGCGCTGCGCCGCCTCCAATGCCCTCTCAAACAGCCCTTCCCCCTCAGGCTCCCCAATGTGTGAATGCGCTCTGCCGATGCCACCCTGCGCCTTGGCGTTGTCCGGGTCCAGCTTCAGCACCTGCTGCCAGATCGCCATCGCAGAACGGTATTTGCCCTCATTATAGAGACTGAACGCTCGCCTGTTAAGCCGAACGACCTCCGCATACGTAGCATCCCCGCTAATAAAGGCCTCCATCTCCTTCACAGTCTGGAAGCGCTCGTCCGGCGATTTCTGCATCGCCTTCACAACCGCATCCTCAATCACCTGAGGAATCCGTTCAACGATGCTGCGAGGCGCCGGCGCCGTCTCCTTCACGTGCCGCTCCATTATCTCAAAAGCGCTATTCCCAGAAAATGCGGGCCGACCTGTTGCCATCTCATACAAGAGGGCGCCGAGCGAATAGATGTCGGAACGCTCATCAATGGGCTCACGCCTGATCTCCTCCGGCGACAGATACCGAACGCGGCCCAAGACCGAGGTAGCCGTCAGCATCGCGGTCGCGCCAACTATCCTCGATTGGCCAAAATCCGCCACCTTAAGGCCGCTGTCCTCGCCCAGGAGAACGTTGCTCGGCCTTATGTCCCCGTGCAGCACTCCCATCTTGTGAGCCGACCCTATAGCCTGCAGAATCTGCGAGAACATCGAAAGCAACCTCTCTGGCGGCACAGGGCCGTCGTCGGTGATGACCTCTCGCAATGACCGCCGCTTCAACATCTCCATTATTATGAAGTAACTGTCGTACTGCCTGACAAAATCATAGATGACCACGATGTTGGGATGGCTAAGCTTGGACTGCGCAAGCGCCTCAACTCGAAAACGCTCACGTACCGACAGGTCCGATGTCTGGAAGAGCTTTAGCTGCTTGACAGCGACCGGGCGGCCCAAGCTGGGCTGAACAGCACGATAGACTATCGCGCTTGAGCCCTCGCCAATTAGGCCCTTAACTTCGTACGAGCCTACCCACTTGCCGATCATCTCTGAATCCCTCAACCACTAAACGAACCAAAAGCTCTTCCCCGCACCGCCAATCGTAAGCTAAGCGGACAAGAGAAGCACCCTTGGGTCCATTTTGCAGCATAGACCTTCAGATCGCAAGCACTATATCATCTACAAAAACCTAACTCACCCAAGAATAAATGTCAATTCCCGGAGCTGTTTTACAGCAGGAAAACCGGCGAAAACGGGAAAGGGGAATCCACATCCGCGAAGGCTATGGCGGACAGCAAAGAAATATGGGTGCAATGCTCCTTCGTTCGCCGCGCGCCGAACGCCGTCATCCGCCGTCGCCTCGCACGAAAGAGCTTGACAGGCAACGGGGGGCGGGTACAATGCATTCTTGTCAGGAAAAATACAGCTTGAGTTTTACCTATTATATTCAATGAAATAGTATAGGAGGAAGCAGGATGGGGATTGTGTACCAGAACGAAACCATCATCGTAACGGGAGGCAGCCAGCAGGACCCATACACGATGGCGGACCTGGATGCCGACGGAACCGTAGGCACTTACATCACGCCGGGCGGGTACGGCAACACGGAATACTCCGTCAGCAAGGACCTGGTCATCGGCTCGACGGACGCGGACACGTTCTTCGACCTGTCTGGGAGCATCATCAAGATGGACCCCGGCAAGTATCTGACGGTCTATACGACGGCGCTACGCGGTGGCGGCATGGGCCCAACGTTCGCCCAGACTGTCGGCGCGATGGGAACCATTCCGTTCACCGAGGAGAAGACGCAGAAGTCGAGGCTGGAACGAATCCGCAAGCTCTACATCGAGCGCATAAACTACCTCGACAACAGGACGGGGGCCTGGGTCGCGTCCGCCGGTGCGCCTCGTGTGGTCGCCGTGTCCACCAACGACGAGATAGCCGATGGCCCGTATGCGTAAGAGGGAAGGGGCGAAGAGGAGAAAAGGGCAAAAGGCGAAAGGGGGATGATGTAGGGGCAGGTCTTGCGTCTGCCCCCTGAAATCCCGTGAAGGGCTTCAATATCGGTTGAAAACGGAGTAGGAGAACTGATATGGGCATAGATTACAATGCTGGCACGGAGACGATAACCGTGACCGGCGGCAGCTTTGAGGAGCCATACACGATGGCGATCCTGGACACCGATGGCACCGTTGGCGGCTACATCACGGCCGGCGGCTACGGAAACCGCGAATACACTGTCAGCAAACACCTCGTCATTGGCTCGGAGGACGACTGGACGTTCTTCGACCCGACGCGAGCGATCGTGAAGATGGCGGACGGCTACACGCTGACGGTCTATTCGCACGCTTTACGAGGCGGCAACCTGCGTGATTCATGGGCCGCGCGCAAGTTTGGCGCCGAAAAAGGCCCCATCGACGAGCAGGACTGCAAGCTCCGCACCGAGAATATCATAATGATGTATGTTGAGGTCAAGGGCTTCCTGTGCCCCTTCACTGGGGAGCTGATGAGGGCCACCGGTCCGGAGGCGCTGACAACGCCTCAGGCATTGGCCGAACCGATGCCGCTTCTGGAAGAAGCCGGTCAGGGCCGTCTGGTCCAGCTAGACGGCACAATTTGCGACCCGTGTGCTCCGGCGTCCACCAGCCCAGTGGAATTGGCCAAACTGATCGAGCTGGCTCGGTTGGAGCCTTTGCCCGTCGGTCCGGAGCCTCTCGGCCCGGAGCAAGTCGGCCCCATACCGCTCAGCAAAGGGCCGATGCACATCGTTGTTATGGTGCAGAGCGCCGAAACGGTTACTGCCTGACCGAGGGCACAATGTACCGAGTCATGCAGGGCAAGGGCGGGAATCTGCGCATTCTCAAGGGCGCGGCGCTTAGCGTCAGGGACCTCGCGGGCAAGTATCCCGGCGTTCTAAGACCCATGAAGACGAGGGATGGCACGGTCTTCTGGCAGCTCTCTGCAGACCTCCGCGTCGATTGCGGCGCGAGGCTCTATCTCGATCCGGCGCCCATCATTGCCAGGAAAGGCTTCCACATAGACGCTTGCTCACAATCGCTCCAGTCCCTGGACGGCGCAAAGGTCAAGCAGAAACTGATCACGCCTCTTGATCCCCAGGGCTCGCTTGTGAAGCATGAATGGCTCTCTGACCTCGTCTGTGTGGCCAATCTGCCCGGAACCAACGGCCATCGGGTCATCACCGGCGTAACCCAGGACGGCTTCATCCCCAACGATTTCTTTGGAATGATCGTTTGGGACCCTGTCTTCTGGCATCCAGAGGAATGGTTCAACGGAGACATCGACCCTGACGATATACTGGAGAGAGGCCAACTCGTGATGGGACGCGTGTGTGCGCATTTGCGCGCAAACAAGATCATGACGCTTTCGAGTCCGTGGAACCCGTGGAGGTGGCAATTTGGAGACGATCCTGGCAACTACGATCCTACGGACTTTGACAACCCCACAGCCGACCCTGATGCAACTTCGGTCAGAGGATACAGGAATCAGTTCAAGGCTACGCTCTGCGCCATCAAGCAGTACGGGTTGAGGCCGCTGCTCAGCTTCAACAGCGCGCCTCCGAGCATGCACTACCCTTGGACGCGATACCATCGAAGCAAGAACTGCCATTGGCTCCCAAAAGGCCGGTGCCCGGACGATGTCAACGAGGAAAGACAACTTCGACCTCTCTCCAGATTCTGTCAGGGCGGCCCGAGGAGATACTGGCGTGAGTCATATTCCTCGCAAGACACGTACGCCGATGTGCCTGAAGATTGCAAACACCCAACTGATTGCGCGTTCAACAGGCGCATCTGCAGCGACGAGTTCGATTGTCTGGCTCGGACAATTGTTGAGATGGTAGATGAGGCCATAAGAATTGTGGGACCCGACGTTGAGATCGACGTATCGTTCGGAGGTGAATTCGAGATCTCCTGCGTGGCAGGAACCTCGGGTTGGGACGCCGACGTTTACGATCTGGCGATACTCACGCGCGTGATCTGGCGGGCGCTTCATTGCGATCCCAACAATCCTCGTAATAACGTTAGGTATGTGGGTCCGTCGTCAGCCACAGGTCGTCAGTTCTTTCGGAATGACCCTGATGACGTCCTTGAGCAGGGGCGTGGCGATTATTGCACGTGGATGACCAAGCTGTTTTGCTACTCGAACGAGGTTCTGCCATCCGGGCGCTCGCGCTACGACCCTCCTCAAGGGCAGGAAATCCCCCGCAGAATATACTTCGACGCAATCTCCATGAATGCCTATTACCGCGACTCAGACCCCACTGTTCCCGCGCCCCGGGCATATAATAATGACCCGCGCTACGCCAACGATCACTGTTGGCGGGCTGCCTGGCTTAACGATCCCAACGATCGAAGTGATCAGCAGCCCTCGTGCAGTGGCCCTCGGAGCGGCATTGAGGGAATGTACATGCTGATTCAGTTGATTTCTCAGTATGGCAACTGGCCGGGAGGTGCGGCATTGCCGATGTACATCACGGAACAAGGTAACGGACACGTTGATGAGTTTGGCGATAGGGGTCATCCTGTATGGGGCTATGCGCGAGGATTTGCCAACCAGAATCCCGCCATTTGGGAGCCGCTTCAGGCTGTTTTTGAGGTGACGAGGCAGGCGGAGTTTCTGGCGGCCGGTCTTCCGTTGAGGGGCATGACTAACTTCCTCTACGCGTGCGACCTCAGAGCAGGCGGAGACTTTGATTACTGTACGAAGAACAGATACTGTGATCCGGGGCCGCCGGACCACACCAGCGGCTGGTTCGATCCCCAGAAGAACCCATTTGACTACAAAACTCTGGAAGAATACTCGTGCGAGGGATATCGGGACAGGATCCGCGACATATATGAGATACCTGCCGGTGGATGTCGCCCAGCAAAGATCGACGAAACCGCCCAGGAGAGAGCTCGCCGCCTCTGGGAGTGCTATGAATTGCCGAGCTTCAAGGCGTTGAGCGTGCAGGCGAAGCTCCTGATCGGCAAGCGATTCAGTGCAGCCGAACAGCGGCGCTTGCTCTGCGACCACCTGGGATCGAATCCGTTAGGGACGAGTCTGGACTTCGAGGACGAGAGGCGAGGCACCCGGTGGATATGGGAGCAGCAGGCTGGAACGTTGCGGCCCTATGCTCACAGTTTCTGCCTCCAGTCGAGCGACGACGAGAACATTGGAAAAGGTATTTATGTACATCAGATAAACCGAAGAGGGTGGCGGCGGGAAGACTCAGATGATTTGACCGTCTCTTACCTCACTAGGAACGCTCTTCAGGCTGACGTACATCACATCGATCGACGGATTGAGGCTCATGATCTGATTCCCCAGATCAGAGATAGCCGACTTCGTTTCTGCGCCGCGGACCTTCCGCTTGCGGTAAATGAAGATACCGTTGAGGAGGACGACACAGGACAAGTGTGGTGCTGGGCGCCGGACGTCATCTGGGTCGAGGAACTGCCCAATCCGGTTATCCTTATGGGCGGAGTATTGTACTCGCATCCAGACCCCCTTCTCGTATGTCTCGTCTATTGCCCCACCGGAGCTGACACTCTTGAGTCTGTTGGCTCTCTTCCCTCTTTCACGCTTAGGTTCTTTCCCGAAAACCCGAATCTTGCCATGTCAGTGGACACCGCGCCATCTTTCACTTACGGATTGAGAGCGCACTCCATTGTGAGAGGCAGGTCCTTCATGTCCGATACCTTCCCCTGTCTCCGGGTGGCTGAAGGTGACCCCTGGTTTCAAGGACAGGTGTTGGCGCCAACGCTCCCGGGCGCGTCCGGTTCGACGCAATCGAAATCAGCGACAGAAAGTCACACATTGCGACAGTATCTGGCCCGTTTCTTCAAATCCTTCGCCGATGGCGGTTTGACGGGTTTCTTAGCGGGCTTCGCGAATACGAACCTCAGGACATACGACGCCAAAATGCTCTTGCGGATATGGGCGGTTGGAATTAGACTTCTCTCGGATCAGGTGAACATATATGTCAATACGGGTTCCGGGCTTCAGGGACCGTTGGCGAGTTTCGAGCTTGTCCCGACCACGGAGGGCATTTCTGTTGGCATCTTTGAAGTCGATCTGGTTGGCGCGGGGCTCGGCGGCCTCGCAGCGGGATCATATACAATCTATCTCGAAGTAGGAGGCGCACTATGGTGGCCATGGAATCCGTACTGAGAGGAGGCCCCCTGTCGATCAAGTCCTTTCGATTAGCATTACTGTTCTGCGGATTCACACTCGCCGTTCTGGCCCCGAGGGGAGTCGCTGGTGCCTGGACTGTGTGGGACTTGGGTCCTGAGGCGAATCTCGTCGCGATGACCGATGACCGGGAGGGCGGAGTTTGGGTCGAGCTCAATATCGAGGTCGATCTGAATTCCTTCGATACCTGGCTGGTACATGTGTCGGACTCCGGCACATTGGAACGCGTCTGTCCGCCGGATGGATGGTGGCGCGGACATCACCGTTACTACACAGAATGGGTGTTGTGGTGTAGCCAGGGCCGACTAGTAACCTGGCTAGTGAATGACCCGTATAGCGATTACCACCGCGCCGCAGTGTGGGAGTATGACGGCGTATCATGGAATCTTGCTTTGGACCCGGCCTCGGTTGTGGTTCCTTACTACTGGAACGCGATCGATTGGGCAAGAGTGACGTCCGACGGCAGGTGGTCTGCTAGCTTCAGCTGGACGTCTGGTGGCTCTTACCCACATTACTATGCTGCGATTATCAACCTGATCGGGGGCGAGCTTGTCGAGGTTGACACGGCAGAGGTCTATCGGCAATACTTCCCGGGCTTCAACGACGGTGCATCTTGGGTCGAGAGTCTGCTGGGCTACAGCTCTTCGTGGAAGCGTATAGACCGGACGGGAAGAACGAAGGAGGACGGGGGCTACGATGGTTGTGTCGTAATCACTCCGCATGGCACGTGGTTGCAGGGGCATGCCAGCTGGCCACCCGGGTCCGGCTATCGGATTTCCGAATTGTCTTTTGCGCGGGGACTCCTGTGGGAAGCCGAATTGGGAGGGTACGGCCCCGAACGTGTGGCTCGCACACCATTTGGCACAGGCTTCTACTTGATATATGATGATCAGTTGTGTCAGCTAAGCGCCTGTGGGGATGGTTGGCGGATTGACAGCTTATCTCTCCTTCCCACGCTGCCTACTATGGAAGCCCCCTCGCTCGTCGGTATTATGACGGATAGCGCAGGGAACCTGTGGATGGGCATCAAATACATATATGAGCGAGGCCCAGGTGGCTCAGTGAAGCATGGCTATGGGATAGCGCTGTACGATCGGAGCGACGAGCTGATTGACCCGACGATCACGTTGACGGTGGGGCTTGACGTGATTGAGCCTCAGGACACGACTGTGGTGAACGCGAGCATCGCGCCCGGGCAGCGAACATACGATGCCGACGTCTATGCAGTGGTTCAGACGCCGAGCGGCGAGCTGTGGTCATATCCCTGGACTGAGCAGGGCATTCACCCGATGGCCGAAAACCTCCATTTCGACCCACATACCTTTATCAGCGACTTCATACTGCTCTACATCGAGCCGCCAATGCCGATAGCCTTCGGTCTGGACGGCCAATACACGGTCTATGTCGCCCTGACCGAGCCTGGCACGCTCAATCCGATAGGTGAGATCGCCTACGTCCCCTTCGAGCTCGCACTTGCCCAGTAGGTTGAGGCGATTTTTTCAGGTGGGACTGAGCTCTTGCGCGAAGCGACTGACGAGCTCGAAGTTGCGACCAAAATCAAGGATGAGAAGACCTGAGATAGGGGTGGAGACTGCTGTCACCTGCCAGCCGCCGTCCAGCTCGTCTATCTTCACCGTCACGCGAGAAGCAAAAAACGGCCGCGTGTATGCCTCGATGCAGCCGATTTCGAGGTCTTGAACCTTCAACCAGACCCGCTGCGATCTTACCGCGGCAAGCGCCTCACGAAACACCGTCTCGCGCGTGCCAGAGGCCCGCATCACGGCCGACTGCGTCAGGAAAAGCACCCGACCGAGGGGGACGCCGAAGCTCTTGCTCAATGCGAGGCAGCGCCTCTTGTCGCGCCTCACAATCGGTATAAGGACCACAAGTGAAAGCGCGGCCGAGAAGACCCCGAAAACAACTCCCATCAGCGCAACGTCTGTGAACGAATACTCATGCGCTACAAGGGGCGTGGACGAGCCCCGATGAGTTATCTGCGGGCCAACGTAGAGCATCGCAACAACGACGCCAGCCCCGAAGAATACCGCGATCGTCAATGTCAGCGAGACGACTAGTTTTGTGTATTCCCTTCGCATGGACTAGGGCTGGTCGCCGGTCTCAGCAGCGGTGGGCTTCGTGCAGCATCGAACCCCGTTGAAGATGTATCTCTGGGTCTTGCTGAGCGAATAAAGGCTCTTGCAGCTCGAAAACCGCCCGCTTACGAAGCTCCCGCCGCAAATCGTCGCGTCATCCCCCTCGCTCGCCGTCCATTCAGAGACGTTGCCGCTCATGTCAACCACGCCGTAGCCGCTCATGCAGCCCGGATATGCGCCGGAAAACACAGCCTTGGTGCCGTTCATCATCCACTCGCCCTCCGTGTTGCACGTATCCGGCTGATACGCATTCCCGTAGGGATACAAGAAACCGCGCGGACCCGAACACGCTGCTCGCCACTCAACTGGTGTGCAGAGTCTCTTACCCTCCTTGAGGCAGAACGCCTCGGCCTCAATCCACGTAACGTCATAGACCGGCATGCTGCCCAAAACGTTCGGATACTCGAGCACGTCAATGCAGAACGCCATAAGCGGCTCCCCAGACGGGGCCAGAACCGAGGGTGTGGATGGAATGAGAACCATCCCCTGAGGGCAACTCAGCGACGCTCCGTGAGCCTGAACCGCCTCCTCCTCGGCCGCGGCCGCCTCCTGGGCCACGCTCACGAGCGGCAACGCCGTGAGGCCGAGCAGCAACACAACAGCAGCAACGTATTGAAGACTCAAAGGAATACTATCCATGCCCTGGATTCATCTCATTTTTGAGAGACTCTAAACTCGCAGCCCCAGTTTTGCAACCACCCAGGTTCGCCCCAGTAATCAGATTGATCAGTGAAGTGGGGTCGAAAGCGGTTGAAGTGGTGAGATTCCTGAGGTTTTTGGTGGTCGGGTAGGCAAGAGAGTGTTTTTCGAGGCGCGGTTGCGGCGATTATGGTCGATTTGGTCCGGTTGTGGTCCGTGAAGACCCGATTTAGGGCATAGTGGTCCGCCGACCTATACTTCAGGCCCTAGCAATGGCGCTAATCATCAGGGCCCGGCGGTTGCCGGGACGTCACCCGAACTGCGAGACGAGGCTCCGACATCGCTTCCGGCTGTCTCGGAAAAACGTCAAGAACTCCGCTGAACAGCCTAGTTGTAGAACCAGATACCTGGCGTGCCGCACCGACCTGCCGGGCACGTTCAGGACGTGAAATCGAACGGTTTTAGCCTTTGCAGCAACCCAATCACCTCCAAGGGCCTGCTTGAAGAGGGCAAAAATCGTGAATGCCAGAATCCCGATTGCTACCCAGACAGCGTTCGGCTCAAAGGCGCTGGAAGGCATCGACGACAGGCCAAAATCACCCTTCAATTGCCCGATCCCATCCTCCATCCTGCCTCGCTGGTTATACAGACGCACCACATCCTCTGCCGATAAATCAAGACGCGTCGCAATCGGGAAATACTCGTATTTGCCGTCAAATAAATCGAATTGCTGGCCATTATCGCGCCGACGGCGAAGAACCACTAACCGAAACCAACCTACACCATCCATCGAGTGAAAGCCTGAGGCAACTTCAGCGTCCGACTGCGCCGCCCCGCTCAGAATCACGCCGGGCCCGCGATTCATCCCGTCACGGCACTCACGAACTCGTCGGGCTCGAGCTTGTAACCGTTGTCCTGGAGATAGTCCGCCACGCTGCATTTGGACCACAGATGGTAGGTCTCGCCGATTAGAAGAGGGGCGATGACCGGTGGCGGCCACAGCTGCGCCGCTCTTTCGAGCGTCAGGCTCATGAACAGCGGCGTGACGCACGAGCCGAATGCGTGCCGGATAAACGTTGGTGAGAGGAAATCAAAGACAGCTGGTGGGAAAAAGGCGCCAGGTTCGGGCACGCCAAGCCCATAATCTGCGCAGACCTGCGCGTAGAGATCCTCAAATGATGAAGATGTGTCCCGCCAGATTCTGATTGAAAAATCCGTCCTCACCGCATCGTAAGTGAATGCAATCGCCTTCGAGCGCCTCATAACCCGTTCGATGCTCTCCGCCTCGTGCTCATCGACCCCAAGAGCGACCTTCAGCACCGGCGCCATTGATGCCGCCAGGGCAGGAAGTTCAGCCAGAATCTCGCTATAGTAGGGATAAACTGGGTCGCTTCGTATCCTGGGCCATTTGGGAACAAAAGTGTTGACGAGACCGTGACCCATCTCGTGCACAAGTACTCTAAACCACCAGGCGCCGGTTGAGAAACTGCCCACAACACAGAGGTCCTCATCAGCATTCAACGCGGATGCATGCGCCGGTGTGGGGCCCGGTCTGTGGATCAGTCTGATTCGCCTAGTCTGATCATCATTGAAACCCAGCGCTTTGAGAGCCCGGAAGCACTGCTCGATTGGCGGCTCGGGCCCGAAGTAATGATCCATGCCGTCGAGCGCCCTTCTATGATAATGGAATAGGTCCTGCATCCCCTGTCCGTCGAGACGGAGCAGTCTGATGAGCCGTTTGCCAGGCGCAAATATCGCGCCGAGAAGCTTCTGTGTGTTCTGCGTTATCTGCCACTCATCCCGGAGAAAGAACGAGCAGTATTCGGGAACCGCCATGCCATACTCAGCGGCGAGGCGCCTCTGCCCCTCTCTTATCAGTGGCTCAATCTGCTCGTTCAGAGCCGCCAGCTGGCTGAATAGCTTTGCTCGGTCTGAGGCCTCAGCCACATCCGCCATGAGGGCGCGAATCTCACCAAGTGGTAGTGATTCCGACCCGACCTTGAACCTGAAATCCGAGGTGGCCTTCGCAAGCTGGCTATTGAGCTCCCTGACGACCGACATTGTGCGATGCGATTTCTCCTCACGGCGCAGATGATCGTTGATCAGTTTACACAGAAAAGAGTCGGGATAATCGCGCGACAGCTCTTTGGCCAGGCCTCTGATTTCGGCGCCCACGCGCCATTCACCGTGCGCACGATACGCTTCGATGGCAACGGCCATGTCGCCCTTGTCGGCTGCCTCCCTGGCCTTGAGCCCGGCCTCCCTGAAAAGGCGCCTCGTCTCAGAATCCCACTTGGCGAATTCCTCCTGGATTTCCGGGTAGGGCCGGTCGAGTAGAGGTTTCCTCAAGGCTCAAGCCGCGTGTCAAGCGAGCATCTTGTATAACGGCCATAGGAACCTGTATGACCGGATGAGTAGGATGCGTCAACAACGGCATGACCCCGGTGATAGCCAATTGTGATATAAAGCCGATAGTAGTTGCTGTTGTCAGCTTCATTCCACTCGAATATGCCACACCCCTCTGCATTCAATTCCCATTCAGGATTGCGCTCAATTGTCCTTGAGGCTGGACATGAAAACATCACTTGCCCATCAAGCCCGTAGTGCGTTTCGGTGCCCTCCAGCGTAAGCTCGAACTCCATCACACGCCATCGATTGTTCTCAAAACGCAATTCGGTGTAATTCCCGTCGCCGTTGCTCCAAGTTGTGGGGGACTCAAGCGCCGTGAAATCGAAGAAAGTTGGCTGACACGCGAAATGCGTCGTGCCGGGTTCGGTCAGAACCAGTCCGAGCCAGTAATGCTGGGGTGTGCCCGCGAAGGCTAGCATCTCCCCTGAGTACTCCCCGAGAGGGTAGTCCACGATTTCGTAGTCCCGACATGTCCAGAGGTCCGTGTAAAACGGCGTCTCAATGTCCAATAACTCGTCACAGCCTGGCGTCACGAAGCGGATCTCCCAGGCATCGTCGATCACAACGAGATATACGTCGGCGTATTGGCCCGGCGAATCCCACTTCAGCGACCCAAATACCCAAAGATCATCGATTGTCGCCAGATTCTCCGGGAGACAGTCAAGGCTCAATTGTGGCTCGGCGATTGCTGTACCTAGAGTGATGGTCAACAGAGAAATGCTCAATGCACAGATGACTCGTTTCATGGCTTATCCTCCAATTCTCTTACACCTTACTGATCTCCTCAACCCTATCATAGAGGCTGGCGTCTTGGGAACCGCATTTCGCCGATGAGGCACAAGCAGGTGCTCAGTGGCCAGACGTCTCGAACCGCGGCGATTGAGGACGGCAAAGCTCGATCACTGGCCATTGACTGTCTGGATTTCTCCTGGGGTTCTCCGCCCTCGATCTGTCTTGTCGAAATCGCTGTCATAGCTGACGATTATAAGATCAGATTTCTGGGCTGCCGCGTATTGGTAGGCATCGTCGAAGTCAAGCCTGAAACTCTGCACGATATCGCAGACGGAAGGCATGTCCGTCTCGTTCAGTCGTTTTACACCAATGCCCAGTCCGAAGACAATATCGCTCAGAAATTCCTGAAAAGCCTGAACCTGCCGCCTGCGCACAAGGAAAACGCCTATCGAGTGTAGCGACAAGTCAGAGAGAAACGACTCGTGCTGGCCTGCGGCGCGCTTCAGGAAAGCGCCGGCCTCAGAGGCTCTGTCCTGATCGAGGAGCACCTCCAAGAAGATGTTAGTATCAATCAGGAGCCTCATCCGCCCCTATTCTCCATTCGGAGATCTTGTGTTGTAGCTCAACGGAAGTGTACTTGTCCCGAAGGTCCCTGGCGACGCCCGCCCAGTTGAACTTCGCCTTGCCTCGCCGCTTCCTAGCGTTCTTCTCGAACAAGAACTCAGCGAAGTCCCTCACCTCAGATTGAGCCTCAGGAGGCAATTCCTGTATCAGTTCCTCTACGGACTTGTTCGAATCACTCAAGGTCCTCTCCTTCATACAAATACCTAGTCTCACGATACAATAGCAGATCGAGTTGGCTTGATCACTCCGAACAAGCTGCGATGTGCGATCAGTGTCGGTTCGGGTGTTCTCCGAAGCACATCGTGCGACGCGCAGCCAGATACCTGAAAGGAGCCCATGAGATGAGGTAGTAGTGAACGAGGCGGACATTCTCACCTCAAATAGGCAAATCATTTTGATACGCGTTGAGAAAGAAAGACCTCGGCGGCCGCAGCAGCCCAGGCGACAAGTCGCTATGCAGAAGCGGGCCGGCCCTTACTGGCGACAATGCGTCGCTCACGGTTTCCGTCTTGGTTATCGAGAGAATCTCCTCGTTGGCCCACACCTAAAGTTTTGCCCCAAGACCTCCGTAGAGTCTCGTGTAGAGGGGTATTGATAAATGGTCGAACCAGTCAGTTTGCAGACTTCGCTTGCTCAGACCGTCGCCGCGGAGAAGGTGACGCAGGTTCAAGCGCACCTGGGCGATGCCAACCAGCAGCTTTTCGCCTCGGAGCTTGCCAAGCAGGATGATCACCGCGCCCACGAGGTTCTGAAGACCGACCAGTCTGAGCAAGACAGCCGCATTGACGAGCGTGAAGAGGGCAAGAAACACGCTAACGACGAGGAGTCTCGCTCTCAGGAAGACCAGACCGACGAGGGCCTCGACGAGGAGATGTTCGCCAGCGCAGAGGGCGAGCATTTGATAGACATAACCGTCTAGCTCTGATAACGTTACCCGGTCCAAAGTAGTTTTTTGGCTGACGCTGGATTTTCTTTGCGGCTAGTTATGTCTTCTATGATGGTCTTGACCTACGCTCTGCTTTTTCTCTTCGACGTTGTGCTTCTCGTCCTTATGCTCCTTGTGTTTGCGGAGAAAAGACGCATCCGCAAAGACATGTCAAAGCTGCGTGACTCCGAGTCCAGCGTCGCCGAGCTCACGAGGAGCATGGAGCATCTCATCGACGAGTATAAGCGTGTCGCCTCGCGAATACAGGATGATACGAGTGCGAAGCGGGACGAGCTGATGCGCTCAATCCAGCGGGCGGACCGGCTCTTGATGGAGTTGGTAAGGCGCTCCGACAGATTCGAGCTGGCGGCGGAATCGTCCGAGATAAGCAGCGAGAAGCCTCCGGGGATACACCAAGAACGTAAGGAGGCTGATGCGCCGACGAGGGATAGACCTGCGGAAAGGGTCGCCGCGGCAAAAGGACCGACCCTCGTGCGAACGACTCTTGAGCGGCCGAGGCCCGTCCCAGGCGCCGAAGAAGGGACGCCGGCTCGACCACCATCGATTGCTGGTTCCGAGACTCCAAAGGCCCACCGCACTCATGGGGAATCGCCTGGAAAGCGGCGGGAGGCGCCGACATCTGTTGCCGGGAGAAGGACGCCCGTTTCCAAGATTCGCCCATTTGTCGCACTCGCCGAGAAGAAGGAGCCCCAACCGAGCGAAGTCCGAAGCGACGAGGAGGAGATGCAGAGAACCAAGAAACTGGTGATGGACCTCTCGCGCCAAGGGCTGGACGTTGAGGCAATTGCAAGGAGCCTTCGGGTTCCGGTTGGTCAGGTCAAGCTAATACTTGACGTCCAGAAGAGCAAGCGTAGCTGAGCGATTCACCGCATATCAGGGGCGAAGCATGTCGGCGTGTGGATTCTCGCGCGTAGGCAGCCTCGGACTTCCGACCCACTTCGACAGAGGCCTCGGCACACACAACGCTTTCGACTGTTTGCGTCCTAGCCCAAGTTCCGCATTTTAGAGCTCGGAGTCAGCTTAGGGAGCCCAAGGGGGCGATTTTTTCGCCACTACGTTTTTGGCTTGTTCAGAATACCAGGTCCTTTTCGGTTTGAGGGGTCTGGGCGATATCCGAAGCGTTTTGTATAACTGGAGCAGTTGTGGGTCAGGGTTCGATGGCGTGCGGATACGCACCTGGCCGCCGTCGGAGGTCGGGAGCACGACCGTCACCTGCTGATGCGTGCTCAAAAGCTCACGCACCTTACCCCAACTCCGCCGAAAGCCCTGCGAGTTCGACTGCGTGTTCAAGCGCCACGAACACAATCTACACAAGCGAATTGACCCCAAGCTGAAGGAGGCTGGGCTGCTGGAGCCGCCCAAGGACGGTAAGAAACCTGAGCGCTACGCCCCACCGAAGGAATAGGGCGCCTCGTCGTCCGCCTCCCCTCATCAGCCTCTGTGAAAAGAGCGCCAAGGCAGAAGTCCCCGGGGCCTCTCGCGGCCCAGTCATCGGTTATACGGCTGTTTGTCCGGGGACGTGAACGTGGTCTCTCAGATCAATCCGCGTGAGCGATGCTGAGTATATGTCATTGTGCCGTAGGTGTGCCATCCTGCGGCGGTAGGAGTAGGACAAAACGGCACTATAAACCAATACCTGCAATTGGAGTATTCCTGGGTGTGAAATCGCCGGGAGGGCGGCTGTGTGGCTTGGGCGGAACAGGATTCGAACCTGCGACCCCCGGCTTGTAAGGCCGATGCTCTTACCAGCTGAGCTATCCGCCCAGCTCGTCCGCCAAAAGGCGAGATTGCGCAAAAGGCGAACCAGCTACTGCCCGATGGCCTTTATTACAATCCTGCGATTCTTATAGCGCCCTTCTTCGGTATCGTTGGACGCTATGGGCAGCAACTTGCCATAGCTGAAGCACTTGACCAAATGCTGCTGGACACCGCGTCTTGCGAGAACATCCCGCACAGCCTCGGCCCTCTTGTTTCCAAGCCAAAGATTATACTCTTGCGTGCCAACATCATCGCTGTTGGCCTCGATCACGAACACCAACCCGTGGGCGCTCTTGACGCGGCGTATCACGCGCTCCAAGATGGGCATAGCATCTGGCCGAAGCGTGTATTCACTGAAATCAAACAGCAAATCCATCGGTATCGTCTCTTCCCACGCCGCTGGCTGCCGAGCCGCCGCCGCACCGGCAAGCCCGAGGTCCAGCTGCCTCTGTAAAGCAAAGGCCCTGAGCCGCTCCCTAAGGGCATCACCGTAGGAGTATGACAAGTCCACTTGTGCCTGCATGAATTCGCCGGCGGGATGCGACTGAACAGCCAGCGCAAAGAGGCCCCGTGAGAGACCCGGCTTGCCCGCGAGCAAGTAAGTCTTGCCAAGAAAGTAGTATGCGGATGAGACCCGCGAATGCGTACTCAGGACAGAGTCTGCTGAGTAAAGGTCAACAACTCGCCAAAAACACTCCGCCGCCTCGGCGAACTTCCCGTCGTAGAGAAGCTCGATCCCACGTTGGTATATCTCCTCGGCAACCCCGAGCGTTCTCAGAACCTCTCCGTATTCCGCGTCCAAAAGAAACCAATTGAACTCGGCCGGCATAGTTACAATGCCACCCAAAACCGCTTGGGACACCAAAAACAAGGAACACAATCCAATCGCGAGTCCCGCCGTTGAAGCAAATCTCCTATTCACGGTTTCACCTTCCCCTAATTCTGATGTTCAGTTCCTCTTTTGATTCCAAAATGTTCGCCGCTACTCACGCAGCCTGCTGACGCGGCGGAAACCTGAACATTCCACCACTGGCAGCTCTGCCCGCGACTCCAAGGAGTCGAGAATCAGATTCAAACCAAGTGTATCACTTGGCATGTGAGGAGCAACTATACAGTTCAGGTGATGTTTTTCAATCTCTTTCTTGTGGTCCTGAGAGATGCTCATGCACAGAATAGTGCTTATGTTGGTAGATTTAGCAATCATCGCGTAGAGGTCTTTTGGGCCAGATGTGCCGCCCGTCATATCGACAAAGACGTCGCCAGCCCTGCTCTCCTTCGACCCAACAACGACCTTGGGTCCCGTAATCTCAGACGCATAACGATCGTATTCGTCGGTCTCAAGCAGCAAGTCAAGGACATCCCCAAGCAAAACGGGTTTTGCATTCTTGATGGTCTCTTTAAGATACCGCGCAACACAGTTGTCGGCCGGCGTATGAACACACATCAAAGGAATGTCGAGCAATCTGGCCGCATCAACCGCTCTGTTGTGATTTGCGGCCATAACCGATGCCTGCACCTCTTTGATCCTCCCCGCGAAGACATTCTCTGCTTGTCCAATAGGCATGCCCTGCTGGGCCCAGAGGTCCGCGCTAAGGGACATAACGTCGGCTAGGGCTGCAAGTGCCCGTCCGGAAGGATGATGAGCGATGATGAGGTCCAGATCCTGGCCCTTTGACCTCAACCTATCAGCGAGCATCACCTCCGCCGGCCCGATGTCTATGCCAACCAACGCGCTCGATATCTCCGCGTCGAGCTCGCCGTGAAGTATTCGGCAATCTGCGTAAGGATTAGTGAGACGGTCTGTGTCAAAGCGCGCCTTCGCACCGCCCGAGAGTCTCTCAAACTTATCGCGCTCAATCTTCAGCTGTCGCTCGATCTCTTCCCTGGGACGTTGATCTGCCTCGATACCGGCCTCAACTGCCAGGCGATAGATCTCCTCGAGCTCTAATGTCATCAGTACCTCTGCCAACTATGATACAAACAGAACAGGTCAGGAACTAACTTAGCTGATTAGCTAAATCGCCTGACCCTTTTAATGAGTTTTTTCCGTGCGGCCAAAGCTTTGCGCTTCCGTTTGATGCACGGCTTCTCGAAGAAAACGCGCCTCCTAAACTCGGACAATATCCCCGACTTCTCGCACTGCTTCTTGAAGCGCCTGAGTGCCGAGTCAAAAGATTCGTCGTCTTTTACCCTAACTAAAGTCATTCATCATTTCCCCTCCTTTACTCTTATTTCTACACTCCACCAGTTTAACCATTACCAATTCTTCGTAAAGTGTCAAGTTGACCAAGCTCGCCGATCTCGCACGCGGAAACCAACTCTGGTTCGCAGAACACCGGTTCAACCCATGACACGTCTGGTCGCAGCCAAACTGTGTGCACCTAATTAACCTACGGTCTGGGCACGGGGTTCCCGGCCAAATCGCATTATCGTATGCATCAACGTTCAGCGGAGAGATCGACGATTCGTCAATGCCTACCATTGAACATTCGCCGGACCGTTTTGCGAATCTGCTACTTGAAACTTGGCGCCTGAAACTTGAAACTCTTGAGCATGGCACGACAACGATCGCCCAAGAAAACCACGTCAGGGAAGACGACGCCGATGATGAAGCAGTATAAGCGGATTCGCGCGCAGTATCCGGACTGCATAATGCTCTTCAGGATGGGCGATTTTTACGAGATGTTCGGCGAGGACGCTGTCCTGGGCTCGCAGCTGCTTGACATCGCGCTCACGTCCCGCAACCGCGGCAAGCCCGACGAGGTGCCGCTCTGTGGCATCCCATACCACGCTTTGGAGGTCTATCTGAGGAAGCTCATCAAAAAGGGCTACAAGGTTGCGATCTGTGAGCAGGTCGAGGACCCAAAGACGGCCAAAGGTCTCGTCAAGCGAGACGTGGTGCGCGTCGTAACACCGGGCACAGTGGTCGAGCCGGGCCTCCTATCGGACAAGGAGAGCTCGTACATCTGTTCGGTTCATGTGGACCACAACGACATCGGCTTCGCCGTCATCGACCTTTCGACCGGCGACTTTCACATTACCGAGCTGAGGGGCGTCGATTCCGCAGTAGCTCTCCGAAACGAGTTCTCTCGCTGGGAGCCGAAGGAACTCGTCGTCCAGGAGCGCCTCGCCGACTCGCAGCTGATCAAGGACCTATTGGGCGCAGGCCCGAAGGCGATGTTGACGAAAATCGAGGACTGGGTCTTTGAGCGAGACTACTGCTTGCGGCAGCTAATCGAGCATTTCGAGGTCCAGTCGCTCGATGGTTTCGGCTGCGCAAGTAGGCCTCTTGCGATTATCGCTGGCGGGGCCCTGCTCCACCAGTTGCAGAAGACGCAGAAGCGAGACTTGTCGCACATCAGCGCGGTCAGGTTCTACACCGATTCGGGGTTCATGCAGATGGACGAGGCGACGCTGCGAAACCTGGAGATAACGAGAAGCGCGATCGATGGGAAGCGCAATGGCTCGCTCTTGTGGCTCATCGACCAGACCCAGACGGCGATGGGCGCGAGGCTCCTGCGGCGTTGGCTCCTGCATCCGCTCATAAACGTCAAGCGCATCGATCAGCGGCTAGATGCGGTTTTAGAGTTCAAGGATAACTTCCTTCTGCGGGACGAGGTCCGGCAGCTTCTGAAACCGGTTCGGGACATCGAGCGCCTGATCTCACGCATCGACCTCGGGACCGCGAACGCGCGCGATTTGGTGTCCCTCAGGGAATCGCTTTCCATGCTTCCGAAGCTTTACAGGGCCATGAGCAAGGTTAGGTCCCCACTCTTGGCTTCGCTGGTCAAGAATGCGGACACGTTGTCCGACGTTGCGAGCACTCTGGCCGAGGCGATCGTTGCCGAGCCGCCCTTTACGGTGCGCGACGGCGGGATGTTCAACGACGGCTGGGACGAGCAGCTTGACGAGCTGAGGTCCATCGCCCGCGACGGCAAGAAGTTCATTGCGGGGCTTGAGGCGCAGGAGCGGCGTCGCACGGGCATTCAGAACCTGAAGATCGGCTATAACCGCGTCTTTGGTTACTACATCGAGGTCAAAAAGAGCGCAGCGGATAAGGCCCCGGCCGATTACATAAGGAAGCAGACCTTGCTTGGTGCAGAACGGTTTGCGACGGCCGAGCTCAAGGAGTGGGAAGAGAAGGTCTTATCCGCAGATGAGAAGATCGCCGAGCTTGAATACCAGCTCTTCTCCGCGCTTAGAAAGAGCATCACCAAGGAGACGACTCGCATACAGAAGGCCGCAAGAACGGCTGCAACAATAGACGTTCTCGCATCGTTCGCGCAAGTCGCTTCGGACAACCGTTACGTGCGCCCAACGGTCGATAACAGCACGGCTCTAGTCATCAAGGATGGACGTCATCCGGTGGTCGAGAAAGTCTATCTCAGTCAGGAGTTCGTGCCCAATGACCTTCGGGCCGACTGCGAGAGCAACCAGATACTCATCGTCACAGGGCCGAACATGGCCGGCAAATCGACCTACATCCGCCAGGCCGCGCTCATCGTCATCTTGGCCCAAACGGGCTGCTTCGTCCCCGCAAGCGAGGCGCAGATCGGGACAGCTGACAAGGTGTTCACGCGAGTGGGCGCAACCGATTTTCTACTTCGCGGTCAGAGCACGTTCATGGTCGAGATGAACGAGACGGCGAACATCCTCAACAACGCGACCCCGAAGAGCCTCATCGTTCTGGATGAGATCGGGCGGGGCACAAGCACCTACGACGGGCTTTCTATCGCATGGGCGGTCGCTGAGTATTTGCACAACACCAAGAAAGTCGCGGCCCGGACGCTTTTCGCCACGCACTTCCACGAGCTGGCGGAGCTGGCGATGATGTTCGACCGCGTCAAGAACTACAACGTCTCGGTCCGCGAGTGGGGCGATAGGATCGTCTTTTTGCGCAAGGTCATCCCCGGCAACGCCGACCGCAGCTATGGCATCCAGGTGGCGCGACTCGCCGGCCTGCCGAAGCGAGTGCTCGACCGGGCGAAGGAGATACTGGCCAATCTCGAGCGGGACGAGTACGCTAGCGATGGCACGCCGACTTTGGCCAGGACCTCGCGGCGAAAGAAACGGCAGGAGACTGCCCAGCTATCGATATTCGCCGCGCCGCCGCCACCGAGCCCTATCCTGAACGAGCTTGAGGCGCTCGACGTCAATGCCATGACGCCGCTTTCGGCGCTCTCTGCGCTGGCGGAGCTGCAAAAGAAACTGAAGAAGGATGATTGAGGAGTTCCCGCTCGCCATTCATAGACTCCGCGACAAGACAGAAACGGGAAAAAGGGAAACGCCACAGGATCAACGCAGTCCGGGCTGACATCCTCATCGGAATTGGGCTGTAGGGGCGTGGTCTCAGACCTAACAATTTTACGCATATTCGAAGCTGATGAGGCTGTTTGCTGGGCTCCACGTATAGCATTCTTTGAGGGGAATAACAGTAGTAACGACGAGTGAAATGCCTAGGTTCGGATTCTGTCGGCCGGAGCACACATCCGGCACGTCATCGCCCGGCTTCAGCCGAGGCGATGCAAACGACTATCATTATCCTAACCCCCGAATTCATTCGGGGGCCTGAAGCGGAGGCCGCCGCCCTCCCTACATCCTCTTCAAGAGAGGATTCTTTGGAGGGAGGAGGAGGTTCTTTGGCGTCCTGAGGTCACCCGACTGAAGTCGGGTGTTAAGATAATGAGAGCCATCTACATAACCGCGTTGAAACGCGGTGATTCAGAGAAAGCTACCTCCAAGATATATGAATAATTGCTAGGTCTCAGACTCGCCCGCCTACATCAATCCCATCGGAATGGGGGCTTTTCATGCGTTGATCAATTAGAACGGGCGTGGTCTTAAGACCTCGCCCCTACGTGCGAGGCATTGACCTACGTCCCTGTCGTGGACGGCGGCGGGCTGGAAAGCCTGCCCCACGTGGGCTGGGCGTCCTTACTCGCCCAGAATCTTGTGAAACAGCTCGATGTATTCCGCGCTGGAACGGTTCCACGAGCTGTCGTATAACATCGCGTTCTCGACGACCTTTTTCCAGCGAGTCTCGTCCTTGTAAAGGTTCAATGCCCGCTTGACAGTCTCCGTCAGGGCGCCGGCCGTGTATTCGGAAAACACGAAACCCGTGCCGCTCATCGTCCTGGGGTCAAACTCGGTCACGGTGTCCGACAGGCCGCCTGTCCTGCGAACTATCGGGACCGTCCCGAAGCGCATACTGATCAGCTGCCCCAGCCCACACGGCTCATATCGCGAGGGCATCAGGAACATATCGGACCCAGCGTAAATGCGCTGGGCCATCGCAGCATCGAACAAGATATTGATGCCGACTTTGCCCGCTAGTTTCTCCTTGAAGCCCTCAAAGATGCGGTGATACTCGTTATCCCCTGTGCCCAGAATCACGAACTGGATACCAAGATCGACCAGTTCCTCGATGCACTTGGAGAGGATGTCGAGCCCCTTCTGCGCGGCCAATCTCGTGATCATCCCGATTATCGGCACGTCGGTGGAATAAAAAAGCCCGTTCTCGTCCGCCAACGCCCGCTTGCACTCCTGCTTCGGGCCGATGTCCGACGCGCTGAAACGCGCCGCTATGCGATCATCGGTCGCGGGGTCCCATTCCTCGGGGTCGATGCCGTTGGGAATGCCATAAAGAACGTCCCGTTTTGAGGCGAGAATAGTCTCAAGGCCGTAGCCAAACTCCGGCGTCTGAATCTCCTCGCTGTATCTGCGGCTGACGGTGCTGACCGCGTCGCAGAAGACTATGCCGCCCTTCATGAAGCTGATCTTCTCCCAGAACTCAAGCCCCTCCATGATGAAATACTCCCATCCCAGGCCCAGCTTCGGCAGCTCCTTAGGGTCAAACAGCCCCTGATATGCGATGTTATGGATTGTGAACAGCGTCTTGGCGTTCGATAGAAAGCCGCCATTTGTGGTCTTCTCCTTCAGGTAGACCGGCACCAGCCCCGTCTGCCAGTCGTTGCAATGGAGGATATCCGCCTCGAACCCGAGCGCCTCAAGAACCTCGGGCACTGACTTGGAGAAAAAGCCGAACCGAAGCGAGTTGTCCGGATAGTCCCCATTCGGCGTCCCATACAGCTGCTCGCGATCGAAGTAGTCCGGCGCCTCGACCAAATATGTCTTCACGCCGGGGATGTGGTCGCTGACAAAGAGCTTGTGTTGGCCAGTCTCTTTGCCGAGCTCAACGGTTATCTCAAGCCCTGTGTCCGTCAGCCCATGCCTATCCCCGTCGATCGCCCGGTATTTGGGCATGATGACGATGACCTCCTGGCCGTGCCGAGCGAGATACTTGGGCAAGGCCCCTGCAACGTCAGCCAGGCCACCCGTCTTGGCGAAGGGGAAAACCTCCGGCGAGATTAAAGCGATTCTTAGATTCCTCATCCTTCCTCCCCATATTCAAACACGTCAGACAGCGTCTGCATTTGCCACATTTGGCCTAGAAAACATCGCTATTCTTCAAGCCTGATTGTGATCATATCCATAAACAGCCAGTCCATCGTCGCTGGTTCGCCAATCGAAATCGCGATCGAATAGCTGCCCGATAGACCCATTGTATCAGTCAGAATGAAATCTACGAGAGGATAGTCCGGGATATAGCAGCCTGACGGAAGCGTTACGCGCAGCCCACCCCAATCGCAGAGGGAGATAATCGTCCCGTCTGGCAACACGACTGCCCAGTAAGCGACGATCTCGCGCTCAGGGCCTGGGTTGAAGACCGACACGCTGACAAGAACCCTATCCCCGGGCCTGTAGGCTGTCTGGCTTGACGCAAGCCTGAACACCGGACCACGACGAAGCGCGCTGGGCGTGCCGAACACGACTGGTGAACGCTGCGTCTCGCCGCTTGTACTCACACACTCCACGTAATATCGGTATTCGACGCCGTTTAGGAGTCCCTCGTCAACCAAGTGATAGGAGTTGCTCTCAGACGTGGTCCCCGCGCCAGGGACCAGCTTATCGTTCACCTTCGCGAAATCTGACTGGAAGGCCTGCCGGTAAACGTTGAAGCCAAGATTGTCGGTCTCGGAGGCAGTCTCCCAGAGGACGAGCACGCGGCCGTCGCCCGGAATGCAAGTGACGGAAACCAGCTGGACGGGAAGCATGTAGCTCTTGACCGCCTCGTTGTTGCCGAGGTCCTCATCGGGAGGCGAGCAGTTCTCTAGCCTGACGTGGATGTCATACATCTGAGCGGCCATCCCAGTGTCTGTGCCCCAGTCAACCGAATAGACGCCGTCTTCGCCAGCGTCGAGCGCAATCGGGACGGACTCGATGAGGTTGAGCTGGTGCATGAACTCATAGTAGAACCTGGCCGTTGCCTCGCCCGAAACGCTCCCCACGTTCTCTATTCTCGCGTCGATCGTGATGACGTCCCCGGGGCTGGCCTGTGGTTGGCTGAACTCAATGTCCTCGGGCGTGATGGCGAAGTCGAGCCCCTCGACCGCCTCTTGATACGCGACTCCGACGACCGAGACGATTACCTCTGGCCTGCGCGGATCATCGCTGGCTATCGTGATCGAGGCCAGGAAATCGCCCTCGGACGAGGGCTCAAAGCTTATTCTAAGATTGAATAGCTCGTTTGGGCCGACCAGGAACGGCGCCGTCCGGGTCACAAAGGCGCCCGGCGCAGATGACGACAAGGAGATGACCGACAGCGCCGCGTTGCCTCGGTTTGATACTTCGACCGTCGCAGAGCTCGTCTGGCCGACCTCAACCGTGCCAAAATCGATAAAGAGTGGCGACACCGCGACGTTCGGCGCCGGCGGCATCTGGTCGCTTATGACCGCTATCCCGTCTTGTTGGGTGGGGACGAGCAGCTCGCCCTCAGACGGGATGAGCGGGGCGTGCGCCGGCGTGTAGTCTAAGTAGTATTTGAAAAGAACTCTCTCGGCGGCACTGGGTGCGGTATCCAGCGCGTAGATGACGCCAATGTCCGACGTGAAGTAGGCGACGCCATCGGGCTCGAGAACGGGGGGCGTTCGCAAGACACCTTCAATCGTCTCTTGCCACAAGAGAGTCGGTTCCTCATAAGAGGTGTCGAGGCCGATCACGGTTCCGTCGCCACATCCAGCAACCAGCAGCCCACTTCTGAACAGAGCAAAATCGCTCGATACTGGCGCCTCCGCGTTGAAAGTCCATGCAACGACGCCAGAACCAGGGCGCAGAGCGTAGATGGTCCCGGCTGCCGTCCCGACAAACGCGAGACTCGAATCGCTCGCTACAGCTGGAACTGTCGCAATCCGCGAGTGGAGATTCGTTGACCACAGCCTAGTCCCCGAAGATGAGTAGCCGTAAACCTTCGAGCCAGCTCCGCCGTCGCAGAACAACACTCTGTCGCCGCCCGTTGCAGCCGCCCCTCGAGTAATCGGATACGTAACATCTGCCGACCAGATCAGCGTTGCCTGCGTCCCGGCATCCTCGAGAGCGTAGAACGAGCCGTCCGTCGAGCCGATGAGAACACGGCCGTCGCCGCCGATCGTGCACGACGCAGAGATCGGCCCCTGAGTCTCATAGCTCCATCTCAGGCCGCCGTCGGCGTCAAGAGCATAGACGCAGCCGTCCGCACAGCCGAAATAGACCGACCCGCCTGTGCCTACAGCAGGGGTCGATACCGCGGAGACGGTCGCGCCGGTGGAATATGACCACAAACGCGTGCCAGACTCGTCAATCGCGCACAACCCGTCCGCGCTGGTACCGAACAGGATCGTGCCGCCAGTTCCAACGATGAGCGAGCATGTAACCTCCGAATCGGGCACCAGGGTTAGCCCCGGGTTTCCGAGTCGTGGCCCCAAGACCTCGCCATCGCCGCTGTGACACGTGTCGTGCATGAACATCGGCCACGGCGTCTCGGCCAGCTGCCCCATCGCTGTTGTGACGAGGCATAGAGTGATTATTGCAGTTGCGGCAGCAGAGACTCTGGATTGAATCGACAGCATCCCTTCCTCCATAATTTGGCCAACAAAACACAGTCTCAGACGAGACAATTGTGGCTTTTGCTCGGCCACTGTTTCTCGCGGTCTGATCGCGGCCCGATCTTACTACAAGAACTACCCCAGAATCAAGCTGCTAGTTGCCCTGCATCCCTTGCTTGAACATGTCCTCCATGCTCATCCCCTGAGACTCGAGCTTGCTCGCGTCGAATAGGTCATCGGACAACCCCGCATTTACCTTGACGCCTTTGGTAACCAACTTGCTTTGAAGAACGCCATTTACGAGCACCTCGTGCAGAAACGGCATGCTGAAATCACCGTGAACCTTCCGAAAATCCGAAAGCCGCGACTCCGCAACGCCCTTCGGCGTCTTGGACTCGGCCTTGAGCATCCAGTAATTGCTGGTGTCTATCCAGACCTTCGAGAATGCTTCAGGTTCGGTCTCGCGCTTCTTGTCCTCCTTCACCTCGACTACCCATGCGCTCCTGCCGGCCACCTTCTCTTCCCCGAGGAGGACGAGGCGCCCTTCGAGGTTCTCTGTCCAGGAAAGCTGCGGGCTGTGGCCCTTTGCCTCATCGCCCTCCAGTCGTTTTTTCCCGGCGAACGGGCTGGCCATCCACGTGTCCTTCCCATCGAAGATGATGGTTGTCGTCATGGGCGGCATCTGAGCCCCTCCTCTTCCCGCAGGCGTGCTAGTCATGGTCTCAAGGCGGTATTTGTTCCCCTTGCGCATCATCTTCATCTGCATCTTCATCTGACCTTGAGCCATCAGCATCTCCTGCTCGATCGTCAGGTCCTTGACAGAGGACATGAAGTGCTCGTACTTCGCCGAGGCTCTCTTGAACACCTCGTCCGCGGTGACGCCCTCCACCGGTCCGCAAAGCGCGGCAAACACCAGCAGCATGGCAAAGACGCTCGCAAAAACGAAATCTGATACTCTCATGGCACTGTCCCTCTTAGATTTGGTTATGAATTCAAAAAACGTAGCGACTCTATCACAGAGGTCGAGCCCTTTCCAGCCTGCAAATAACATGGCGCCGGCTCCTGCTTGAAAGCGAAACCGTTTCTCAACTGGCAACTGCCAACTACATTATCAACATCGCATCGCCGAAACTCAAGAAACGATAATCCCCCTCAAGCGCCTCGCGATACGCATCCAAAATGCTCTCCCGACCGGCGAACGCGCTCACAAGAACGATCAGGGGCGAGCAGGGCTGGTGGAAGTTCGTGATCATCGCGTCAACTATCCTGAACTCGTGGCCCGGCGTTATGTAGAGGTCAGTTTCGCCGCTGCCGGGTTTGACCTTGTTCCCCTTAGCGATTGTCTCAAGCGCCCGGACGCAGCTCGTCCCGACGGCTATGACGCGCCTCCCCTGCTCCTTCGCCAGATTGATCACATCGGCGCCCACTTTGGTAAGGCGGAACTCCTCGGGCGGCACCTCGTGGTCCTCGATGTGCTCGGTTCGGATCGGCGTGAACGACCCGAGGCCCGTGTGAACCGTTATGTGTGCGAACTCGACCCCGCGGCTGCGCAGCTCCTCCAAGTAGTCGCCCGCGAAGTGCAGCCCCGCCGTCGGCGCCGCCACAGCGCCGGGACTTTCGGAATAAACCGTCTGATAGAGAACCTCATCCGCCTCGTCCGGGCCGTGGGGCCGCTTGATGTAAGGCGGCAGCGGGAGCTCAGCAACCTGCTCAAGCGCCTCGTCAACGCTTTTGCCATTCGCCGTGAGCGAGACAACGAGCTTACGTCCGCGCTTTTTCAGGACCAGGGCGCTCAGAAGGCCATCGCCGAACAGAAACCTGGAACCCGGTCGCAGCGGGCGCGATGCGCGGCCCAGCGACTCGTAAATGTCGTTTTCAAGCCGCCTGAGCAGAAGGAGCTCGACCTTCCCACCGCCCGGCACTCGTCGGCCCAGAAGACGGCATTTCATCACCCGCGTGTCGTTCAGAACCAAGAGATCGCCGGCGCGAAGGAACTCGTGAAGCGAATCGAAACGCGTGTGCACGATCCGTCCACTCGCCCTTTCAAGCACGAGCAGCCTCGCCCCAGTCCGATCCCTCAAGGGAACCTGCGCTATTCGCGCCTCAGGCAAATCGTATTCAAACTCATCTCGTCTCATTTGAGCCCCACCGCTCGTTGATGAAGGCTATACCAGCTGCGGCCGTCCGCGGGCACAGACCTGTCGCAATCCTAACTGGAATAAACTAATGACAAGCTGCACCCTTATCAACAGCGAGGCCGTCGTTTGAGCGAATGGCTCGGCTGACTCCGAGAATGAAACGGGCGGCTCGTCCGACGCTACCGAATGGTTACGCTGACCACCGAAGTATCCGTGAAGTTGATCAGCGTGCCAGGAACCATCGCCGCGGCATAGAACGTGTAGTCTCCCGCCAGGGAACCGTCCACGATCGGCATATCGATCAACGTTACCGTGCCGGATGCGCCGCCGTCCAGCGTCAGTCTAGTGTAAAGCCAGTCAGTTACCCAACCCGGATAGAACAGGAGAGCGTCGCCGAAACTCACCGCGACATAGAAATCGATGGCGAGGCGCCTCGCTGGGTTGGAGAACGTTACCGAATATCGCAGCGATTCACCGATGGTGACGTCGTCGTCCTCCACGAAACCGACAATCGATGGCGGACCCGAGCCTCCTGGGTCGCGGAAGCCCAGAACCTGCGCCTCATCCTTCGCGGTGCAGATGTAGAGCGTCCCGTCGGGGCCGACCACAGGCGAGGCGCCGGCCTTCCAATACCCGTCACGAGTTGTCCAATCGAGGACGTAGCCGTCTGGCCCCATGACGTAGATGTTGCCCGGTTCGGAATAGACGTATATCTTGCCGTCGCTGTCGATCACGGGGGACGCCTTGATCGCGCCAACCAGCTGTCCCGCCCAAACCACGCCGCCGTCCGTGTAGTACTTCCGAATGGCGCCGCCCTCATCGCCCACGACGACGCTGTCTGCGCCAGCATAAGCCGCGGACGCGGTAACTGCTGCCGGGAACGCATCTGACCACTGGAAGACGCCCTGCCTGTTTACGCACGTGAAGACGCCGTTGGTGGAACCAAAAAGGACGAGCCCTTCGTCGGTCAGAACGGGCGTTGTGTGTATCTCGCCTCCCGCATCGTATGACCATCTCGGCGCCCCACTTTTTGTGACGGCATAAAGGTAGCCATCGGTCGCGCCGACGTAGAGAAGCTCGTCGTCGATGGTTACGGACGAGGTATAGATCGACGCGGAAGTCAACTGCACCGACCAGTTCGGCGCCCCGTCCGCCTGACGCAGCGAGTAGAGCATCCCGGCGTTGTTACCGAAGTAGATGTTGCCATCGAAGCTCGACGCCGGGCCATTGAAAATTGCAGAAGCGCCGCCTCCTGTGGAATAGCTCCACTTGAAATACCCATCCAAACCGACGCAGTAGAGATCGCCGTTGTCGTTCCCAAAGATGACGCGCCCATCCGTCGTTATGACCGGTGAGCCGCCGGTTCCCACTATGCCGGAGGTTGGAAATGACCATCTCAGGACACCGACAGGGCTGATGGAGTAGAAATAAGTGTCCATCGAGCCGACGTAAAGATTTCCACTGGCATCCATCGAGGGCGTCCCAAAAAAGCCCTTCAAGAAACTCCCCGCCGGCGGAATGTCCAGCTCGATGGCGACTCGAAGCTCGGACGGCCCAACCTGGGCGGAGTACCCAGTATGCTGGGCGTCATACCGAAACTGCGGGCAAAACGTGTGCATCGTTTGCGCCGACGCCATTCCCAGAATGAGTGTTTGCGCCAGGACAACTAGCGTCGCTTGCGCGATAACCTTGCTTGCAGGTCTCATTGTTCTCCTCCTTTTACTATGTGTGAGGTTTTTGCAGAATGAAATGTCCTCCACGTTCCACTACCGAACCTATCTGTGGGAAAGGGCACGAATCAACAGCCATTATCAGCATGTGCTCGCCTCAATTAAAGGTCAAGTGAAAATCCGCGAAAACCGGTAATCTGACCTTGCCTGCTCCTCCCCGGGTGGGAAAGGTCCTCCTAAGTCGCGACATAGCTTCGTAGTGGCGGCAGGCTCCCCGAGGCTGGGTCATAAGTCGTTGCGGTTGTGTAGGGGCGTGGTCTGAGACCCGCCCTTTCGAATTGATGGTCGCATAAGATGCCTCGTATCCGCAGGGATT
>CAYZPW010000018.1:31848-42239 GCA_964480475.1 uncultured bacterium | reverse complement strand
GCTACCTTAGGACCGTTATAGTTACGGCCGCCGTTTACTGGGGCTTCAGTTCAGTGCTTCTCCCACCCGAAGGTGAGATAACACCTCCCTTTAACCTTCCAGCACCGGGCAGGCGTCAGTCCCTATACATCAGCTTGCGCTTTAGCAGAGACCTGTGTTTTTAGTAAACAGTCGCCTGGGCCATTTCTCTGCGGCCTCCTTCAGCTCGCCAAGCGAGTTGGTCCACTGAAAGAGGCGCTCCTTCTCCCGAAGTTACGGAGCAATTTTGCCGAGTTCCTTAACGAGGGTTCTCTCAATCGCCTTGGGATGCTCTCCCTGACTACCTGTGGCGGTTTGCGGTACGGTCGCACTCTTGGCTCGCTTAGAGGTTTTTCTTGTCAGTGTGGAATTTGCTACTTGCGCCCTTACGGGACCGTATTCACGCCTCAGCGTTTGAAGTGGCGGCGCGGATTTGCCTACGCCACCCGCCTACACGCTTAAACCTGCTATTCCATCAGCAGGATAGCATATCCTCCTGCGTCACCCCATCGCTCAAACGTCAAGAGTGCGGTACAGGAATGTTGACCTGTTTGCCATCGCCTACGCCTTTCGGCCTCGGCTTAGGTGCCGACTAACCCTGAGCGGATTAACCTTCCCCAGGAAACCTTAGTCATACGGCGAATGGGTTTCTCACCCATTTTTCGTTACTCATGCCGGCATGCTCACTTCCCTACCGTCCAGCGCGCCTCGCGGCGCGCCTTCGCCCAATAAGGAACGCTCCCCTACCTACTCAGTATGGCCCGAAGGCCACCTGTGGTATCGCAGCTTCGGTTGTATGCTTAAGCCCCGTTAAATTGTCGGCGCGGCATCACTCGACCAGTGAGCTTTTACGCTTTCTTCAAAGGATGGCTGCTTCTAAGCCAACCTCCTGGCTGTCTGAGCGCTGCCACCTCCTTTCCCACTTAGCATACTATTGGGGACCTTAGCTGGCGATCTGGGCTGTTTCCCTTTCGACTACGAAGCTTATCCCACGCAGTCTGACTCCCATACATTAAGTTACGGCATTTGTGGTTTAAATGGGGTTGGTAAGTCTCACGACCCCCTAGCCCAGTCAGAGCCCTACCTCCGCAACTGTCCATATGAGGCTAGCCCTAAAGCTATTTCGGGGAGAACCAGCTATCGCCGAGTTTGATTGGCCTTTCACCCCTACCCTCAGCTCATCCCCTGATCTTTCATCATCAGTGGGTTCGGCCCTCCAGAGGTTGTTAAACCTACTTCAGCCTGGCCAAGGGTAGATCACTCGGTTTCGGGTCTACTACATGCAACTTAGTCGCCCTATTCAGACTCGCTTTCGCTACGGCTACACCTTAACGGCTTAACCTTGCTACACACAGTAACTCGCCGGCTCATTATGCAAGAGGCACGCGGTCATCCACCTTCGCTAAAGCTATGGCGGACTCCCACCGCTTGTAGGCGCAGGGTTTCAGGTGCTTTTAACTCCCCTAAAGGGGGTCCTTTTCACCTTTCCCTCACGGTACTGTTACTCTATCGGTCGCCAGGTTGTATTTAGCCTTAGGAGATGGTCCTCCCAAATTCCCACAAGGTTTCACGTGTCCCGTGGTACTCGGGTGTCCAATTAGGGAGCCCGAAACCTTTCGCATACGGGGCTATCGCCCTCTATGGCCGATCTTTCCATATCGTTCAGCTAGGTTTTAGATTTGTAACTCCCCCGGCCGGCCAGAGCCAACCGACATTGAATCCCACGACCCCTCGCATACAACGCCTCTGGGCTATCTAAGTAAACGAGGTTTAGGCTGTTCCCGTTTCGCTCGCCACTACTAAGGGAATCGCATTTGCTTTCTCTTCCTCAGGGTACTAAGATGGTTCAATTCCCCTGGTTCGCCTCACCCGTGCTGTGTATTCACACGGGGATGTCCCGGCTTCCGCCGGGACGGGTTGCCCCATTCGGAGACCCTCGGATCTACGCTTGTTTGCAGCTCCCCGAGGCATATCGCAGCTTACCACGTCCTTCATCGCCACCTGGCGCCAAGGCATCCGCCCTGCGCCCTTAGTAACTTGATCGCAACGCGCAGTGTTCGCTACGCGTTGTGCTCCATAAACCTTTTCTAAAAAGCAATGTCAAAGATCAAGGCCGCGCCTTTTCTGAGCGTGGCTGCATCAGCGAAACAACAATAGTGCTTTCGCTCCGTAATGTCAACACTCTTTTATCAAAAACACCTCCAGAGTTCCGGCAAGACACTAAGCGCCGCATCTTCTCCCTTTTCGCCCGACGGGGAAACTCCTCATCTCCGGCCAGTTGACTTTCTCGCGCCCCGCTTGTTATATTGTTATAGATTATTGGCCCAGTCCACGCTATAAGCTAGCAGGTTTACACAAAGAGGTTTGATAGATGACCTACATCTTAGGGATTAACGAGCTGTATCACGACATTTCTGCCGCGCTGATCAAGGACGGCGAGATCGTGGGCGTGATGGAGGAGGAGAGGCTCAACCGCGTCAAGCACACGCCCGGCCTTTGCTGGGGCGGCAAGGAGCCTGAGCTCTCGATGCAGTGGCTGTTCGACGCGTTTGGCGTTCGGGATTCGGACATCGACGCGGTCGCGATTTCATACGACATGAACTCCTACCTGGCCGTGAAAACGATTGTCGATGCCGTGGTAGCCAACATGCGCCGCATGACGCTGAAGAACATAATCAAGCAGCGCATCGGTTCGGACGATCCGGCCGCGAAGGTTCTCTATGGCAACATCGTGGGCTACTTCTACAACCGCAAGAAGTTCCTGGCTCAGCTGAGGCGCCGGTTCAAGCGGGTGTTTGAGATCAAACATCATTTGTGTCACGCGGCCAGCGCGTTTCGGATGTCGGGCTTCGACAAGGCGAACATCCTGGTCATAGATGGCCTCGGTGAGGACCACTCCACCTCGCTTTTTATCGGCGAGGGCAATACGATTTCGCGTCCGATTCGACAATACAGCCAGTATCAGTCGATGGGCATGCTCTACAAGACGATCACTTTCCTTTTGGGCTTTGGCTATTTCGGGGACGGCAAGCTGATGGGACTCTCGTCCTACGGCGAGTTTGATCCCAAATACGAGGGCATCCTCGAGGTCTCTCGCCACGACTACCACGTCAACCTGGAGCAGATCAGGAAAGTTGGGCCGTATGCGAGGCGCTATAAGATGGGCGATCCGATTTTGCAGGAGCACAAGAACATCGCAAAGACGATCCAGACTCAGTTGGAGCGAGCCGCGGTTGAGCTCGCGGAATACCTCTTTAAGATCACTGGCTATCGGAAGCTCTGCATCGCGGGCGGCGTGGGGCTCAACTGTAACATGAACGGTGTGCTGCTCAAGCAGGACTTCATCGACGAGCTCTTCGTGCAGCCTGGCGCCATGGACATGGGCACAGCCATTGGCGGGGCACTCGAGGCATACGCGATGCTGGGCCACGAGTCGAAAACGCGGCTTTCAACGGTCGCCTACGGGCCCGGATACTCCGACGAGCAGATCGAGGCAGCGCTCAAGCGCGCGGGGCTGCCGTATTACAGGTCCCAAGACGCACCGAAAGAGGCGGCTCAGATGGTGGCTGACAACAAGATCGTCGGCTGGTTCCAGGGCCGGATGGAGTTTGGCCCTCGGGCGCTCGGCTATCGCACGATCATGGGCAATCCCTGCAACCCTGAGATGAAGGACAGCGTGAACAAGGTCAAGGACCGCGAGCTGTGGCGGCCGCTTGCGCCGTCGGTGCTGGTGGAGGATGTCCACGACTGGTTCGAGAACGCCGCCGAAAGCCCGTTCATGACGCTGAACTTCAAGTATCGGGACGGCATGGGCCAAAAGGTCCCCTCTGTGCAGCACGTGGATGACACGGCAAGGATTCAAACCGTCTCAGAGCAAGAAAACCCGAGATACCACCGCTGCATCAACGAGTTCAAGAAACTCACCGGCGCCTCAATGGTCCTGAACACGTCGTTTAACCGGCGCATCGAGCCGATAGTCTGCTCGATAGAAAACGCCATCGAGACGTTCCTGAAGACGCCGATCGACTACCTCGTGGCCAACGATTTCGTGGCCTCCAAGAACGGCAAGAAGAATTAATCAGATATGGGGGCAGCCGCAGCGTGCCCCCATGCCCCCCCGCTGCTTTTGTGCCTTGCGCCAACGAAATGCGTGGCATTTCGTTGGCGAGGTCGCTTGCCGCAAAGCGGCAAATGACCCCAGCCTGACGAATCAACCGCTTGCTTGCCCTACGGGTGCTTTGGAGTGCGGTGACCTGGCACCGCTTTGAAGCGCCGCGGCCCGACGCGGCCACACACAATAAATCATCGTCGTCTCCCCAACACATGTTCATCTCCTGAGCAGCACACTGAACAACATACGATGCCAGATCATCGCAAATAAAAGCGGTGAGAGCTCACCGCACTCCAAAAGCGACTCCCTCCGGTCTGACGTCCATCAATCTCATTTTTCGGAACATTTGAAATCGCGTTTGTTTCGCGGTATATGTGCAATAACACTTGACGCCGTTTCAGACAACATTCCTGAGACCACTTGGGAGGTGCAGTCATGCGAAAGACGGTTCTCTGCCTGGCATTCTTTCTGGCAATCGGACTTACCGGCGCACGCGGCGACATGTGGACGGTTCTGGCCCCCGGGACCGACGTTATGTGCATTGCGAGGGACAACAGCGGCCACATGTGGTGCGGCGGCACATTCGGCGCCACGCGGCTCGATCGCTGGGGATTCACTAAGGACATATACACAAGCGCCGACGGCCTGGCAGGCCATCCCGTGACCGACATCGCGATCGGCGCGGATGGACGCAAGTGGTTCGCGACATGGAGCGCCGGCCTCAGCTGCCTCGACGGGGAGAACTGGACGACATATAACATGGATAACAGCGGATTAGAGAGCAATCATCTCCAGGCCCTTGCGATCGATGACCAGGGCCGAATCTGGATCGGCAGCGAAAGGCACATCGGAGACAGAAGGGGAGGCGTTTATGTCTTCGACGGGGAGTCATGGACAAACTACAACACCCTGAATAGTGGACTGGCATTTGATCGCGTGTGGGACGTGACGATTGACGCGGAGGGCAAGAAGTGGTTCGCCACATCCTGCGGGGTCTCCATGTTTGACGACGTGAGCTGGGTGACATACAATGCAGGAAACAGCGGATTGGCTAGCGATCTTGTGAACTCGATCGCGATCGGCCCGTTGGGAAGAAAGTGGATAGGGACCTATGAAGGCATCTCCATATTCGACGGTGACCATTGGCAAACGTTCAATAAGGATAACAGCCCGTTGAGTAGCAATGTAGTAGGTCGCATCGAATTCGACCCTACAGGGAGGATGTGGGCAGCCAGTGGCGGCCTGTGTGTCTTTGACGGAACCACCTGGACAATATATACATTTGAGAACAGCGGGCTTCTTTCTGACGGAGTAGCTGCGATTGAATTCGACACAGGGGGACGTGTGTGGATAGGGACCTACGCTGGCCTATGCGTCTTCAATGGAACGACCTGGAGACAGCACGATCCCGGCAACTGCGGAATGCCGACTTCGCCGATCAGCCCATTTCAGGAAGACTCGCTCGGCCGAATATGGTCTAGGACAGAGGGGCGCGGATATGACCGATTGTGCATTCTTGACGGAGATACCTGGACCTCGTTCGACACCTCGAACAGCGAGATGCAGTACGAGCGCATCGGTGGGGTAGCGGTTGACCAGTATGGCGTGGCCTGGATTTCGACATGGCACATGGAGACCACGGGATTCGGGCAATACGAGTACCACTGCGGAGGACTTGTATCTTACAACGGTTTTGACTGGGTCCGATACACCCCAACCGATAGCGGGCTCGGATGGAACCTCATTCAGGACATCGCGATCGACGCGGCCGGCAGGAAGTGGGTCGCTGCGACCGACGCAGCTCACTACAATCCGTACGATCGTCGCAAGAGAGCAGTCCAGGGGGGGACGTGCGGCGTCAGCGTCTTCGACGGGGACGAGTGGACGAACTACGACTCGACAAACAGCGGACTGCCTTCGACCGGAGTCCGCAAGATCACAATAGACCACGAAGATCGGATATGGTTCGACCTCAACGAGGGCGGCCTGTGCGTCTTCAACGGCGAGAGCTGGACAACCTACAACACTTCCAACAGCATGATCCCGACGAACGATATCTGGTGTATCGACTTCGATCGCCAGAATAATCTGTGGTTCGTCGGCGACGACCAGACCATTTGCTCCTTCGATGGGATGACGTGGAGAACTTACGATCCACCCGAAGAACTGTGGGAGTTTCAGGACCTCGAGACGATCGCCGTCGATAAGAATGATGTGAAGTGGTTCACGAATAGTGCATCGGGCGTTTTCTCTCTCGACGGTGAGACTTGGAGGCATTATGACACATCCAATTCGGCAATCGCCTATGACATGTTCATGCTTGACACATTCGTCGATAGCCACAATCGCAAGTGGTTCAGCGGGGGCTACGGGGGCCTTTCGATCTTAACCGAGGGCGCACCTCCGGGCGGAACGCCTCCCTCAGAGCCATCAGGTCCGTCCCCGCAAGACGGCGCAGCGGTGTCGAGTTCCCCCATCATACTCTCCTGGCAATGCGAGGACGCGGATCCGGGGGACACTGTGAGATACGATCTCATGATGCTGACCAGTGCTGATACGGGAACGGACATGGCAACTGCTGCTGTGGGCCTCATCCAAAGCGAATTCGAGCTGTATCCGTTGCCCGGGGAGGTGAAGTGGCAGGTTACTGCATACGATGAGCGGGGAAACAGGACGACCGGGCCATCCTGGTCGTTTGAGGCGGCATTCGCGGGCTGTCCATTGACCGTTGCCAGCGCGCGATTGGAGCCAGAATCGCCTGTCGTGGGTGAACCAGCCAAGTTGCGCCTCACGCTGATCAACGAGGGCCCGCGGATAGAAAGCGCCAGCTGCCTTATTTGGATCGAGGGCCGTGATTACAGGGAGCTTACGTCGTACGACTGCACATGGTGGACGGACGGAGACATGTTATTCGGGCTCAGCGATGTCGATACCGGCGATACGATCGAGGTCGAGCGGACAATAGCGATTATGGCCCCAACTTACGCCTGTGACAGCCTCGTCATCTTGCCCTATATTCAGAGCTCCACCGGAGACCTTTTCCATTGTGACGAACACATGCTGCCTGTTACGCTCACAGCAAACGCGGATCAGTATATAAATGACGTTGCCGAGGCCCTCTCAGCAATGACCCGGGGATTCAGTCTCGGTCGCTTCGATTCCGACTACCATTCCCGCAGACGCTATTCTCATCCGCAGCGGCTGTTCCAGTCTGGCGCTCCGACATACTGTTCTTCCTCTATGGTCGCAGCAGTTTCCACACGAGATATGGAGGCGCTCGGGAAGTATTGCGCGCTCTTTTTCGCCTCATACGCCGACCTGATCTGCATGGATGGCGTCAGCCTCAGCCACCTGCGCCTCGCTGAGTGGGCCGTAAGGTACCTTGGGTGGGCGGCAGACGATTCTGGCATGGCGAGCATTTCCACGTCTGAGCTGCGCGAATTCGTCTGCTCATTCGTCAGGCACTACAACCTGTTCACTGCCGCTCTTGTCGAGCGGAAAGGCTTTGGCATGGAGAATTGCATACTCGCGTTCTTCTACTCTGACGATGATGGCTCGCCCCCAGCTTTCATGGTGCTGGATGGCTCCTACGGCGAGACAGCGAACATCAAGCCCGAGCGGACGGGAACCTACGCGCTCGATCTGCTGCGGGTGCGGTCCAGCGGCGTCGAGACTCTCTCGACATTCGAGAATCTGCCGCTCGAGATCAACAGCGTGGTGATCATTAAGGCTCTCAGCTCAGACCTCAACGAGCCGAAGGTCTGCGTGGACACCGACGGCAATGGGGCATTCGACCACACACTGGGGGCCTCGGGCGTCGAGAGAACGCCTGCTTATCCGATCCAGTCGCTCGGCTGGAACAGGGCCAACGCGGAGACAGTCGGTGAGGTCAAGGTGACGTTCACGCTCGTGAATCCGGGCCCTGTTCAAGACATCGATATTTACATTGCCTGCGACCTGGGCGACGGCCAGCTCCTTTTCTATCCGGAGTTCACGCCCGCGCCAAGCGGCATCCCATTCATGGTGCCTGTTTATTTCTACCTGGAGCGCTTCTCGCTGATCGAGGCGCAGATCCCGTACGGCCTCGCAATTGAGCCAATTCACTTCTACTGCGGCATCTCATCGCCCGGCGAGTTCCGCCTCCTCCGTCCGATCGACATCCTCTGACCGCGAGGACCTGGCGCAGAAGGCGCACATTCCTACGTCTGAGCCATTCTATCCAGACACGATTGGCTACTCGTGTCGGCAACCGATATCATCCCCGTGGGTCTCCGTAGCCCAGGCGGGCGTCTCAACGATGCGATTGAATCCGGCGCTGAGGCACCAGACGTGGTTGTCGGGCCTCGTTGCACGTTCAAAACTCCTGACGGACGATATGCTCTCTGCGTTGATGACGGCAGGGATCATTTCACCTTTTTTCTTGGCAGGTACGGATTCTCCGGGTTCACGATGAGGCGCTCGCTTCTGGGGTCAACGACGACATCCATATCCTGCATTGGAATCGAGCCCAAAACGACCTCGTCGCCCATAACCGCGGCGCCGAGCACACTGACCCGGTTCTCGAATGTTATCTCAACTGGGCCAACGATCTTGGCCTTCTGTGGTTTGCCGTCTGCTAGCTCAACATCACGCATCTGCACGTAGTCCTAGCCGAGCTCTTCCGCTACGCCTTTAGGCAGAACAATGGTTGTGGCGCCTGTATCGACCGTCGCGGTTACCTCAACCTGCCGTATCTTGTCCTCATCAAGCATTCCACGCTTGAACAGAATCGCCTCGCCAGCCGTCCCCCGCAACCCCAAATCCTATAGCAGCGTAAAGGTTGCCGTGCCGATGTCGGAGTGTGTCGTCAGAGTGCCCGGCTCGACGAGAGCCGTGAACAGCATGAACTGCCCGGGCAAGTCAAATGGGGCGTCCGAAGGCAGATTCATCACGACCGCCTCAAGCATTAGGTCGAGGGCGGGCGGCGTCTCAAGATATGTCAGCAACGGATAGACGCCGGTCATCCAAACCACATCCGCGCCGAACCCCGTCGGACACCAGAACTCGCCGTCGGGCCCAAGGAGCACCAAATAGAAGTCGTTTGTCAGCGGGTAGGGCGGCAGACCGACGTCGAGCGATATGCGCACAGTATCCGCGGTCAGCGAATACGTTCCGGCGTTCGTGAACACGTCAACGAACGGCTCGCCAGTCAGCGTGAACTCATCGAAGGAGTAGTTGGACACGAAGTTCAGCGTGCCCGGCTCCACTGCGGCCATCCGAAGCGTGTAGGTCCCAGACTTCGTTATTGTCGGATACTCGGAGGGCAGAACCGAGCTCCACCACTGCATTGATAGGTCAAATCCCGCTCCGATCGGGAAGTCCGTAACGAGCGGCCGGAGGTCGTCCGTCCACCAGCTCAGAAGCGAGGCGGACCAATTCACCTCCTCAATACCGCCCAGCTCATAAGTCAGCACGAGATAGACATCGACAGTAACCGGCTCGCCAGTGTTCAAAACGGCTACATTGATCTCGAGCGTGTTGCCAAACGCAAACTCATCGGCATTGGCTGAGACATCCACCGTCAGCTCGCCGGCGGCAACGCCTTCTCCTGAGAGAACAATGTCATAAACCGGCGTATCAGGATCGTTAGAGGCGATAGAGAGTTCGCCCTCAAATAAGCCCTCTTCATCAGGCGAGAACATGACTGTTATGTTGACATCATCACCGGGACCAAGCGTTATCGGAAGAGGCGAAGGGCAGTCCAAATCGAACGGACCGTCGTCAACGGACATGCCGATGATGAACAGATCAGAATCGCCGTCATTCCGGACGACCAGCGTCTCCGTCGCTTCTTCCCCGACATCGACCTGGCCGAAATCGATACTGTCCCTGCTCACCCAAATGTCCGCTCCGGGGAGGCTATACACCGTCGTGCAATCCGGCTCCGACGGCGCCTCCTCAACGTTACCAGCATTATCGGTCGCGACCGTGTAGAAATCGTACGTTCCCTCACTTTCGGGCGCGTCAAAACTATAGCTCCCTGAGGTCCCAAACTCCGCCGGACCCCAACCCTTCCAGGCGCCGCTATTGAACCGATACCTAAGCGCCGTCTCGGCAACCCCCGATGTCGTGTCGCTGGCGGTGAAGTCAACGTCAAAGGGTGCCGACGTGACTGACTCGAGCGACGTGCAGGATGATTCAGGCGCGGTGGTGTCATATCCAGTGGAGTCGTCCGCCGTAGCGGGCGCCGCCTCGACGTTCCCTGCGTTATCGATGGCGATCG
>CAYZPW010000018.1:0-31748 GCA_964480475.1 uncultured bacterium | reverse complement strand
TGAAGTCGAAGCTGCCGGACGTCCCCGTCTGACTTAGACCAGCGTCAGTCCAATCCCCACCGTTGAAGCGATACCATAGCTGGGTTTCTGCGACGCCTGACGATGGGCTGTCGCTTGCCGTGAAGTCAACGGCAATGGGTGAGGAGTTGCCATATTGCGGGCTTGTGCAGGACGATTGCGGTGCGGTGGTGTCAAAAGCGGTTGAATCGTCCGCCGTAGCGGGCGCCGCCTCGACGTTCCCTGCGTTATCGATGGCGATCGTGTAAAACTCGTATGTCCCGTCGTCATCTACCGGCGTGAAGTCGAAGCTGCCGGACGTCCCCGTCTGACTTAGACCAGCGTCAGTCCAATCTCCGCCGTTGAGGCGATACCATAGCTGGGTTTCTGCGACGCCGGACGACGGGCTGTCGCTGGCCGTGAAATCAACGGCAATCGGTGAGGAGTTAGCGTATTGCGGACTCGTGCAGGATGATTGAGGCGCGGTCGTGTCAAAGACGGTTGAATCGTCCGCCACGCCCGGCGCCGCCTCGGTGTGGCCAATGTTGTCGGTCGCTATCGTGTAGAACTCATACGTGCCTTCCCCATCGGTTGCCGTGAACTCCAAAGTCCCCTCTGTGGCGTCACCGGATGAGGAGACTCCGCTGTCGGTCCAGCCCAGCCCCTCATAGTTGTAGAACAGGACGACCTCGGTAACACCTGAATCGGCGTCATCGGCGACGAAAGCTACTTCGATTGGGGAGGAATTGGCGAACTCCGGAGACGAGCAGCTCGACGAAGGAGCCGTCAGATCGTAAATGGTCGAATCGTCGCCGTCCCCAACTGGGCCCAACTCGAGGTTGGCGGCCCAATCCAGGGCCAGCGTCTGGAAGTAATACGTGCCCTCGCCTTCCGAGGCGAAGAAATGAAACGTCCCGCTTGGGCCCTCGAGATAGTCGTAGTGGGTCCAATTCCCACCCGTGCCGAACCTATAGTAGAGCTTCGTGTTGTAAAGGCCCGAACCACCGTCATCGCCAGCCACGAAATCGACGGCTATTGTTGCGTCCGTTGTGTAGGTCGGAGACGAGCATTCGGACCAGGGCCGAGTATCGTCAACGATTGGGCCCGAGAACGCGTCGGATGCCGGATAACGGGTCTCGCAGGCATCTGAGTCCTCGAAGACGAAGTAGTACTCGTGTGTTCCGGCTGAAAGCGTGCTCGTGGTATAGACGTATGTCCCGTCCGTAGATGTGCCTGACGCGAGGGCCATGTCGTAAGGTGTGTCGTCGATGAGTATCGTCGAGGCGGAGATGTCGTCGCTGTCCGGGTCGAGGCAACCGACTGTGTATGTGAACGCATTGGTGCTCTTTCCGAAGGGCGGGGATACATCCTCGCCTGATAGCGTTGGACACTGATTTGCCGGTTGCCCGATGCAATAAACCTTGTAGTCCAGGGAACCAAAAACGACGGAGCCGTCTGGGGCAATCGACGGTGAACTCTCCACCTCACCGTCCGTCTGCCAAGTCCACAGCAGGGCACCGCCGCTGGACAGGCAATAGAGTTTGGTGTCCATTGACCCGAAGTAGAGGTTACCGTTTCCGTCGATCGCGGCAGAGCTTCTGATGTCGTCATCTGCCTCATAGGTCCACAGCAGATTGCCGTCCGCATCCAGAGCGTAGAGCAAATTGTCGCAGCTGCCCCAATAGACGTTGCCATTGTTGCCGATGGCGGGAGTCACAGCCACATCCTCGCCCGTGGTATAGGACCACAGGAACGTGCCGTCCGGATTAAGACAGTAGAGCTTGTTGTCGCCGCTCCCGAACAGGACTCTGCCCGTCAAATCGACCGCCACACCGCCTTCAATGGCGCCTCCTGCCGCATAGCTCCAGTTGACGCTACCATTTTCCGTGTCGAGGCAATACACATAGTGGCCCAAGGTCCCGAAGTAAACGTTGCCCAGGCCATCCAGACAAGGGTGTGAATAGCAGGGATTACCCAGGTCATACGACCACTTCAACGTGCCATCTGACGCGACCGCTATGAATTTGGTCTCTGCCGACCCGACGAAAACAGTCCCGTCATCGCCAACGACGGGCGAGGAATCGCCGCTTCTCGTATAATAAGACCAGACGGGAACGCCGGTTGAGTTCAGCTTGTAGAGATGGCCTCCCGGGGGCTCGGACCAGGCGTCAACGTACACGTTGCCCTCAGCATCAACCGCGGGGCCTGAATCAACCTCTCCGTGCATGTCAAAGGACCATGCGACAGTTCCGTCCGACTCGATGGCATAGACGTAGTTGTCTCGTGAACCAATGTAAACTCTCCCGTCTGCGGTTATCGCCGCTGATGAATCGTAAACGTAGTCGCCGGTGGCGTACGTCCATTTCAGTTCCGGCGTGCCCGGGCCACAGTAATGAGTTCTGCCGGTGTTCTGGTTGTCGTGATGGAAGCTGAGCCATTCGGTTTCCGGTCTCTTTTCAGCGATAAGCAGATCGTAGCATCCCACAGCACCGGACTTATCCTCGATTTTCGCCCTGTAGGTGCCTGAACTGCTACACTGCCACACTATCTGTGAACCCATGCCTGGACCGCTGTCGTCGTCGCTGTCAACGAGCGTGCTGCAATCATCCTCGTAGAGGTAGATCATCGTGTCAAGGCCATCGCTCAGCCCGTAGGTGCGAATCACGTAATCCTCGCCGGCGACGGCGTCGAACTGGGCCCAGTCAACGTCCTCCTCCGGGCAAAGAGTGTGGTAGTACCTCGTTCCGAGCGTGACTGGAAAGGCCGTCGGGCACGTGTCGTCGTCCTCGAACTCGTCAGCGATAAAGGGCCCCTGGAAGTGGCCGCTTTGGGGCAGTCTTGCATCGCTACCCTTGGTATCAACGAAGTAGAACCAATACTTGTGCGGCCCGGCGTCCAGGGAGGTCGTCTCGTATTCGTAAGTCCCGTCCCAGGCGTCGCCGGATGCCAGCGTCATCCCATAAGGAGTGCCGTCAACATACACAGCCTTCGTAGCCGCAGCATCGCCGTCCTGATCGTAGTAGTGAACGGTGTAGAGGAAACTCGAGCCCGCGCCTCCGCATTCGGGGGTAACTGACGGGTCAGAAAGCTCCGGCGTGTAGTTAGTCAGAAGGAGCTCTAGATCGTAATCTCCGATGTCGGACGAGGAATAGCCCTTCACGAGGAGGTAATAGGTTCCGGGCGTTTCGCAAGTCCACTCGATCAAAGCATTGAGGCCCTCACCATCGTCGTCATCGTAGGTGATAATCGTCTCGCAGTCGTCCGCCATCAGATACATGTAGGTGTCAACGTCGCCATAGGTTTGGGCGACGTATTCTGCCCCCACCTGGGCCTCGAATTCGGCCCAGTCCTCGTCTCCTTCAGGCATCAGCGATCGCGACTGCCGCGTTCCGTCGTCCGAGATCGGCTTAGCGTCCTGGCAAGTATCATCTGGCTCGTAGTCGTCCCCGACGGCAGGACCATCGTAGTTCCCCGCGGCAGGCGCATTTACGGCTCTACCCTCATCGTCCTCGAAGTAGAATCTGTAATCGTGACTACCTTGAGACAGAGTCGTCGAATACACGTAGTCGCCATCCGCCGCATCGCCGCTATCGAGCGTCATCGTCTCAGGCGCGCCATCGTCGATTATGACCGTCGCAGCCGATGGCGGCTGTCCCTCGAAATCGTAGTAATGCACGGTGTAATCGAATGCTGTTGAGCTGTTGCCCACTGCTGGGGAAACTGTCCCGTCGGAAAGGACCGGATCGTGATTGACGATCGGCCCCTGCTTAGTTCCTGCATCGGGGATGCGGTCAGAGCCACCGAACCCGTCCTCCGCGTAGTAGAATATCTGGTGGTCGCCGCCCGGCAGCGTGGTCTGAACGGTATAGACGCCATCTGCCGGGTCGCCGCAATCGAACGTCATCTCATGTTCCGTGCCGGATACGTTCACGTAGATCGTATCCGGGGCATCGCCGTCGGAGTCATAGTAGTGAGCGTAGAACGAGAAATCAGTACCCGTATTCCCTGTTGGGGGCGAGAAGTTGTCGTCGGACAAGACCGGGGCGGTGTTTTCCCTCGCGATGCACAGCACCTCGCTGCCGTTTGAGACGACTATGTGACCGTTCTCCGTGATAGCAGGGGAAGATACAATATCGCCGCCGATGTCCAGGGACCAGTTCAGGTTGCCGTTCTTGTCCAGATGATAGACCATTCCGTTGCGGCAGCCGACCACGATGTTCTGGTTACAATCCATTGCTGGAGAAGAGGAGACCCAATGACCCGTATCATAACTCCACTTAAACGCTCCGCCGCCTTCTAGGGCGAAGACCTTGTTTGCCTGACTTCCAAAGACGACCGTGCCGTCCGTTGCGATGGCTATTGAGCTCGCAATCCTATCCCCGGCCGAGTAAGACCACGCGATCGTTCCGCTTGATGCAACCTTGTAGAGAATCCCCGCCGCATTGCCGACGTAGATCGATCCATCCTGATCGACTGCCGCCGAGTTGCTGATGTCCCCTAGACCTGACACTAGAACGTGGCCCGTTCCCTGAGTCATGTCGAGCTCATACAAGAGGCCCGTCGTCGTTCCAACATAGACGTTTGTATTCGTCATGGCGGGGCTTCGCGCCGTACCATTGGTGTCACACGTCGAGATCGTGGTCCCTGTCGGGCTCAACAAGATCACGCGGTTGTACATGGTCGTGAAGCAGCTGTTGCTGTCTCTATCGACTGTAATGGGGTAATAGACGGTATTACCCGCATAGCACTTCCACATCAGAGCTCCTTCCGGGGTAACCGCCGTCACGAAGCCTCCCGAATCGCCAACGACAATGAACCCATATGGCGTAACAGCAGGTGAGCTGTTGCTTGAGCTGCCCACATCGTAAGACCACTTGAGGCTGCCGTCAGGCTCGAAGGCCAGGAGGTTTCCGTCATCGGCCATGAAGTAGATCGTCCCGTCTGTCCCCTCAGCTGGCGAAGAGTCAGAGTAGTCAGCAACCGGGTAAGACCATTTGATGGTTGGCGATGAGTCAAATGTGCAAACTGAAGTCCTGCCCGTGTGCCTGGCATTGTGCCTGAACATCGGCCAGTGCGTTGTCTCGCCGGTATCCCCAGAGACGCCGCTTATGACGAGCGCATACGGCTGCGGCCCATTAGGAACGTTATGTGCTCGCACGGTTATTGTGTAGTTCCCCGCATCCGGGGCATTGAATTGAACACACTCGGCAGGATTCAATCTGTCCGCCGAGCCGCCCGTCGCGGACTGACCACCGGAATAGACGTTGCCGAGATAGGTTGTCACGTTATAGGTAACCTCCAGGTCGAGGTCGTTGACGAGGCACGGGTTGGCATAGGCAGCGGCCGCGTAGTCTGTCCAAACCAGAGTAACCTCCAAGTAGTCCGCCGAAACCCGCACGCCGTACTCCTGGGACTGGCCGGTCTGAAGCCCCGTCGTCTCGTCAACGACCCACAGCGGGCGGTCGTCCCCTCCGAAATAGAGCGTATCTTCAAGCAGCGTCCTGCCCCACCCCTGGATGTCATTTGGGATGTTGCCTACGCTTGTGCCATCCATCTCGCCGGTCATCTCGCGACCGCTGTTGACCATAACCGCCTTCATCAGAGCAGCGGAGGGCTCGAGGCCGTCGTCAGGGTTCGCCTCGCCTGTGGGGTAATAGCCGTCCACAAAATACTGCCGAACGAGCGCAACTGCGCCCGCATGCACCGGACAGGACATGCTCGTGCCGAACATCGTCCGCGTGTCGCAGTTGTAGGAGGAAATGTTGAAGTCGTTGTTCGCCGAGACGATGTAGTAGCCCGGGGCGCCAACCGTCGGCTTTAGTCTGCCGTCATCGCAGGGACCTCGGCTGCTGAAATCCGCCATATCCTCCGGATCAAAGCTCGTGGGATAGTAGTTCTCGGTGGCTCCGGAGCTCAGAACGTCCTTGGCTGTGGCCGGCGAGCCAACCGTATTGCTGCCCTCCTCGCCGTCGTTGCCGTTCGAGAAGACGGCCAGAAAATCGGGATGGTCCCACATGAACTCGTCGCACGCCTGCGAGTCGGTATTATACTCGCCATACACCGAGGCGCCCCAGCTGTTCGAGTGAATCCTGGCCCCAGCGTCATACGCAACGATGAAGTAGTCGTTGAGGTCATAGGGGATCCCCGAGAGAACGCCTCCGTCGCCTATGTCCAGGAACACGAGCTTCGCATTATAGGCCATGCCGTCGCTTTCGTCCGGCGAGTTGAGATTTGCGGAGTTGTCCCCGGCGACCGTGCAAGCGACGTGCGTCCCGTGATCGTAGCCGTCCCAATCGCCGGTGCCGGCCATATCGTAATAGACGATTATCTTCCGCTGGTCATGGTTGATCGTGTCGTTCGGAAGCCCCTCGCCAGAATCGTAGAAGTAGCACATGTCGGCATCGACGCCCGTGTCCCCGATCGCAACGAGCTGACCCGTGCCATCCACACCCGCGTCCCAAAGCGGCGTGTAATCCTCCTGATAGGACTGAATGATCCACCGCGCCTCGTGATTGTTCAGCTCAAACGGCGCCCACTCCTCGATCCATTCAACGGCCTTGATCCTGGAAACGAAAGCGATGAACTCACCTATCTGGGACGACGGCACGCTTAGCCTCAGCTTTCCCCCTCTCTCGCTGACGGATATGGCCAACTCTTTGACTGGGAATCCGGACGCCGCGATCGCCTTCGAGACCGCGTCGCAGTCCTCGCCCGCGAAAACCTGCACGGTAAGCAGGATTATAGGCTTGTCAGGCACGCCGCCGCCCAAGTGCTTCATATACGGAAACAGCCTGGGCGAAATCTTGTAAAACGGCTGGAATACTTCGACGTGATATAGGATACTCTCATCCACGAGCTGCTGGCAGTCAGCCGCTGCCATCTTCACGACGTAGGCATGCGTCGGCAGATACCTGAGAATACGAGCGCCTCGTTCAGAGAGGCTTGCGCGCATCGCCGGCGTGATTGGCCCGTCAAACTGGACGATGAAGAAGTCAGTCGGGTCGGTTTGGGCCGCGCCATAAAAAAGCTGCTCCGGCACAGTGGGAGGGGCAACATCCGGATCGAACGTCCCGGACCTCAGCCCGATGGGAATGCCAGAACAGAGCGTGACTGAAGAACCTAGAATAGCGATGGCGACCAGGTAAGCAAGTAGCGACTTCTTCGCACTCATGCAGAACTCCTTTCAGTTATGTCAAAGGGAAATTACGACCATCGAGCTCGGTAACGCCCGAGGCCGCGGTCCTCATCAAGAGAGTACTTCGTGCAATCTACTAGCGCTCTCGGCGAGCTGGTTTTCCGTGCCAACTGGCACTCGCCGGCAGCCCACCTGCACGTAGCAGTCTCTTGTGTCAAGTACCAACTGCTGTAACGAAAAACGCAAGGCGTTTCGTCAGAAAACCCCGCAGAGGACAAGAAGGAAGGAGGGAGAAGCGCGCCTCGCAGCTATCGGTTCAGCGTTCCCCAGTCGCCGCCCCGGTTGACAGAGCCAGAGAGCATCGTTTTGCGTGTCCCGCCGTGTGGGGCAGCGATAAAGAGGCTGGGTGATAACTCAATTGGGGAGGATTTCGTTGTCCATTCAGACAACAACGATACAGGAAATACGGCAGATTGTCAAGATCAACGCGGCAGTTTTCATTTGCGACACGATTGTCGGAATTGCCTTGTAGGGGCGGTGTCTCAGACCCGCCCGCCTACATCAACCCCTAGGATACGGGGCATCTTATGCGACCATCAATTAGAGAGGGCGGGTCTGAGACCACGCCCCTACAGGCCTGCAACGAATCATGACCCAGCCTCCTAAAGGCCAGCAGCGCTCAGGTCATTCGCGGAGCTCCCAACATGCCGCACTGAATGTGCCATATAGCGACGGGGTGTCGGGCGCGAAGAACGCAGCGAAGAAGCAGTAGTTGCCCAGCATGAGCCCCGGCGGGATTGCGGTCTCGAGAATCGGCACGTCGTCGTATTCCGTTCCTGAAGGCAGCGGTCTGAATGAGTAATACCGGGTAGGGTCGGACACGAATGACGGCAGGTAAAGGAACGTGCCGTCGGGCGACATTAGGGCAATGTAAAGGTCGAGATCGATGTCATCCCCGAGATTCCTGACAGAGACCGAGACCGTCAGGTCGTCACCTGTGGAGAAGCTCGACCCATTGGCTGCTATGGTTACACTGAAGTTAAACAGCTCGAAGCTGGCTTCCGACTCGTCACTCAAGGCCTCCATTGAGCTGCGCAGGCAAAGCCTCGCGGTCAGCTCATATTTCCCGGATGGGAGGCCCTCCGGCAGCGTCAGCTCGAGGATACTGAATTCCTCGTTCTCGCACCCGGCCGGCACCGAGATGGCCATTGGCGCCGGCTCGGTTGATAGGTAAGGCAGATAGAGCGATGGTCCATCAGGAAGTGTCACATTGACATATAGGTCCGCCTCGAGTTCGTCCCCTGGATTTGTTACGTAGAGGGACAAGGCGAATTCGTCTCCGGGCACGAACTTCGATTCGTTGAGCCTCAGGTCAATCGAGCACCACGCGTGCCCGGTCGTTATCGTGAATGGCGCTGTTGCTGGGCAGCAGAGCTCATCAAAAGTGGTGTGCTCGCACAAAACCGCCTTCCATGCGTAATCGCCAGACGATAGGTCAGAAGGCAGCTCTTGATCAAAGAGCCTGTAATCGTCAAACGAAACGCCGCTAGAAAACGGCAGGATGGGTATTGGCGTGGGCTCGGGGCCCAGGTCGGGCCAATAGAGACGCGAGCCATCTGGCAGCAGCAAGTACACGAACAGATCGACGGCACACCCGTCGCCTGCATTTGAAGCATCCAGCCAAACCGTTTGCTTTTCGCCCGGTGCGTATTCCGCCTTGTCGGTCGTAAGCGAAAGTGAAAACTCTGGGGCAGCTTCCACTCTCGGGCCGGAATACACTCCCGTAGCGGGCCTGGACACAGCGATGCCAGTGCGGCTTTCGAACTCGAACCGGAATGTGTGTGTGCCTGATGCGAGCTTAGTTGTATAAGCATAGACGCCATCGTCAGGTCTGCCTTCTATACATGTCATCACTTTCCTCTCAGAACCGTCAATTATCACGTGAGCTGAGCGAGGCGCACGGCCAACGGAACCCCTGTATTCAACACGGAAGCTGAAGTCCGTCTCGAGGTTGCCATAAGTCGGCGTGACGCAGGGATTCGAGAGCGATGGCTCAGCCTCTGAACCCTGGACCGTGAAGGCGCCATAATGCGGAAGCGAGACGTTGCCAGCGGGGTCCTTTGAAGTCGCCTCAAACTCGTAGGGGCCCGGCGCAAGCCCCACGAGCTCAACTCGATGGCTTGTCGTGTGCTCATAGCTCGCGCGATGATATCTATCTGCTGTCGTCTCATCACTCAGGTAGTATTTGAGAACGGTCGTGGCTATTTCGTTGGTTCGCCACGTTATACTGATCGGATCGTTCCCGCGTCGCGATTCGACCTCTGGCCCGTATGTGAAGCTCGGAGGCGTCGTGTCCTCTTGCCCGGATGCTGTAAAGCCTTCTGTGTCAGACCAGGAGAAGTTGCCGCTGGCGTCCCGGGAGCCCACCTCGTACTCGTAGTCTGCTTCTCCCTCCAGCCCAGTAATCCAGCCTGAGTGGTGCATAGTGTTCTCGCTTCCGGCCCAGCTGTCCTTGCCGGCCTGTCTGCTTCGCTTTTTCCAGTAATAGATCCTGCTGTCGCTCGGCTCGGAAGTATCCCAATCGATTCTGGCCTTGCCGCCTGCGTTATACGAATAGGCGATGTCCGATATATCGGGCGGCGTAGTGTCTGGTGTGTCTTGCGTCCTGAATGTTCCGACATCCTGTGAAGGCAGCGAATTGCCGGACGGGTCCTGTGACGAGATAAGGTATTCGTATGCCGTGCCCGGGGTCAATCCGGTGAGGTACGCCTCGTGTTTGAACGTGCACTTTCCGCTGCGCCACAGGCCGGCGCCGGCGCCCTGAGTTGAGGCGCCCTCCTTCCAGAAGATGACTTGCGTGTCGCTTACCTTGTCGGTAGTCCATTCTATCTTCGCCTCGCCGTCAGTGAGATACGCAACCTCTGGGCCGGAGGTGCAATGGAGCCCTGATCCGTCAGGACTACTAAGGGTCGTGAACGTGAGGTCTGACGAAGCACTGCCTCTATTGCCCAAAAGGTCTTCACAGTGCACCTGATAATGGTATTCCGTCGCCGGGGTCAGGTCACCCAGGTATATCTCGTGGTCTGTCGAGGCGTCAGGCTCATTTGCGGTGCTTCCGTGCATATCGGTCTTGCCGTAGGTTACCCAGGCAGTGCAAAGCTCGTCCGTTCTGAAGCCGACGAGCGCGATTTGGACGTCAACATATATCACCTCCGGGCCCTCCACTATCTCAGGCGGAGATGCGTCCGGTTTGTTCGACGTCGCAAAGTAGAGAATCGCCGGTGAACCGACGTTGCCGGACATGTCTGTGCAGGTCAGCTCGCATTCGTATTCGGTGTTTGACAGCAGGCCCTGAAGCAGAATCGAATGTTCTCTCTTGCATTCGTCCTCGGCGAACGTCGAACCGCGTCTTCTCATTGGCGAGTATAGCAGGTGACCCGACGAGAGCTCGTCTGTTGTCCAGATTATGGTCGCACAGTTGTGTGAGACATCTGCTGCGGCCGGACCTGTCAGAACTCTCGGCGGTGTTGTATCCTCGCGCACAGCTGTTCTGAATGCGTCCCAACAGCTGTTCGTCGGTCCGTTCCCCGCGTTATCGGTTGACGCCACTCGGAAGCGGTATGTCGTGTTTGGCGAAAGACCCTGAAGCTGCACCGTATGCAGCTGGGTCATGACTGTCGAACCGGTCGAGACTGATCCCTGGCCCTTGGCATTGAACTCGACGAAGCTGTCTGCTGGCTCATTCGTAAGCCACTGTATAAGGGCCATTTCGGAACCCAGGGCGACAACCACCGGGACGCCGATCACTACGGGGCCGGTCTGGTCGGCTACTACGAAGCAATACGTGAATCGGTCGAGACAATTGGGAACGATAGCCTTGTCGCAACCCGAGACATCGACAGTTACATACTGATTCTGCTTGAACGGCTCCGGAGGCTCATAAGTCAGCGATGCTCCTTTGCCATCTACTGTGCTGATGGCTGGTTCGACCTGCACGCCGTCTATGCGGAGCACCAACGTGGAATTGTCCACTCCCGATATATCGTCGGTGAGCCATATCCAGACGGTGGTGTCCGGGCTCGCATCTGTGGCGCCGCTCTCCGGGCTCATATCGACACAGTATGGCGGATTGGGGTCAAACTCGACCACCGTCGGTCCCTGCTTCACGCCAGGGGCCTCTGGATGCCTGGCCTCTGCGCCTTTGCTATCCTCGCAAATGAAGTAGAAGCTATGGCTGCCAGCTGACAGCTGAGTCTGGTGTACATAATCAACATCAAGCGGACCCCATGTGGCTGGCACCATGTCAAAAGCCCGACCATCAAGGAGAACCTGCACGAACGAGGCCGCATCGCCGTCATCATCGTGATAGCTGACTGAAAACTCATACACTTCGCTCGTGTCACCAAACGTCGGGCTGACTGAGCCGCCTGAGAGGACCGGCGCCGCGTTGACGACCGGACCGGTGAAGGTCCCAGCGACAGGAAGGCGCACCCCAAGCCCGAATGCGTCCTCAAAGTAGAAGTAGTATTCATGGGCGCCAGCCAAGAGCCGCATCTCGTGCTGATACGTCCCAGACGCGGGGTCCCCCGAGACCAGCCGCATTAAGTGGGCTTCGCCATCAACAAAGACTTGCTTGACGGAAGGAGGTTGAGCATCCCCGTCTGTGAAACGGACTGCAAAGGTGAAATCAACCTCCGGGAGGCCAGTGCGTGGCGAAACCTCGCCGTCCGAGAGCTCTGGCGGTGTGCGGTCAAATATGACCTGCCAATCAGGGCTGCTGGGAGCGGACTCCACATTCCCTGCACAATCCGTCGCTATACTGTACAAGTAATAGGCGCCATCATCGCTCGGCGGCGTGAATGTGCCCGTTCCAGAGCCACCGGACCCCTCAACGGAGGATTCATGCCATTGACCTTCATAGTACCGATACCACACGCGGACAGTATCGACGCCGGACCCTGTGTCGTAGGCGAAATACGTCAGCTCAACGGACGGCGAAGTCACGAACGACTCGGCCGCGGAGCACGATGAGGACGGCGCGGTAGAGTCATAGACCGTTGAGCTCTGCGGCGCCGATGGCTCCAAGCTGTTCCCGCAGAGGTCAGTGGCGCCAACGAAGAACTCATACATCCCATCTCCACTCGCCGGTGGGCATTCAAACTGCCCGGCCTCTGCGGCGCCTGTGCTCGATACTTCGACCCAGGAGCCAAGATTGAACCTATAGTACGCCGTCACGGAGGAAAGCCCCGAAACCGAATCCTGAGCCTCAAACGACACCCGGATCGGGCCGCTAGTTACGTATTCAGGAGCGTTACAAGACGTGTAGGGGGGCGCTGCGTCGTAAACGGTCTCATCATCCGGACCCTCTGGGGCGCTCTCGCGGTTCCCAACCTCGTCCTGGGCGATCGTGTAGAAATGGAACTGTCCCTCGGAAGCCAGGCTGAAACTGAAGGTCCCGGTCTCGTCTGAGGTATTCGTGTCGTGGAGTATCCAGCTCCCCTCCGACCCCTGACGGTAGTAGAGCTCCACGCAGACCACGCGAGTATAATCGTCCTGCGCATTGAAGCGGACCTCGACCGGGGACGTGGTGGCGCACTCATCAACCTCAGCGAACGAGGTCGGTGGTGAGAGGTCAACCGTGACCGAACAGTCGTAGCCTCCCGGCGGGAGGGCCTCTATGTTGCCGGCAAGGTCAGTGCCGATCGAATAGAAGCGATATTCACCCTCGTCCGTTCCGGCGTCAAACGTTACCGTCCCGCTCGTCTCATACACCGTCGTCCAGAGCGAGACGCTGCCGCCATACCACCAATAGACGTCGATTGACGCAAGGCCGTAGGACTCAACTGAATCGAATGCGATGTCGATGGAAGACTCCGATGAAAGAGGCGCAGCGGTGACGGATGTCTGCGGAGGAAGTCCGTCAGCGAGCGTGGTTGTGTCCGCACCAACGGGCGCCGGCTCCATCACGTCGCCAGCGCTTAAGGCCCTCGTATAGAACTGATAATAGCCGTCCCCGTCCAGGGAGTAGAACTCCAGTGTGCCGGAGGTCTCGGGTGAGGTTGTCGAGGTGCTCGCCCACTCTGCGCCCTCAACGTCGTCCAAGACCTCTCCGTAGCGATAATAAAGCCTGACGCCGCCGTAGCCGTCGATGCCAACATCAGTCGTGAAAGTCACAGCAACCGTTCCGAATGTGCAGTAGGCTGGCGACTCCGCCTCCGAAAGGACAAGCCGCGCGTCGAAGTAGCAGACCGCGTCCGCCTCATTGGGCGCCTCCTCCTCGTTGCCGGCGGTGTCGGTTGCGATGGTGTAGAACTCGTAGGTCCCATAGCTGAGGCCGGGTTCAAACGAGAGAGTCCCCGTGGTCCCACCCTCCGATACGCTGCTATCGCTCCAGCCCTGGTCCTCATAGTTGTGCCACAGCGCAACACTGGCGACGCTGCAAAGCGCATCGCTCGCCGTGAAATCCACGACTACGGGCGAATCGTTAGTGAGCTCAATGGTTGCGCACGTCGATTGAGGCGCTGTCGTGTCGTAGATCTCCGAGGCGTCCGCGTCCGCGGGCGGCGCCTCGACGTTCCCTGCAACATCGGTCGCGATTGTGTAGAACTCATAGACGCCCTCCCCATTGGTCGGCTCAAAATCGAGACTGCCCGCCGTTGCCTCCTGCTCCAATAGGCCGCTATCCGTCCAGCCCTCACCGTTGTAGTCGTAGAAGAGAACCACCGACGCTATACTGGAAAGGGCATCGCTGGCCATAAACTCCAGAACAATCGGCGAGGTGTTCGTGTCGTTGATCGCGCTGCCGGACTGACCCGACAGCCAACAGCTGGATACTGGTGGCGTCCAGTCGAACAATGTGGAATCGTCTCCGTCCCCGGACGGCCCCTCCTCCCAGTTACCAGCCCGGTCCACGGCTTTCGTCTGGAAATAATACCAGCCCTCGTCCGAAGCCTCGAACGAAATCGTCCCGCTAGTCCCAGATGCGAAGTAATAGTCGTCCCACTCGCCCCCTGACTCATACTTATAGTAGAGCCAGGTTCGATATACGCCGCTGCCACCGGTATCATCCGACTCGAACGTCACCTCGATCTCAGGCACATTCGAGAGTTCAGGTGAGGTGCACGAGGACCAGGGCTTCTCTTCCTCAACCAGCGGACCATCGGTCGCCCCTGCGTCCGGGCATCTGTCCGAGCCCCCGGCCCCGTCGTCGCACTCAAAGTAGAAATCATGTTCGCCCAGAGCAAGCGTCGTCTCATAGACGTAGGTCCCGTTGTAAGCCCAGCCGTCATCCAGCTTCATGTCGTGGCCGCCGCCGTCGATGAACACCTTGATTGAGCCAGGGTAGTCATCGTCATAATCATAATAATGACACGAGTACACGAAGCTCACGCCTGTCTTGCCGTAGTGCGGCTCGACATCGCAGTCCGAGAGCTCGGGCGCCGAGTTTGTTACGGTCGGGCCGGGATAGTAGCCCGCCTCGGGGTCACGGGCGCTCGAGCCCAGAGTGTCCTTGAACAAAAAGTAGAACGTGTGTTCACCCTGGTGAAGCGACTTCTCGTAATAGACGTACTTTCCGTCCGCGGCTTCGCCGAGAACGACCCACATCTGTCCGACCTTCTCATCGTCGGTGCCCTCGTCGATGCGAACCTCGTTCACCGAAGGCGCGTCGCCGTCCAAATCGTAGTAATCGACCGAATATGTGAACGTCCTGGACCCAGCCCCCGTATCGGGATACACGTCCCCGTTCGACAGGTCCGGCGCGTGGTTCACGAACGGGCCGTCGCGCTCGCCTTCCTCGGGTTCGCGGTCGGTGGAGCCGCTCGGGTCCTCGCACTCGAAGTGGAACGTGTGGTCCCCTTCGGTACCAAGCGTCGTCTCAAAAGCATAAGTTCCGTCCGCCTCATTGCCCGAATCCAGCGCCATACCGTGGCCGCCATCGCCGTCGATATGAACCTTGATGACGGCCGGCGCCTCGCCGTCCTCGTCGTAGTAGTGGACGCAGTAGGCGAACAAAGTGCCCGTCGTGCCCGTGTCAGGCGCCACGTCCCCAGCCGAGAGGACGGGATCGTAATTGACCGTCGGCCCATCGTGCGTCCCCTCCTCGGGGTCGCTAGCCGCGCCGCCCCGACCGTTCTCAAAGTAAAAGCAGAACTCGTGTTCCCCTTCCGACAGTGTCGTTGAGTAGGTGTAGTCGGCATCAGAGCCGCTGCCGTCCATGTCATATTCCGTGCCATCAATGGTGACCTTCTTGATGCTGGGCTCGTCTCCATCCTCGTCGTAGTAGTGAATCGAGAACGTGAAATCTGTCTCCGTCGTCCCTGAATCAGGATCGACGTCCCCGTCCGTAAGGACCGGATCACTTGTCGCCTGGCCCGGGATGGGATAATGATAGCCCATATCAACGACACCAACGTCTGGGACAGCATCCGTCCGGGTGAAGTACTTATTGAGGCCATACGCGGATGAGTAGTCGTCGCCCGCATCGACGCAAGGGCTCTCAGGAGGCTCTTGAGGCGGGTCCTGTCTAAGGCAGTAGTCACCCATAGGCCCCGATGTGAACAGAGGGTCCTCATCTATGTTCCCGGTCCCCGTGTAGCCGCCCTCGATGCAGGAATATGTAATATCGATAGAGCTCGTCCCGTCAACGTAAATCTCATCCGGCGAGTCGCCCCAGAGGATTGATATGATTACGATCGGCGAAGAGCTGCTCACGGCGGATATACCGCCGCCGATTACTGCAGAGTTGCCGCTGATCGTGTTGCTCTCAATAGTTGGCGAACAGTTGCTCTCGCAACCTATGCCGCCACCCCACTCGGTCATCGCTTCATTGTGAGCGATCGTGTTGCGCCTGATCGTGGGCGAGCTGTTGTCGTAACAGAATATACCGCCACCTGATTCATACGCGGTATTCAATGAGATGTTGTTATCTTGGATCACCGGAGAACAGCTAGTCCACAAAGAGATTCCCCCACCGTTCCAGTTTGCGTCGTTACCAGAGATTAGATTTCCCTGCACCGTGGGCGAGCTGTTGTCGAAGCACGTTATGCCTCCACCGTTGCCGTTGTTATCGGCAGAGGAGTTGTTGCGGATCTCGTTGCTCGTGATCATCGGGGAACTTCTATAGCAGTAAATGCCGCCACCGTCGCCTGCCTGATTATCGCTGATAACGTTGTTTTCTATGGTGGGTGAGCTATCCTGGCAGAATACTCCCCCGCCGGAAGAGGTTGTCGAGTTATTACCGGTAATCGTATTGTTCTTGATCGTTGGCGAACTATTGTCGCAGTTTACGGCACCGTTGCCATCATTCGCCCGTGTCATTGTGAAACTCTCGATCGTGAGGTTGTCCACGTGGTCGCACAAAACCACATTGCTAGCGGCGTCCTCGGCATCGAGGACAGTAGTATCGCGGTCCTCGCCGGACAAGGAGACCCAGCTCTTCATGTTCAGCGGGAAAGTCTCGCCGTTGGTTGAGGCGGCGTAGGTCCCCGCCGCTGGGTGAATCAGGGCGGGTTCGTCTGAGCCACCGTGAACCGTGTCGAGCGCATGCGTGATAGTCTTCCAGGGGCTGCCCTGGCTACCGTCGTCGCCGTCGTCCCCTGAATCGGCGTCAACGTAGTAGTGGCTCAGTCCGGATGTGAAGTGGTAGCCCATATCGACCGTTCCGGAGTCATCCACGCCGTCGGTTCGCGTCGTCCGATCGTCCATGCCCAGATTCGCCGCGGTGTCGCTGCCTGTATCGACGCAGGGGCTGTCGGACCCCTGACCCGCCGCCGTCTGGCTCAGATAACACCCATAGACGAACTCAGGGTCCTCCTCGATGTTCCCCTCGCCATCATATCCCCCCTGGATGCACGAATATGTAATATCAATGGAGCTCGTCCCATCAAGCGAAACCTCGTCCGCCGAGTCGCCCCATAGGATCGAATTGACCACCGTCGGTGAAGACAGCCACTCGCAGTATATGGCCCCGCCCCCGTCGGCGTTGTTACCCTTGATGGTGTTGTTTTCAATTGCTGGCGAACTGGTGTAGCAGGATATTCCCCCACCCTTGTCGTTCGTTGCTGTGTTGTGGGTAATGGCGTTGTTCTTAATCGTTGGCGAACTGTAGTCCCTACAGTGTATTCCCCCGCCAGTGTCGTTCGCCGAGTTGTCACCTATGGTGTTTCCCTCGATGAGGGGCGAACTGTGATCGAAACAGCATATACCCCCACCATGGGTGTCGGACGCGGAGTTACCAGTGATTGTGTTGCTCTTGATCGTTGGCGAGCTTCTGTTGCAGAATATGCCCGCGCCCTCACTTGCCTGATTATTCCTGACCATGTTATCCTCGATCCTGGGCGCACCATCCTCGCAGAATATTCCCCCGCCGGCATAGGTTGTCGAGTTACCAGTGATCACGTTATTCTTAATCGTTGGGGAACTGTTATCGCACCTTACCGCACCGTTGCCATCATTCGCGCCGGTTATTGTCAATCCCTGTATCGTCAGGTTGTCAACGTGCGAACACAAGATGACGTTATTGGCCGCATCCTCTGCGTCGAGGATGGTTGTCTCTCGGTCATCGCCGACCAGCGAGACCCAGTCCTCCATGTTCAGCGGGAACGTCTCGCCGTTGGTCGAGGCGGCGTAGGTTGTGGCCGCGACGCGGATGGTCAAGGGGAGGCTCTCTGTCCCCGAGACCGAGGCGAGCGCGTGCGTGATAGTCTTCCAGGGCCTGCCCTGGCTGCCGTCGTTGCTGTCGCTTCCCGTGTCGCCGTCAACGTAGTACACGTTGGATTCGTAGTGGTAGCCCATGTCAACCGTTCCGGTGTCCGGGACGCAGTCGGTTCGAGTCGTTCGGTTGTCCAGTCCCAGGTTGGCCGCGGTATCGCTCCCCGCATCGACGCACGGGCTGTCTGCGCCCTCACCGGCGGCGGTCTGACTGAGGTAATAGTCCCCGTCCGGGCCTGTTACAAACAACGGATCATCGCTGATGTTTCCCGTGCCCGAATACCCCCCCTCGATGCAGGAATAAGTAATATCTATCGAGCTCGTCCCGTCAACGTAAATCTCGTCCGGCGAGTCGCCCCAGAGGATCGAATCAATCACCGTCGGGTCACTGTTGGACTGGCAAGCTATGCCCCCGCCATTATCTGCGTGGTTACCCTCGAAAGTGTTGTTCTTGATGACAAGACCTGACGAGCAGGCGTGCGAGAATATCCCGCCGCCCGCACCTCCAGAGTGGTTGCCGCTAATCATGTTCCTCTCAATCGTCACTGACTCTGCCTCATGGAGGGCTACGCCTCCCCCGCCGGCATGCGCCTGGTTGCCAAGAATGATGTTGTCTGTGATTTTGGGGGAACTGCCGCTATCAGAGTGTATTCCTCCACCGGTGAAAAGGGACTGGTTGTTGTATGCGATCATGTTGCCCACGATCGTCGGCGAACTATAGTCGCTGCAGGATATCCCGCTCCCTGAGTTGTCAGTTATCGTGTTGCCTTCGATGGTCGGAGCACTCTTCAAGCAACAGAATACTGCGCCTGTCCCATTAGATGCGGAGTTCCTCGCTATGACGTTTCTGACGATTCTCGGTGAGCCCTCGTCGCAGTAAATGGCCGCGCCTGCGCCCGGCGGGTCCAATGTATTGGCCGTATTGGCCGTCAGGACGTTGTCCTGGATTGTCGGTGAGCTGTTCAAGCAATATATGCCGCCGCCTTTCGTAGCGTAGTCTCCTGTCCCATTGGCGTTCCCACCAGTTATTGTGAAACCCTCTATCGTGAGGTTGTCCACGCCGTCGCACCAGATCACGTGATAGGCGGCATCCTCGGCATCCAGTATGGTGCTGTCTCTGTCCTCACCGGACAGCGAGACCCAGTCCTCCATGTTCAGCGGGAACGTCTCGCCGTTGGCTGAGGCGGCGTAGGTACCGGCCGCGACGTGGATGATGACAGGATAGTCCTCAGTCCCAGAGACCGCTGCGAGGGCGTGCGTAATGGTCTTCCAAGGGCTGCCCTGGCTGCCATCGTAGCTGTCGCTTCCGGTATTGGCGTCAACGTAGAAGGTGGTCAATCCCATCGCGTAGTGGTAGCCCATGTCAACGGTCCCAGAGTCATCGGTCCCGTCGGTCCGCGTCGTCTTGTCGTCCATCCCCAGGTTCGCCGCGGTGTCGCTGCCGGTATCGACGCACGGGCTGTCCGAGCCTTGCCCGGCCCCAGTCTGGCTCAAATAGTATCCATGCACAAACAGCGGGTCCTCGTCAGTGTTACCTGTCCCTGTGTATCCGCCCTCGATGCAGGAATACGTAATGTCAATGGAGCTCGTCCCATCAACGTAGATCTCATCCGGCGAATCGCCCCAGAGGATCGAGTCGGTAACGGTAGGCGAACTGTTTACGATACAGGAGATCCCGCCTCCGTTGTCGCCCGCCGAGTTGCCGGCTATCGTATTGTTCTGAATGGTGGGCGAACTGTTATCCTCGCAGTATATCCCTCCGCCATCGCCGTCCGCCGAGTTGTCCGCTATCAGGTTGTTCTCGATTGTAGGGGAAGAGGTTTCACAAAATATCGCTCCACCATCACCATAACCTCCTACTCCTTTTGTTGCAGCGTTGCCGGTGATGATATTGTTCCTGATCGTCGGAGAGCTATCTTGGCAGAATATCCCTGCGCCCTTGCCCTGGCCTCCATAGCCTCCCAAAGACGTGTTGTCGGTGATGGTGTTGTTCTCGATTGTCGGGGCGCTGTTGTTAGCAGAACGTATCCCGCCGCCGCCGCCATGAGTCAAGTTACCGCTAATGATGTTATTACTTATCAATGGGGAAGCAGCGGCGCAGTTTATCCCGGCACCACTATGAGACGAATCGTTCCCGATGATCTTGTTGTTCCGGATGACCGGCGAGCATGAGGCGCATGCTAAACCGCCATTATCCCCACCAAAATTGCCGGTGATCGTGTTGTTCTGGATCGTTGGGGAGCTGTTATTGCAGTATATGCCCCCTGTGCCGGAGCTTTCACCATAGCCGCCAGTTATGGTGAGTCGTTCAATTGTGAAGTCGTCCACGCTGTTGCAGTCAATGACAGGGTCGGCGGCATCCTCGGCGTCGAGGATCGTGGTGTCACGGTCCTCGCCTGAGAGCGAGACGTAGCTCTTCGTGTGGAGCGGGAAGAACTCGCCGTTGGTTGAGGCGGAGTATGTGCCGGCTGCAACGTGGATGGTTGCCGGATCGCCGGCGCTTCCGGTCACGCTGTCCAGGGCGTGGAAGATCGTCTTCCAGGGGCTGCCCTGCGAGCCGTCGTTGCCGTCATCGCCTGAGTTTGCGTCAACGTAATAGTCGGACGCGGCCGCAAAAGCGATAAGGCAGAAAGTGAGAAGGATTGAGATGATGAGGATAAGATTGATGTTTCTGGTCATCGAAGGTCTCCCGTCTTTTGTGCATTATGAATGTGCAATACATAAATGCCCAAACCGCATTAGGTGAGAGTAAGCGCCAAACAAAAACCGAATCGCTGCGCATTGGCGCCTACTCTCCACCAGACAATATGCAGATATATCTGCTGTCTGTCAATTCGGGACGGGATTCTACGCAATTGCTGGACTGACTGCAAGCTGTTTTCAGTCCCGAAAAATCAGGTTAATCCAAGCGCAAGCGCGCGGAGGCCCTTTGGAGTTCGGCGCCCAGGCGCCGCTTTGTTTCGCCGCGGCTTGACGCGGCACCGGCTATTGTTGATGGTCTTGATTCGTGGGGTGAAGATTCATTAGAGGATGGCGGTGTCTAGCCACCGCCATTGAAAGCGGTGAGAGCTCACCGCACTCCAAAGACGAGATGAGCCTGCCCCTACGAGCCCTCGGGGCATCCCTCGATCTCGGCGAGGAGCGTCTTGACCCTAGCCAGATAGCCTCTCATCCCCTTTGACTCGGCCAGCTGATTGGCCTGGTTGGCGAACTCTGAGGCGTTGCGAAGCGCCTCCTCGCGAGGCAGCGGGGGTCTGCGCCCTGGTCCGTGCTGGGCATACCAGCGCGCCATTTGAAGGTGCGCCTCGGCCATTGCGTGGCGAGCGATGAACATGTATTCCTGGTTCTGGGCCTCTTCTGATATACCCAGAGCCTCGTTTCCGAACTTGAGGGCCCGGCTGAAGCTTCCCGTCCCCGCGTATGCCCGGCAGAGTATGGCCAGCGATTGGACCAGGTGCATCCTCTCGCCAATGGACCTTGCGATCTGCTCCGCTTCGCTAGCAGCCTGCATCGCCTCCTTAAAGGCCCCTTTATCAGCGTGGATACAGCCTACGTTCGACAGAAGCAGCACGACGCTAGAACGGTCGCCCAACTCGCGCATTATCTCGAGTGATTTCATGTAATGCTGAAGCGCCTCGTCACAATCGCCGCGTAAATGGTGCACCATACCGATGTTGTTGAGCGATATGGCGATGCCGTAGCGGTTGCCAAGTTCTCGCATCGTCACGACAGCTTCCTGATAACACTCCAGCGCCTCTTTAGGGCTACCACGATCGGTATAGAGAAGGCCCATCGTGTTTAGGGATATGGCAGTGGCGGCGCGATCGCCCAACTGTCGGGATATTGATAGGGATTCCCGAATGTGCTCAAGTCCCAGATCGTAGCGGCCTTGTCCCCGGTAAACGCAGGCGATATTGTTGAGAGCGGCCGCGATGCCCTGCCGGTCGCCAAGCTCCCGCCTTAACGAAAGCGACTCCTCAAAGGAGCGCAGGGCCTCTTTGGAATCGCCGTGGTCAGCGTGCACAATGCCCAGCACGTTCAGCGCGTCCGCCTGAGCTTCGAGATCAGACTGCCGCGACGCCTGGTCGAAGGCCTCTGCGCCGAGCGCGAGCGAGCGCGTCGAGTCACCCATCAGCTGCCTCAACCGCGCCTCCTTGCATAAGGCGACCGCCTTGTGACTGCCGTGGCGCATTTCGCCCAGGCTATGACTCAGCTGGATTGCATCCTCGAATGAACCAAGTACGGTCAACAGCTTGATGCGTGCAAGCAAAACGTCCGCTTCCTGCTCCGGGGATAAGGCAGCAAGAACGAGTTTGTCTGAGAGGCGGTCGTACCTTTTGAAAGCAATGCTGGCCTCATAGTTTCGCTGCTGTTCCCGATTACATACCGCCCACAAGGCCGCGTGGCGAGCCGCTTTACGAGTGTTTCCCGCCGCTTCCCAATGCTCGGACAGAATCCCGTGGAACTCATCGATACGGTCCGAGTAGAGCTTCTCTACCCTCGTGGCGATCAGCTTCGACAGCTCGCGTCTTAAGCCCTCCACGAGTCGCGAGACGAGCATCTCGCGGGTCAAGACGTGTTTGAAGACGTATTCAAGCTCTGGCTCCGCCCTCTTTTGCAGAATAATCTCCCGCTGCATGAGAGCGTCAAGCGCATCCCTGACTTCATCGACATCATGCAGCGACCCGTGGATATCGCAAAGCAGACCGTAGGGGAATGAGTGGCCGATTACGGCAGCGTAGTACGCAACTCGCTTGTCCCGTTGCTCCAACCTATCGATCCGCTGGCCGAGAACTGCCGAAACACCGGCCGGCACCGGCATCTTCTGAACATCCTCGGTGAGGCGCAGCTTGCCATTTACCGCCTCAAACTTGCCATCCTCAAGGAGTAGAAGGAGGAACTCCTCAACGAAGAGGGGGTTGCCGTCCGAATACTCCCTCAGCCTGCGAATCAGAGCCTCCTCTGAAGCGCCTGATTGGATGTAGTGGTCCAACAGCTGCCGTTCGGCGTCCCTGGAAAGCGGGGAAATCCCTAGCTCTGAGAAAGGAACATCAGCCCTCTTGGCCAATTCGGGCTTGAATTGCGGTCGGGAGACAATGAGCACCATTACGGGGAAATCAGACACAAATCCCGCAAGGTAATCCAGAAAATCAACCGTACCACCGTCAGCCCAGTGCATATTCTCGAAGACGAGAACTAACGGCTTCTCGAAAGCCCAGCGGGCGTACAAGCGCCTGATGGCTATCCACAGGTTGTCCTTGACGGTCTTTGGGGCCAACGTCGGTATCGGACTATCCGGATACGGGACCCCGAAGAGGTGGTACAGATAGGGCTCGAGCTCCCGGCTGCCGTTCTCGTCATCACTGAGACTGGAAAGCGATTTGCCGATCGTTTCGCCCGGCGAATCCATCTCGAAGCCGAGCGCGGACGCGATCTGCATCCTTATCGGCCAATACAGAGGAGTTTGGCCGATGCTCCAGCCGCTGCCGGAGAGCCACCTGAATCCACCCTCGACAAGCTCGGCCGACAGGCGCTTCCTAAGCTCCCGCCTCAGACGTGATTTGCCCATTCCGGCCTCGCCTGTGATGCTGAATATCCGCGAGGCGTCTCGGTACTTGCCCTCCCCGGTTCGGCACGGCTGTGGGTCTGGGTAGCACATTTTGAGCTTTTCGAAGCTCTCGACCAGCTCAAGAACCTCCCGGTCGCGACCGAACATTGGGCTTTCGAATTGGGAGAATCGAGGACGCTCGTCAGGCGTCTTTCGCGGCCCCAGAAGCCGAAAGACCTCCATTGGTTGCTTGAGCCCCGGAAACTGCTGGGTCCGGAGGGACTCGAACTCGAACCTCTCACTTGCGCGGTCCTCGATCCTCTTGGATGCGAACACGCTTCCCGGAGGCGCAGCGTCTGTCAGACGCTTCGCTACGTTCACGGTCTCGCCCAGAACAGCGAACTCCAGCTTCTCCGAATCGCCGAGCCGGCCTGCCTGAACCTGCCCAAACGCTATCCCGGCGTGTATCGCAAGTGATTCAGGAAGAATGTCCTTGAAGCGGTGGTTCACAGCCGCAAGCCCGATGACGATCTCGTCCGCGGCAGCGATTGCCTGATCGCAAGGGCGTTCCAGCGCTATCGGCGCCCCAAAGATCGCCATGACCTCGTCTCCAATGAACTTGTCAACCCAGCCGCCGCACTTCGAGATAGCCTCGTCCATGACAGAATAGACTTCCCGCATCACCTCCCTAAGCTGGTCGGGCGAAAGCGCGTAGGTCATGGCCGTGAAGCCTGAGACATCTACGAAGAGCACCACGGCTTGCCGCCGCTCGACCCGAAGACCCTCTTCCACCATCTTACGAAGCCTTACGACGTATTCCTCCGGCTCCGCCCTAGCACGGATCTCGGTGATCTCCTTGTCGGAAAAAAGCGGACGCCTCGACGGGCCTTGCTTCTCGCCGCACTTGTAGCAGAAATTCGCGTCCTCAGGCAGCTCTGTCCCGCAGCTGTAACACTTCATCTCATTCCCAGTGCCCGGTTCGCTTTCGATCCCCAGTTGAATACTTACATCGACTTATGGAAGATTACATCCATTTGACCACCGATCAAGAGGTGCGAGACAAGAAGAGCCTCCGCAGACGTAAGCTAGCCGCATCCCACGGTTCGGGGAGGGTCTGCGTCCATCGTGCGCTCGCTACATGAGGCAGACAATCACGTCCGACAACATCTGCACTCATAAGTGGAAACCGGGAAGGCTGCTATAAGGCGTGCGCCCGAGAGGATTCGAACCTCCGGCACGTGGATTAGGAATGCAGATGTCAGCCTTCGCAACACCACTATATGGCCTATGACGCATACGGCCAAAACGCCTAGTATGCTGTCAGTACGCTATCTTTCTCCCAACCTCAGTCTCACACTCAACCGCATCATCCTGCAGTGTGAGACTCGGCAACCTGTCCACGGCGCGCTTCAGCCGGTCCCGACTTGACGCCAGGTATATCAACGTTTGAGGAATCTGAGCGTGCCCCAAAATATCCCGGACAGTGATCAAGTCCGCCCCCTGGGCAAGTAAGTTGGTTGCAAATGTCCGACGTAGATCATGAAACCTAAAGTCGTTCAGATCGGCTCGACGGAGAGCGGTCATAAAGCTGTGCTTGTAAGAGCGGGCGGGGAACACGTGATCGGACTTACGCTCAACCGCGTTCAACGTGTCAACGGCCTCTGTGTTGAGAGGAACGACACGGCTCTTGCCGCCCTTGCCGTCCCTGACGGTCAAGGTCCCGCGCGGTAGATCAAGGTCTTGCCATTGAAGCGCATGGAGCTCTCCGAGCCTCAAGCCCGTCACGAGAGCAAGTTTGACGAAGGGTAACAGTGAACGCTGGCGGCTCTGCTTGCACGCCCGAAGCAGATGGGTCTGCTCGTCTTGAGTCAACAACCGAACCCGGCTTTTCTCCTTGAATGCCCTCAGCTTTGCGACCGGATTGTCCCCAAATAGCAGTCCCCATTGAATGGCCTTGTTGATGCAGTGCCGAAGCAGGGCAATCTCACGATTGCAGGTCGCGGGGGTGGCTCCCGCGTCGATGCGCTGCTGTCGATAGCTCTCAACCTGCTCAAAGGACAAATCACGCACGCGCTTCTCGCCAAGATACTCGCATAGTCGTTTAGCGGAGAACGTATCCCGTCGATAACTGGACGTTGCCTTTGCACTTTCAGCCCAGGGCAAGTACCGCTCGTAAAGAAGCTCCCGCAAGTTCATCCTTGTCGCTGGTTTTCTCCCCAAGAACTTCTCATCAGACGCCTCGATGCGTCGCTTTGAGAGGTATTCAAGCGCCGCCTTCTTCGACGTTTGACCCGTGCTCTTGCGGCAATACCTACCTTCGCTATCCTTGTATCGAATCCACCAATAGGGCGACTTCGGCTGCTTGTAAAGCCCTCTCGTCTTTCCCCCGCTGCCCTTTTCAGTCATGCTTGCCTCCCTCTCTCAAAACCCGTTCCGCCGCGCGGCACAGAGCATCCCGACCCCCCCTGCAGGTTCAGTCATCGGACGAATCCGTTCTTGAGTCGCGACTTTTTCGCTTCAATACAACTCCCATGGCGGATCTAACCTCTATCTTGCATAGTTGACCTGAATCAGCAGCTCTCCGCCGAGAGGCGTCTGATTGCACGCTGCAGCGCCTTGCTCATGCCGGATGCCTTGCTCTTGCCGTATTGAAGCCGAAAATAATCGTTCATACTCCAACCTGATCGATCGTAGTAGCTGAAGCCGCAGGAATAAGCATGCCACGCAGCGCGGAATGCGCCGCGTTCAGCCGGTTTGAGGATCCCCCGGGTGTCTAGCGTATGAACATTGGGGCGGGCGTACCGATGACGCTCACGATGGATGTAAGCACTATAGAGAGCGGGGTTGACCTTGAAGAACTTGGAACGTGCAGCCGGTTTCATATCGGATACCCTTTTGGGCGGCGTCCAAACTCTGGGAGGCTCGTAGGATTTATCAGATGAGCCAGCGCACTGCATATCATCGTCATGGTAGCTGGCATCATATTGATGGCATCCGTAATCTTCTTGGGCCTGTTTACCCTCTGCATGCCACTTCTGGTCGTCGGGGGTCCTTTTCCCTAGATAATTGTGTTGGATCTCACCGCACCCTAGGCTGTCGAGAAGCCGATCGACCTCTTTTCGGGATGCTCTTCCATCCTTGAAGCTGATCTCCGCGGCTGCATTTCTGTAGATGCTACCGATCTGGGCTTCCCCCAACCCAAACGATTTCAGCCTGCACTGTTCCTTAATCTGGTCTGCCAACATCTTAAGGTGGTGATCATGTGCTTCGGCATATGTGACTGCGCTGGGCACAGAAACATACACTCGATAGTGGTCAATCGACTCTATCGTGGAAGCGATATATCCTTCAGAATTCAGCGCTACCGCGAAACCGCATTTGCGGTTCTCAAGAACCCTGGCGACCGCCAATTGCGGATTGCGGAGCTTCATACCGATAAAATGACACTGATGAGACGGATCGGTGGGTGAATTCCATGCTTCACCGGTCTTCGAATAGAACAACTGCGCGGAGTCCACGACAATCCACAGGTCTTCCTCGTCCCTGAGTGGGAGAGCCAGCTCGCCTTCAAACTTCCGGACTAGATCTACCAGCATGCCGCTGGATTTACGGAACCACGTGAAGGGGTCAGCGCGAAGACCGGTTAACTGGAGGCCGTATTTCCGCGAGGCGCCATCATCTCGCTCGGATGGTCGGATTCTGCACAGAACATCTCGTGGCATTTGGACCTCACTAGTGAGGCTGTCGGCTGTCTGAAAGGACTTCCGGGACCACGTCCAGTATCGTGGAAACGGATGGAGATGGCGATTGCGCGAGGACAGTACGTAGTAGAATACAAAGACCGACAGGGGCAAGGCCGCCCCACGGTCGGCTGCGGCCTTTAGCGAGCGTCCCAACCAAGCCGTCTCAAGCAGCGGTATGGCCCGATCCAATCCGACTTCGATGTCCCTGGCCAACCTGAAGATCTTCTTGATACGGCGCGATCTTTGTATGCAGCCGCCTCGTTCCACTGCCAAATATTCATCTAAAGTGGGCCATTTAGAGGACGATCTGAGTTCTTCCTCGATTCGCCTAATAAGTTTCCCTCGTTCTGTTAAGGGAAATAGATATTTGCCTAGCAATGAATCCACCACAACAATCGCATATGTCCGTTCTGACCTCCACACTATAGGGGGCAGTTTGAGTGAAAGTCAAATCTCCCCAATGTGCACAGGTAACAGCTAACTCTCAAAGGAGTCAACAGATGCAGAAAGACAGTGTCCAGCAGAGATATCTCAGCGTCAGTGCAGCCGCGATCTATCTTGGTATGAGCCAAAGCGCACTTCGCTACAAGCTCGCTCTCCGCAGATTGGCCTATTGCAAGGTTGGAAAAACCGTCCGAATCGACCGCCTCGAGCTCGACCGGTTCCTGAGCGAGAACACCATTCCGCCCGTCGGCTACAAGGGCAGGAGATAGCCGATGCAGCGAAAACACAGGCGCAAGAAAGCTGGCAGGCGGCGAGTCCACAAAGAGGAGCGGCTCGTGCTCGAGCAACTATTGGACGCCAACGGCAAACCCCTCAACGCATTCGACCTGGCCATCGGACGCGACAAGCCGAAACAGCCGGGAGGTAACTGATGCTCGACCAAAAAGAATTGGGCCGCCTTCAGACTCACAACCTGACGACGGCCCAACCAAACAGCATAAGTAAGTTACGGCAGGGCGACGGCCTTTGTCAACTGTTTTCTCACCTCCATAACTGTCTGCCTTTGACGGTCTTCGGCCAGATGCTCGCGGTGCGGGAGGGCTTGCGATGACTGCCCAGGAACTTGCACAGCGACTTTCTTGTGGCAATGCCGGATGCAAATGCGCGCGCCTTAATGGTCAAGAATGGAGAACACATTGCCCCGCGCACGACGATAAGCACCCGTCTCTAGACATCACACAGAACGGCGACAACCTGCTCTTTACTTGCCGTGCTGGATGCTCTCAGGATGACGTAATCGCTGCTCTTAAGCGTAAAGGGCTTTGGCATCCCCAGACAGAACCGACCCCAACGCCCCCGTCACGAGACAAACTAAGCCCGAAGCAGCGCCTCGTCTGGCAGAAGCTCGCCGCCAAGCTCGTCGATAATTGTCAGACGCGCCTCTGGAGCAACGAGGGCAAGCCTGGCCTCGACTATCTCCATGGACGCGCCCTCAAAGATGAGATGATCGAGCGAATGCGCCTCGCATACAATGACCGAGAACGCCCATTTGGGCTCGACGACGCGACAGTCATCTCAGGTGTAACCATCCCCTCATTCGTGAACGGCAAGGTGCTATCTGTCAACGTCCGACGTCTGAACCCCAAAGGCAAAGAGAAAAGATATCAAGCCGTCAAGCACAGCGATCGCAGCCTCTTCTATCTGCACGGCGACCCCAAGACGCTTTGTATTCTCGAAGGCGAGCTCGACGCCGCCATCTTGCTTCAAGAGACCGGGATGTCAGCAGCGGCGATAGGCTCGACTACGAGAATCAGTAGCAAGCTCAACGCGCTCGTCCTGACCTTCGACCACACAATCCTCGTGCCGGATACCGACGCCGGCGGCGCGGCTATGGTCAAGGAATGGCAAGAACGCTTCGACAATCTTCAAATCTTCAAACTCCCTAAGGGCTCGCATGATCTAACTGATTACCTTGTCCGCGGTAATAATCTCGACCAATGGTTCCGTGATCAACTGTCCTCCGCTGGCACGGCCAAAAAGCCTACTCAGAAGCCTGCCCCAAAGCCTCAAAAGGAAGTCATACCCCCCGACAAGACAATCCTCTTCGCGTTGGCCCGAAAGCGATACGTCATATTTGAAGACCAGTTCGGCGAAGCATACGCCGAGTTCCAACAGACTACGCATTCTGAGATCGCCCCCGTCGCCAGTCGCGTAATGACCAGGGACCTCGGCCAATTATTCTTGCGTCAGTCTCATGAGAAACCCGCTGGCAGACGAACCATCGGCGATGTTTGCCAAGCCCTCGAGACCACGATTTCCCAGAAACGCGTATTGTTCAACCGCGTCATGACCGAACCTGACTCCCGCTGCGTCCGATACGATCTACTCACCGACGACTGGCTGACCGTGTCTATCAGACCCTCTGGATGGCAGTTTGAAAAGATGCCCCATCCTATCTTCAGACGTTACAAACACCAGAGGCCCCAGTCCAAACCCGTCCCAGGCGGCGACATCAATGAACTTTGGGACTTCCTGCCCCAACTAGGAGATGACGACACAATTGAGAAACACCGGCTACTCGTGCTGACGTTTCTCGTAGGCGGCATTGTCCTAACAGGGCGGCCCGCGTTCGCGCTCATACTCAGCGGGACCGAAGGCTCAGGCAAGTCAACTGTAGGCTGGGTCTTGCGAGAACTCATCGACCCCACCTCAGCGCCTACCTGCCGGAACACACGCGACCTCGACAGCCTCACTCACTACGCTTGCCACAACTGGGTGGTCATACTCGATAACCTCAGCTACATCAAAATCGCCCTATCAGACTTCATAAGCTCCGCCATCACCGGCACTGCTGACACCAAACGCAAAAACTACACGGACGACGATGATGTTGTCCGAGGGTTCCAACCTGTCTTCATCCTCAACGGCGTTTCCAACGTCGTACAACAACCCGACCTCCTCGACCGATGTCTATCAATCCATCTCAAAAGACTGATGAATCCTGAAGCAGAATTATCGTTCCAACGACGGTTCCAAGACGCCAAGCCACGTATCTTCGGCGCATTGCTCGACCTGATCAGCAAGGCCATGGTCCACTACCCCAAGATCACACTCACAGAACCATGTAGAATGGCCGACGCAGCCCAATGGGGCGTCGCTCTCACCAGAGCACTCGGACGCCCTGACAATGAGTTCTACGAAGCCTATTCCATGAACACACGCGAGAACCTCACTGATATTGTCCAGACTAACATCGTCGCTTCAACCATACGCGACTACCTCGCAGTCAACGACGAGTTCCGCGGCACGCCAACAGAGCTCTTTGAGACCCTGACCAGATACGCAGGGTACGACACACAGCATCCGCCGAAGACCTGGCCCATAGACGCCACCAGAATGTCCAGACGACTCAACATACTCCAACGACCTCTTGAACATGCCGGTATCTACTATCGAAGCACACCTGGCACACGACGAATTATCCGCCTTTGGCTCGACCAAGACTCGTCTCAACCCGACTGGGTCAACTCAGAAACCGACAACGACAACACCGTTCCAAAAGATGACGCTAATGACGCTAAGGTTTTCGGTTAGCGTCATAGCTTCAGCAAAGCCACACGGCCTATGACCCAACGAAACATGACGCTAATGACGCTACTTTTACCAACACTTACCACTACACCTATTAAGTTATATGTACTCTTTCTTTTTCTCAAAAAGCAGACTCGTGAAGTACTACATAGATATAGCGTCATACACCATAGTGGTGAGTCTTGCGCTTTTTAGCGTCAGTAGCGTCATACAATGCCGGGAAGACAGCCAGACGGCTACAAACAAGCTATGACGCTAACAATGACGCTGATGACGCTAATGACGCTACACTCTCAGTAACCCATACACCATGAATATCATCATGCCGCGACAATCCGAACTATTCATCCAGCGGAACGAAGTCCCAGACCCCCCTCCTGCGCCGCAACGCGCGCCTCGGAATAAGCGAGCAGTTTCAGAGAACCAGACGCACGATCCCCAGACCGAGTCTGTGCTCACCGGCATCGGTCGAGGGGAGGTCTGCGCCTCGTGGTAGCGAGGTTGTGTCGGCGCGGTCCGAATCGCCGACCTGATGAGATATATGCCGGAAAAACTAATGGTGGGGGCATCCTGATCAGGAGAGGATGATGTAGCAATGATTCCTACGGGTTATGCTCGATCCGTCATAAATGACCTCTCGAGCATACCACATATTGTGTGGATGTCAAATACGCTACTATATGAGCGGATTCGGTGGTTCAATGGACGTGCCGGGAGGCACGGATATGTGGCTGTGCGAGTTCGGGTTCTTCAGGGCCCATTGCCACGTGGAGGTCAAGGGCTGGATGGGAGCGTTTGCTCAAGGCGTGAGGGCTGTGGGCTCACTGCAGAGCAAAGGTGGCCGCGCCAAAGCCCTGAAAGCTGACAAAACGCACACACGCGCCTCGGAGAGGCCGGCGAGGCGCAGAATCGTGCAGAAGTAACAGGCGGCTGGCGTTTCCCGCTGGCGGTGCATGCGCTCACTGTTGCGTCACGTCGAAGGTGGTTTGCGCGGTGCGATAGAGGTTGGAGATGGAGGAGGGGGCGGTGATGCCGACGTGGAACGTGTATGCGCCTGTTGGAGCGTTCTCGGGGAGCGCGG